>JBNMOT010000009.1:0-45608 GCA_051275515.1 Oleispira sp. | reverse complement strand
ACGCCTTCGATACCACCACGTGCTTGCAACGTCATATCAACGCCCCACTCTTTCATGAAGGCAGGAATGTTTTGGCTGGTCGCAACACCTTCATGACATAGGTATTCAGAAACATCAAAACCGATACCACCCGCGCCGATCACCGCTACTTTTTTACCCACGAGTTTCTTATGTCTTAACACATCAAGATAATTCAAGACCTTATTATGCTCAACACCTTTAATTTCAGGTAAACGTGGTGCAATACCGGTGGCTAAAATAACTTCGTCATAATCACCGGCATTTAAATCTTCGGCGCTCACACGCGTATTTAACTGCAGGTTTACGCCCGTCAATTCAATCTGCTTACCAAAGTAACGGATGGTTTCAAAAAACTCTTCTTTGCCCGGAACCTGCTTCGCAATGTTAAACTGGCCACCAATTTCACTGGCCGAGTCAAACAAGGTCACGTCATGACCACGACCCGCAGCGATCGTTGCAAACGACAAACCCGCAGGTCCTGCACCAATAACCGCTAATGTCTTTTTCTTACCTGCATCAATGTCAGAAATGATGATTTCTGTTTCATGGCATGCACGAGGGTTCACTAAACAGCTGGTTAGCTTGCCGCTGAATACGTGATCTAAACAGGCTTGGTTACAACCAATGCAGGTATTAATTTCGTCACTCTTACCGGCCGCTGCTTTTTCAACAAATAATGGATCGGCCAAAAAGGGACGCGCCATAGACACCATATCCGCATCACCACGCCGTAACACTTCTTCAGCCACTTCGGGTGTATTAATTCGGTTAGACGTAATACACGGAATTGAAAGTTCTTTGCGGAATTTTGCCGTTACCCAAGTAAAAGCGGCGCGCGGCACCTTAGTCGCAATTGTTGGAATACGCGCTTCGTGCCAACCCACACCGGTATTAATAATGGTTGCACCGGCTTTCTCAATCGCTTGACCTAGCTGTAACACTTCTTCGTAAGAACTACCGCCTTCCACCAAATCCAACATGGATAAACGATAAATAATAATGAATTTCTCACCCACCGCTGCTCGAGTACGACGAACAACATCAACCGCTAAGCGCATGCGGTTTTCGTATTCACCACCCCACTCATCTTCACGATGATTGGTACGCTTGGCTAAGAACTGGTTAATGAAATAACCTTCTGAGCCCATTATTTCAACACCGTCGTAACCGCCGACTTGAGCGTATTTAGCCAATTGAACGATGTCGTTTATTTGTTTTTCTATACCGTCATCATCCAAAGCTTTGGGTGTAAACGGATTAATGGGGGCTTGCACGGCCGAAGGGGCTACCAAATTTGGATTAAAGGCATAACGACCGGTATGCAAAATCTGCATGCAGATTTTTGCGTCTTCGCCATGCACCGCATCTGTAATGGTTTTATGTTTTAACGCGTCTTCATTACTGCTAATAATATTGGTATGCGGGTGGGTGGCCGCTTCTGAACTTGGACCAAACCCTCCCGTTACAATAAGACCCACGCCCCCGCGAGCTCGCTCAGAGAAGAAAGCGGCCATGCGCTCCATGCCATCTTTCATTTCTTCTAAACCGGTATGCATTGAACCCATCAATACACGATTTTTTAATTGAGTGAAGCCTAAATCCAGTGGCTCAAATAACTTTGGGAAATGCAGATTGCTCATTATTAACTACTCACGGTTAGTGGGTTTACTAAGACTTTGTAATAGCGGTCATCTTTTTATGATTATTACTTTAAAAGAACTCGCGGTAAGAAACAATGCAGTCTTATTACCAATAGTTACAATATAATGATCGGCCATCACATTATGATTCATAAACTGAATTTTTCATCCTTTCTTGCTTATCAGAGTGCGTCAGACCAACGCCAGACAAGATCACATACAAACAAGGAATCATAAACAAGACTAAGGCAGTAATTTCTCCCTGTGTAAATCCGCCACTGTAACTCTTATCACCCATGAACTTCATCGTTCATAATTCGAATACAGTTCAACATAATTTTTTAACGACAGACCAACATTTTACAGGGCCATATCCCAACACAACTCACCAAACCATTGACGAATACAATGCCCGATACCGGTACAAATGTACCTCAAATAATAACGAATAATTGCCGATAATAATTGCCGATAATATTTCTTTCAAGTTTCACTTTTCTAGGCTATTTTAATAATCTCATAAATTGCAAGGTTCTAATAATGCTGCTTCGCACCAGCTGTTATCTAGAGTTTGATATTGCGGTACATACGCCATTTATATTCATGCTTAAGCCTTGCAGTGGTTCCCAGCAATGGATCATCAGTGAAGAATATAGACACACTCCTATGCTGCCTGTTTTTGAATTCAGCGATGCTTATGGCAACCTTTGCCAACGCTTAATGGCCCCTCCAGGAAATCTTATTATTAAGACGGTTTCTGAAGTCATGATCTCAGATTTTTATGACCGCTTACCGGGTGCTCCTTTTGTCGATATTGAATATCTTCCTGATTCTGTGCTCAGCTATTTATTACCGAGTCGCTTTTGTGAATCGGATAGGTTTACAAATTTAGCAACAGAAATTACTTCAGGATACCTATTAGGGTACGATCAAGTTTCAGCCATTGAACACTGGGTTCGATCTAATATAGCGTATGACATGGAAGGCAGTGACATTCAGCTATCTGCAACCGAAATCAATGTTAGAGGCTCGGGTGTTTGCCGTGACTTTTCACATCTTTGCATCGCCCTCTGTCGAAGCATAAGCATTCCTGCAAGGCTTGTGGTCGGATACTTACATGGACTCGTACCGATGGATTTACACGCTTGGTTTGAAGTTTACGTGGGTGGGCGCTGGTATACCTTCGACGCAACTCAGACAGAATTAAGAAGTGGCTACGTAGCCATTGGTTATGGCAGAGATGCGGCGGACGTTGCAATTTTTAATCAATTTGGTCCCCCCAGCAATCTTATCGTAAAGCATATAGCCGTTGAAAAAATTTAAAAAAATCAGTCGCCTGAACTAAAAAACGTGATCTGGATCATAATTTTTGCTCTAGATGTTGCTCTAATATGTAAGCCATAAATTATTAGATTACAGGCTTTTAATTAACAGTACCGCTGACAACGCACTTTAATATTTTGACGATCTACGAGTGAATGCAGCGTTTTGAGTAAACATAGATATATTTTTTCCTTACTTTTTAGTGCTATTAATGGATAAAGGGCTTTAAATAAAAATGACGGATATATGGAGTACTTATGCTTGCGATGACTTTTATGATGAAGTCATGAGCGGTCCAGGCAAGGCGCGTAAACCCGCTAAAAAATTAGTGTCTTATTTTAGAACCCTGTCAGAAGACACGGTAGAGCTCCATCGTAAAGCGGCTGAATCAACTATTAAAGAAATGGGCGTCAGTTTTACGGTGTATTCCGATCAAGGAAATATTGATCGCGCATGGCCATTTGATATCGTGCCAAGAACCATCAGTAAAGCGCACTGGGATGTCACCGCCGAAGGTTTAAAGCAACGTTTAAAAGCCATCAATATGTTTATCGATGATATTTACAACGACCAGAACATTATTAAAGACGGCATTGTTCCTGCCTACGTGCTTGCGCAATCAGAAAACTTTCGCAAAGAATGTGTCGGGTTTTCTCCCCCTTTAGGGGTTTGGGCACACATATGCGGCACTGATTTGGTGCGTGATAGCGACGGTGAATTTTATGTTTTAGAAGATAATTTACGCGTACCTTCCGGTGTTTCTTACATGCTGGAAAATCGATCAATCACCAAACGTATTCTTCCTGAACTGTTTGAAGAAATAAAAATCGCTCCCATTGATGATTATTGTACGCAGTTATTCGAAACATTGATCGTATTGTCACCGCGTGACATTCCAAACCCAGTGGTTGTGGTATTAACCCCGGGAATTTATAACTCGGCCTATTTTGAGCATGCATTTTTAGCTCAAAACATGGGTTGTGAGTTGGTAGAAGGTGCAGACCTAGTCGTTAAAGATGATGATTGCGTTTACATGAAAACCATTGCGGGACTTGAGAGAGTTGATGTTATTTATCGGCGCATCGACGATTTATTTATCGATCCAGAAGTCTTCAATAAAGACTCCCAACTGGGCGTTAAGGGATTAATGCGTGCTTGGAAAGCCGGTAAGGTAGGGTTGGCTAATGCACCTGGCGCAGGAGTTGCTGATGATAAGGTTATTTATGCGTTTGTACCTGACATCATTCGCTATTATCTGAAAGAAGAACCCATTTTAAAGAATGTTGAAACCTATTTATGTTACGACAAAGAACAACGTGAATACGTTATTGATAACATCGAAAAACTGGTCATAAAACCGGCTAACGAGTCTGGTGGCTATGGCATGTTGGTAGGGCCTCATTCCACCAAAAAAGAGCGCGACACGTTTGTTAAGTTGATCAATGAGAATCCTAGAAATTATATAGGACAACCCACCTTAGCGTTATCAACCGCTCCGGCCTTCGTAGGAAAAAATCAATTAGAGGCACGCCATCTCGACTTACGACCTTTTGTTCTTCAAGGAAGAGAGTCTTACGTGACGATGGGGGGATTAACCCGTGTAGCGATGAAAAAAGGTTCCTTGGTGGTTAATTCTTCACAGGGTGGCGGCAGTAAAGACACTTGGATCGTTGAATAGCGGATCGTTGATTAGAGACAGCCATAGGAGAAACACATGTTATCTCGCGTTGCAGAAAGAACATATTGGGCAGCCCGCTATTTGGAACGTATTGAAAATACCGTTCGACTTATTAGCGTTTATGACAAACTGATGTCTGACCTACCGAGTAGTGTCGGTATTGGTTGGTACAACTTAATTACTATAAACAGTGCTGAAGAAGCTTTTGATGAACGCTATAAAGTTCAAGATGAACGTAATGTCATTAAATTTTTATTGAGTGAAGAGAATAATCCTTGTTCGGTGGTTTCTAACTTGAAATTTGCCCGAGAAAATTTAAGAACTACTCGCGATGTTGTCCCTGCTCAGATTTGGGTCATGATTAACGAATTGAATATGTTTGTTATAGAGAACCTACAGCAGGGTATTAATCGCAGCCAACGTTTTCACTTTTTGAAGGGCGTGATTAAAAGTTGCCAGCAAATTCAAGGTCTCTTAATGGGCACCATGCCACGTGATGCCGTGTGGAGTTTTATGGGTCTGGGGCGCAATATTGAGCGTGCCGATATGACAACACGGTTATTGGATGCAGGGGTTCGAGCACAGCTGCAAGTAATGGATGATGCAGAAGCCATTAACAGCCAGCAAATCATTTGGGGTCAGGTCTTGCGATCTCTTGATGCCGATCAAAGCTATCGTCGCACCGTGCGTTCAACCGTTAAAAGTCAGCTCGTCGCACGCTATATTATTGAAGATAAAGCATTCCCAAGATCGATCACTTACTGCTTAGCGGCGGTGAAGGGGTCATTGGAAAATTTACCGCATCACAAGCCTGTTGTTTATACAGTGAAAAAAATTCAAGAAGCGCGCCTTAGTCCAATGGATTATCGCGATCTAGGCGTACCGATGAAAGATTTCCTAAACGACATGCAATTAGATATAGCTGCGATTCATTCCCGTATTTCCGAGAATTGGTTTACTAACCCACAAGGCTGAACATAAATGACTATCCGTGTTTCTATAAATCATAGAACCCGTTATAAATTTGATCGCCCTGTGAGCTTATCGCCTCACACGGTGAGGCTTCGCCCTGCCCCGCATAGCAGAACGCCGATTCATAGCTATAGCTTAAAAATCAAGCCCGCTGAGCATTTCATTAACTGGCAGCAAGATTCGTTTGGTAACTACTTAGCGCGCTTGGTTTTTCCAGAAAAATGCACTGAGTTTGAAGTCGATGTCGAAGTGATTGCCGACATGACAGTGATCAATCCGTTTGATTTCTTTGTGGAAGAATACGCTGAATATTTTCCCTTCACGTATCCAAAGCAACTGAAAAAAGAATTATTGCCTTACCTAGAAAAGGAGTCTTCAAAAGCTAAAAACTGTGGCGCGCTATTTAGAAAACGCTTAAAAGCCGTTAATACTAAAAAACAACGTATTAACGATTTTCTTGTTGAAGTTAATCAACAAGTACAGCAAGAAATTAAGTATTTAGTGCGTCTTGAACCCGGTGTACAAACACCGGAAGAAACACTCGAAAGCGGACAAGGCTCGTGTCGTGATTCGGCTTGGTTATTGGTACAACTGCTTCGTCATTTAGGTTTGGCCGCGCGCTTTGCGTCGGGCTATTTGGTTCAACTAAAGGCCGATGCACAATCATTAGATGGACCTTCAGGAACTGAAAAAGATTTCACCGATCTTCATGCTTGGTGTGAAGTCTTTTTACCGGGCGCGGGCTGGGTAGGTCTTGATCCAACTTCTGGATTGTTTGCCAGCGAAGGTCACATTCCTTTGGCGTGTACCCCACACCCGGTGTCTGCTGCGCCCATCGTAGGTTTTACGGATGAATGTGACGTTGAATTTGATTTCAATAATACGGTCACCCGTATTTTAGAAGACCCGCGTGTTACTAAGCCTTATACCGAAGACCAATGGCAACACATATTGGCACTCGGAGCGAGCGTTGATAAAGAATTTGAAAAAAATGATGTCCGCCTCACCATGGGTGGGGAACCTACGTTCGTTTCGATCGACGATATGGAATCGGGACAGTGGAATACCGATGCGCTAGGTGACGATAAGTTATCGTTAGCAAAAACGTTATTACTGCGCATTCGAGACCGCTTTGCACCCAATGGTTTAGTCCATTATGGTCAAGGCAAGTGGTATCCGGGCGAAGAGATTCCACGCTGGGCATTGGGCGTTTTTTGGCGTAAAGACGGTGAACCGCTTTGGACTCAAACCAGCAGCCTCGCTCGTATCGATAAAGACTACGGACATACTATTAGAGATGCCTGTCATCTCAGTCGCGCGCTTTGCATCTTACTCGACATTCCAAAGGCGCACTGCCAGCCAGCTTATGAAGATGCTTTGCACTATCTTCAACGAGAACAATCACTGCCCAAAAATATCGATTTGTTGGCGCAAAACGTTCAATCAGATTTAGATCGCCGGCGTCTAGCCGCCCTTATCGACCGGGGTATCAGCGTGCCCAGTGGTTTAGTGATTCCCATTGGTCGTGGTGAGGGTGATAAACAGTGGAAGAGCAGCGTTTGGCCAATGAAGCGCGAAAGAATTGTATTGACTCCAGGCGACTCCCCAATGGGTTTACGCTTACCATTAAACGACTTACCCTCGCTGGCTGAAGAAGACCAAGAGCTGCCGATTCAACGCGATCCTTTTGCACCGCGTGATCCTCTCATAAAACGGACCGACATTCGTTTTGCTAGCCCGATCCCGACGCACAGTGAATTAAGCGCGGCGGAACACGTTTTATTAGCCAACAAAAACATCGATAACGAATTCAAAAAAGATCCTGAATGGAAGGAAGTCGTCCGCACAGCGATGTGTATTGAAGCGCGCGAAGGTCGCCTGCATATATTCATGCCACCGCTAGAATATTTAGAAGACTACATTGTTCTGGTTGCTGCGATTGAAGAGGCCGCTACGGCGTTATCGTTACCGGTCATTATTGAAGGTTATGAGCCACCTCGTGACCCGCGTTTAGTGAAATTACTGGTGACGCCTGATCCTGGCGTTATTGAAGTAAACGTTCACCCGTCTGATAACTGGGAACAACTCGTCGACACCACAACGAAACTCTATGAAGAAGCCCGCTTATCACGCTTATCCACAGAGAAGTTCATGCTCGATGGTCGTCATACGGGCACCGGCGGCGGTAACCACATCACGCTAGGCGGCGCATCACCAGAAGACAGTCCACTATTACGTCGTCCTGACTTATTACGCAGCTTTATTACCTTCTGGCAGCATCACCCTAGTTTGTCTTATATGTTCTCTGGCATGTTCTTGGGCCCCACCAGCCAAGCACCCAGGGTAGATGAAGGCCGAGATGAAATGCTGTATGAGCTGGAAATTGCCTTTTCGCAAATGTCCGAAGAAGAGGCGACACAACCCTGGTTAGTCGATCGTGTATTACGTAACTTATTAATTGATATTACCGGTAATACTCACCGCTCTGAATTTTGTATTGATAAACTGTTTTCACCCAACAGTGCCAGTGGTCGCTTAGGGATTTTAGAATTCCGTGGCTTTGAAATGCCCCCTCATAGCCGCATGGCATTGGTGCAGTCGTTATTAATTAGAACGCTATTAGCGCGCTTCTGGAAAGAACCTTACAAAAAACCGTTAGTCCGTTGGGGCACGGCGCTGCATGATCGCTTCATGATGCCGTACCACATTTGGCACGACATGAAAGACGTTATTGCCGACTTACAAGACCACGGCTATCCGTTCGAACTGGACTGGCTGGCGCCGTTTGAAGAATTCCGTTTTCCTCATTATGGTCGCGTAAAGTTGGATAATATTGAGCTCGAACTGCGCTGGGCAATTGAACCTTGGCATGTGTTAGGGGAAGAAAGCAGCAGCTTTGGTACCGCGCGTTATGTCGACTCGTCAGTTGAGCGCTTGCAAATTAAAGCCACCGGACTGACCGATGGCCGCTATGTATTAACCTGTAATGGCCGCCGTGTGCCCTTGATTAATACCGAGCGCCATGGAGAGTATGTCGGAGCTGTTCGCTACCGTGCATGGCAACCACCTTCGGCGCTGCATCCACGTATCAGTCCCCATGTGCCCCTGATCTTTGATGTCATCGATACGTGGAACGGTAAGTCGATGGGCGGTTGCAGTTATCACGTGTCTCATCCTGGCGGCCGCAGCTACGATACATTCCCTGTCAATTCGTTTGAGGCTGAATCACGACGCATCAATCGTTTTGAAAAACTGAGCCATACGCAAAGCCATGATAAAAAACTTGAGCCTCTGCGCGAAGAACCGACTAACGAGTATCCGCATACGTTAGACCTGCGTAGACCGATAGACTGCTAGCCGTGCGTTAAGTCCTACAGATTTAGGCACCTTCAACAAAAGGTGTCTTTCTCTTCGTGATACTCAATTTAAAAATAGGTATATAATATAGCTCGCTCAATAAAGTACTCAATCCCCTTGGTTGAGCCAATATATCATCGTCATCAGGTAGGCAATTGTGACAGAATCCCTTTATCCCCCAAATCAGCCTTTACCTCAGCCACAACTTGAGATGCAGGCGCAAAGTCAGTCTCAAACACAAGGGCAAACACACACCAGTCACAGCTTGAATTATAATCGCCCAGCGGCCGGTATTACGGATCAGGTTTATACGCCAGAAGGCACGATCAAACCGGAATGGGATTATTTACTCAGTAGTCTAAACAACTTAGGGTCAACCGCACTTAACGAGCGCCAAGACAAAGCGCGACGCATTCTACGCGACGATGGGGTTACCTATAATATTTACGGTAAAGGCCCTACTACCAACAGCCAATGGGAACTGGATCTTGTACCCGCTATTATTGGCAGCGAAGATTGGTCCGTCATTGAAGCGGGGCTACTTGAACGCGCTGAACTGTTTAATTTAATGCTACGAGATTTTTACGGCGACAGAATCTTACTTAAACAGCATGCTCTGCCCCCTGAAGCCTTATTTGGCCACGGTGGGTTTTTACGTGCCTGCCAAGGCATACAAATTCCGGGCGAACACGAGCTTATTCTTCACTCAGCCGATATGGTTCAACGACCAGATGGCAGCATGTGTGTACTGTCCGACCGCACGCAAGCACCGAGTGGTGCAGGTTATGTACTAGAAAATAGAACCGTGATGTCACGGGTATTTCCCAGTTTATTTCGCGACAGCCATGTTCACAGACTCGCCAGTTTCTTCCAGCGACTTCGCCACAAACTGATTTCGTTATCGCCGTCCAATGGCCAAGCAAGAGTCGTTGTACTCACTCCAGGCGCGCACAATGAAACTTACTTTGACCATTCTTATATCTCTAATTATTTAGGGTTTCCACTGGTCCAAAGTGGTGATTTAGTCGTTAGAAATGGTTTTGTATGGATGAAATCTTTAGATGGACTTGATCGTGTCGACGTTATTTTAAGGCGAGTTGACGATGTATTTTGCGACCCGGTCGAGCTACGCAATAATTCTCAACTCGGCGTACCGGGGCTGCTCGATGTTGTCCGAGCAGGTCGGGTTATTATGGCGAACCCTATTGGTTCAGGTGTGCTCGAAAATCCTATTTTGCTAAAATATCTACCAGAGATTAGTAAAACATTGCTTGGCAGAGAACCACGTTTAGACTCAGTTAAAACTTATTGGTGTGGTGATGCCGACGACTTAAAATTTGTCATGGCCAATTTTAAACACTTAATTATTAAGCCTATTTACAGAGGCCATAGTTTTAAAAGCGTGTTTGGCGGCGACCTAAACGAAACCGATACGACTGAACTGTTGCGTAAAATTCGTCACCAGCCCAATCAGTTCGTTGCGCAAGAACGCATTGATAAACCCCATATCCCGTCATTGATAAAAGGGCAGCTACAACCAAGACCGGCAATTCTTCGCACATTTTCGGTTGCCGCCGATAATTCTTACATTGTTATGCCCGGTGGCTTAACGCGCGTGGGCAATGACGTTGGCAGCCCCATTATTAGTATGCAAGCCAGCTGCCCAAGTAAAGACACATGGATTACGGCCACTGAACCAGAACGCATTAGCGATCACGATTCACTTGAAAGTGGACAGGCAGAACTAGAATCTTCGTTGATGAGTTTGCCGAGTCGAGTAATTGAAAATCTATTTTGGATGGGACGCTACGCAGAACGAGCAGAGGCATCACTGCGCATACTCAGAACCGTTTTTATGATGATTAACGATGAGCAAGCGATCAGTAAAGAATCACAACGCATATTACTGCGCGCCATTACGGAAGTGACCGGAACCCATCCTGGGTTTTTGAATGCCTCCGACGAACAGCTCGCCAATCCTGAAGAAGAATTATTATTAATTATTAAAGATGGACATCGCCCAGGCAGCATAAAATCGACTCTAAACTCATTATTACATTGTGCTGACGAATCTAAAGAATTGCTCTCTTCAGATACTATTCGAGTAATCAATGACATTAGAGACGCGCTGGATAACTTAGAAACATCGTTAGCCAATGGTTTGTCTTCCGCACCCGAAGAAGATCTGGATCCGTTAGTGATTCCGCTTATTGCACTGTCTGGTTTAATGCAAGAAAGCATGGTTCGTGGCGTCGGTTGGCATTTTATGGACATGGGCCGTCGAGTTGAACGCGCCGCACAAATCATGAAAACCGTCAGCACGCTGGTGACTCAAACAACGGATAACGGCGATGATAAAACTCTGCTTAACGCCATGTTGCGTTCAATGGAAGTGTTCATTACTTACCGCCGTCACAGTAGAACGCGCAGCGGCATAGAGTTAGGTTTAGAGCTTGTTATATTAGATGATAGCAATCCAAGATCGTTGATTTTTCAATTCGAACAATTACAAAATCATTTTGCCGCAGTGCGAAGAACCGACCCTAACCTCAAAGGACTGGATGAGGAAGACCGCGCGTTATTGGAAGCGGTCACCAGTTTAAAGCTATCCCGGATAACCACATTAGCGGAAAGCCAAGAAGGATCAAGATGTGAACTTTCTGCCTTGCTGATGCGTTTAAATACCTTACTGTCTGACTTCAGTAATATGTTAAGCGATAAATACTTCGATCATCGCAGCGATCCACAGCAACTTGTTACAACTTCTTGGGAGGAATAACCTATGACTTTTAAAAGTTTATTTATAAACCTGCGTACTTCTTCCACAAAATTGATAGTAAAGGAACTTAAACATGCGCTATCAAGTTAGACATATAACAAAATATAAATACTCTGGCAAAGTCTCTCATTGTTACAACCTAGCCAATTTAATGCCTAGAGATACGGCAAGACAAACCTGCCTTGAAAGCCGAATGATTATTTCACCGCAAGAGACTCATGCAAATAAGCGCACTGATTATTTTGGCAATCACAGTTATCATTTCGAGATTCAAACACCTCACAGTGAATTATCCATTACGGCGGAGAGCTTAGTTGACGTTGCAGAAAACCGATTAGATTTAAATCTCGACTTTGGAATAAGCTATGCAAGTGCTTTGAAATTTCTGCAAGATACGCCTTCCATAGACGTCATACAGGCGCGTGAGTTTTGTTTAGATTCACCCATGATTAAGGTCAGCAAAGAACTTGCAAACTATGCCAGCCCTTCGTTTTCATTATCACGACCGCTTTATACATGCGTTGAAGAGTTAACCACACGAATTTTTCAGGACTTTACCTATACGCCAGGTTTTACTAATATTTCAACCCCATTGTCTGAAGTGCTCACCCATAAAAAAGGGGTTTGCCAAGACTTTGCTCACCTGCAAATTGGTTGCTTACGAGCTATGGGGATACCCGCAAAATACGTATCGGGCTACATGGAAACCTTGCCGCCGCAAGGCCAAGAAAAACTGGTAGGCGCTGATGCAACCCATGCTTGGCTTGCGTACTATTCGCCGCAAGAAGGCTGGATTGAATTTGACCCGACCAATAATATTCGCGCAGGGGTACAACATATAGTGACCGCAGAAGGGCGAGACTATTATGATGTCACGCCGTTAAAAGGCGTTATTTTTGGTGGGGGGAAAAGTCCAATCTTAGAAGTATCGGTTGATGTCTCCCGAAGACCCGAAGGCTTTATTAAACGCTAAGTGCGCTCACCAGCACTTATCGTCATCCGTTCCGATTTAACCGTTATCAGTTTCTACAATCAATTCTGGCATACGATTCAATCGGTCATGAATAGCATGATGAATAAACGCCAATTTTGTTCGCACCGGTTGAGTTAATACAAACGGATAGGCGTCGCTCATTCCCATACTGCGATTTAATGAGTTAAGAATAATCGCAAAGTCCGTCCAAGTATCTAAAATATTCGTAATCGACGTTTGTGCTGAAAAGAAATAAGCATCTTGCGGTAATGTTAAGTCTTCAACCTCTTCCGTTTCTTCTGCATTGCCAATCGTTGAACCCGTAATGGAAAAGTTCTTTGCCGTCTCTAACGTATCCATAATGTGCATGTAATGCGCCCACGTCTCGGCCCAGTCCTCATACGCATGCATAGTGGCATATTCACTAATATATGAATCACGCCAATTTTCAGGGGCTCCCTCTTTATAATGTTTATCCATTGCGTCTTTATAAGACAGCTCATCGTCACCAAAATACTGTTTACACAACGCATGCTTTTGCGGTGAGCCCGCCATTAATTTGTCAAAATAATAATGGCCTAACTCATGACGAAAGTGTCCTAGCAAGGTACGATAATTTTCTCCCATGGCGAGCTTGGCATGCGAGCGTGCAACGTCGTCGGCTTCCGCGAGATTAATGGTAATATGGCCACTATCATGTCCCGTAAATACCGTTTGCTGATTTTTTAAGGTGCTTGCAAAGTGATCGTTTACATCTCGATCCGTGGTAAAATCAAAACTGAGCCCGCTTTCTGCATTCTGAGCAAGGGTTTCCAAAGGTAGCTTCATGGCTTTTAAAGTATATAAAGCACGGCGCTTAGCGACTTCCATTTTTTTCCATAATGGAATGTGCTCAACAATGCTTAGGTCTGGAATGGTTTCATTGAAACGACACGCGAAACACAATACCTCTTCCTCACCTTCAACAGGCACAAACGTACTCAAATTCACCATGCCGGTACACGTTTGATAATCGGCGTGATTATCACATTTCTGATAACGAACTTCTGGTTCAGCCGCTTTGAAATAGTGCCCACTGGTTTCATCTAAATCATAAGGCTCAACCTTATCGAACTTGTCATCCAAACCAACGACACGCTCGCAAGCCACACACATGCTGCTTTCAAAAAATAAAATCTGATGGGTTTTGCAATCACATTTAAAAGTTTTCATACACACGCTCACGCACAAAAAAAGTATAAGAATAATCAGAGTTAAAACGTAATTTTTTCATACTCAATTCATTTCCGCCACATTAAAGGGCCATCGTGGTGAGTACGCGGTAATAAGAAAGAGTTAACGGTGATTTTAGCATCCTTTATCATTCTTAAGCGCTTATTGGTTTAGTTCTGTTCTGATTCTGGTGCAGAGTTAACATCAATTATCGGGTCAATACCGTTAACTCAATGGCTCTTTTTCATAATAATAGCGTTTTACTTCCAGCCTTGAATCCAGCTGTCCGTATTTTTTAGTGCTTCCCACTCAATCGACTCAGCGCGATGTGATATAACCGCTTCGATCAAACAGTGGATGACCTCGCCTTCTTCATCGAACTTAAGCTCTGTTATTACGAAGTGTTTTTCTTTATTAACGGACTTTACCGCTGTCCATTTACTGTTAAGCAACTTTTTAGAATTAATTTTATTCATGGCGATTTGGTACTCCTTACGAGGTACTTTTTTCTGAGTGGTATATTAACTGAACGGCAGCTTATCACTATGATTCAATCATCCAATACAATAACCTAAGATTCCGCTAAATCATCCACTACTAAGTCAAGAAGTTGCATCAGCTGCTCGACCTGCCCGCTATCAATACGTTTAAACTTGCACTTTATCTTATTCGGAACATTAGTGGCCTGTATTTTTAATGCTTGCCCTTGTTGCGTTAGCGCCACTAAGCGCTTACGCTTATCTTTGTTGTCTTTGATTATTTCAATTAACTTTTTATCGGCCATTTTCTTCAGAATCTGTGTCATCGCACCGCCATCAATGGCCGTTGTTGACACAAGATCTGCAATGGTAATTCCGTCTTGCTGCCATAGCGCCATCATCACGACATATTGTGGGTAAGTGATATTGAGTTCACTCAGTGGTTCACGATAAGCACGAGCAATACTGTTTGACGCCATATATAATCGATGACAAAGCTGGTTTTTGAGTTTCAATTGATCAAACGGCATACGTTACTCCTTAAGTAGCGACTTTAATTTGAGGTAATTACTTTAATTTGCATACAAAGTATTTGCAATCAGTATTTACCTGAGATAGTATTTTGTACACAAACTAAATAACTAAGACCTTGGAGCTTTATATGAATGTATTACAGAACGTTGCTTACACAGCAAAAGCAACGGCAACAGGTGGTCGTGAAGGCGTAGCAAAATCAGATGATGGTCGCTTAGACTTAACTCTATCAACGCCTAAAGGTTTAGGCGGCGATGACGGTCAGGGGACTAACCCAGAACAATTATTCGCAGCGGGCTATGCGGCTTGTTTTATTGGCGCACTTAAATTTGTGGCTGGCGAAGAAAAGCTTAGCTTGCCAAAAGATATTTACATCAATTCAGAAGTCTCTATTGGTGCCATTGACGGCGGCTTTGGTATTGCCGTTAAGCTGGCGGTATCACTCGGTGATATGGATAAAGCTGAGGCACAAGTCATGGTAGATAAAGCGCACAAAGTATGTCCGTACTCAAATGCAACTCGTGGCAACATTGACGTAATACTTTCGGTAATCTAAGACCGTAAATGATCGTTAAAAAGCACGCCTTCTGCAAAGATCGCGTGCTTTTTTTTTGTCATTCAAGCCTTTTTATATATTGAGAAAATGTTACTTTAAGGAATACAAAAATAAAAACGAAGGGTTTGTGATAATGAACAGTGTAATGAAAAAAACAATGGTGAGTTCTGTACTTATATTGGCTGGTTACTTGGCCTTCTGGCCAGTAGATATTGATCCTGTCGCTTGGCAATCGCCTGAAAATCTTGGTTATACCAATATGTTTTCTGAAAACTCAACACTTAGCCAAATAAATCGTATTGAATTAAAGGGGGATATTGGCCCAGAGGACTTAGCCCTTAGTAAAAACAATCATGTGTATTTTTCATTATTAAGTGGTGATATTAAATTTTTAGATTCAGACGATAAAATTCATTCTTGGGTCAATACCGGTGGCCGCCCATTGGGTATCGAATTTGATATGCAAGGTAACTTAATCGTTGCCGATGCGTTTAAAGGCTTATTAAGTATTTCTCCTGAAGGAGACATTACAACCTTAGTCGATAGCGTAGAAGGGATCGCTATTAATTACGCTGATGATGTTGATATCGCTAGCAATGGTAATATTTATTTTTCTGATGCGTCTTCGAAATTTCATGCTAAAAAATACGGTACTTTCAGTGCCAGTCTTTTGGATATTAATGAACACGGCGGCCATGGCCGTATCATCGAGTACAACCCAAACACAAAAGCTTCAACGGTATTAGCACGTGGTATTAACTTTGCTAACGGCGTGGCAATAAGTCATGACGAGCAAGCGGTATTGTTTATCGAGACGGGCAGTTATCGCATTATGCGCTTAGCGCTGCACGGCGAACAACGGGGAAGCTTAGACGTTGTGATCGATAGCCTTCCTGGCTTTCCTGATAATTTAGCACGCGCCGGTAATGGGTTATATTGGTTTGGATTAGTAAGCCCCCGCAGTCAGCCTTTAGATATGCTGTCTGACTCGCCACAATTGCGTAAAGTTATTCAGCGCTTGCCTGCATTTTTACGCCCTAAAGCTCAACGCTATGGCCATATCGTTGCGATCAATGATTCCGGAAATGTTGTCTTTAACTTACAAGATCCTTTAGGTGTATACGGTCAAACAACCGGTGCATTTGAGGTTGGCGATAAACTGTATGTTAGCAGCTTGCATGAGACCGCTCTGGGGATGATAACCAATGTAAATGCTCCTTTAGATAAACGCTAACATATTGATTAATTACAATTTTATCTTTGAGCTAGAAAGAGGTACTTTACATAAATCATACTTTACTTTGATGTACATTGTTCAATTTTTAACGCAATTTATATCGTGACTAAAATTGAACAGGTACAAATTGATGAAGGTCTTCCTGCAATCAATTCAGTCAAAGCTGGTGACGTTGATCATACTGGCAATCTTACCAGGGTTGATAATTCTTATATTTTTCTCTTTTCATGATCGCACCACGTCTATTGAAAGAGCTCTAAAAAAAGCGTTACTAACAGCTAAGGCCATCACGTCAGACCAGTCAGCAATCATTAATCAGACAGAAGTACTTTTAAAAAAGTTATCAGTATCCCCTACTATTTTAAGACCCAAATCTTCTCACTGCAGCGCTTTTTTAGCGGACGTACTCAACCTAAGTGATCGCTATATAAATTTAGGCGTAGCACGGGTTAATGGCGATTTGCTCTGTAATGCAATGCCCTTAAATAAGCCCGTTAATCTAATAGACCGCCCATACATTCAGCAAGCCCTTAAAACGAAAAAATTCACTACTGGAGAATATCAAATCGATCGCACTACTGGCGTTGCCAGTATCAATTTTGCCTATCCTGTAATTCATCCTATCAGTGATCACTTGCTCGGTTTTGTTGTGGCTGTCGTATCGTTAAACAGGTTAAGCACACTTCTTTCAGAATCTCACCTATCAAAAAACACTGTAGCTTATATTACTGACTACGATGAAAATATTATTGCAAAATTTCCGATTAATCCTCGAGAGTTAAGTGAATTTTCAGAAGGTCATTTTGACTCTGTTGTTGCAGGGGATTTTGAAATATCAGAAAACTTTAAAATTTTAAAAAACTCCGACAATCATACTAGAATATTTGTAAGTCGCTTAATTACAGGTAAAAGTAATGACGCCCCTCTCACTCTAAGTATTGGCATTCCGTTTAATGAAGAATTAACAGAGATAAATACACGATTCGCAACAACCCTTATATTAATATTATCTTTCTCTTTTTTAATAATCATTACTGCTACATATGGATTTCGCCGAAGTATTTTAACGCCTATTACAGCATTAATTGAATCTGCAAAAAGTCTTGAGTCAGGCGAATCCAATACGCGGTTTCCACAACATAGCATATTTGAATTATTGACATTGCAAGAACAGTTTTCTGAGATGGCAAAAACGCGATTAGATGCAGAACAAAAGATTAAAGAGCAACATATAAAAGACATAAAACTTAAAGAAAGTCAGACTTTATTACTTGAAAGCCAGCATCAGTTAACAAAACATATTGAAAACACACCTCTTGGGTATATTTTTTGGGATACCAATTTTTACTGTAGAGAATGGAACAAGTCAGCCGAAAAGATGTTTGGTTTCAGTTCAGAAGAAGCCATTGGACGCCATGTTACAGAACTTATAGTAACACCGGCTGTCTACAGTGAATTGAAGGATCGATTTCTCGCATTTTTTTTAAAAAAAGACGGTAGCTATGCGACCACTAAAAACATCACAAAAAATGGTAGTACCATAGTTTGTGAATGGCATATTACGCCAACAGAAGCTCTAAATGGCAAAATAACCGGTCTTTCAACACTGGTGCAGAATGTCACCAAAAGAAAAAAAATGGAAGCAACGTTAACCACAGCAGCCAGTGTTTTTGGCCATGCACGTGAAGGTATTGTAATTACAAATAATACAGGCGTTATTATAAATGTTAACAAAACTTTTGAAATTATTACAGGTTATACCCAGAATGAAGTATTGGGCCGACAACCAAGATTTTTAGATTCCGAAATAAACGAACCTAAAATGTATAAAAAAATAATAAATATCTTATATACTAAAGATCATTGGGATGGAGAAGTTTGGAGTAAACGGAAAAATCAAGAAAACTATCCACAATTATTAAACATCAGTACTGTTTATGATAAAATCGGAAATGTAAAAAATTTCGTTATTTTATTCTCTGATATTACGCTATTAAAGAAAAACCAAATGCAGTTAGAGCACATAGCGCATTACGATGTATTAACACAACTTCCCAACCGAACACTATTGGCAGACCGACTTAAGCAAGCCATTATTCAGACGAAGCGCAGCGATCATTCAGTCGCGATCGTATTTATTGATTTAGATGGATTTAAAGCGGTTAACGATGAAAACGGGCATGCTATTGGCGATGAACTTCTCGTGATGCTATCACTGCGTATGAAAGATGCCCTTCGTGATGGTGATACGTTATCACGTTTTGGGGGGGATGAATTTGTGGTGATATTAGCCGACTTAGAGAAAGAATCAGATTGTGAACCCATATTAGAACGTTTATTAAAATCTGCTTCTGAGCCGGTAAAAATAGCTGATACGGTCGTAAAAGTGTCAGCCAGCATTGGTGTCACGCTCTACCCTAAAGACAAGGCTGATGACGGAAAACTTATTCGACATGCCGACCAAGCCATGTATATTGCGAAGCAAAAAGGGAAAAATTGTTATCACATATTTGATACTATTCATGACGATGCAATAACAACAAAACGTAAAAATATTCAGAAAATAAGTAATGGGTTCAAAAACAATGAATTGGTGCTTTATTACCAGCCTAAAGTAAACATGAAAACGGGTAGAATTATCGGTGTTGAAGCACTTATTCGCTGGCAGCACCCTACTAGTGGTTTGCTAAACCCCATCGATTTCTTACCCATAATAGAAGACCAAACTATTAGTATTGATATTGGTGAGTGGGTTATCAACGAAGCATTAACGCAAATTAATCGCTGGGTGCAGCAAGGGGTTTATTTTCCTGTTAGCGTCAACATAGAGGCGCGACAACTTCAGCAACATGACTTTACAACGCGGTTAGAAACTATTTTAGCTCAGCATCCAAGCATTGACCCGAGCGCCTTACAGTTAGAACTGCTGGAAACCAGTGCTTTTGGTGACATAAATGACGTAGCGGATATTATGAGGAAATGTCTCGAACTGGGGGTGAATTTTGCAATTGATGACTTTGGAACCGGTTACTCATCGCTAACGTACCTAAGGCGATTACCCGCCGACCTTATTAAAATCGATCAATCATTTGTGCGGGATATGCTAAAAAATAGCGATGATTTTACCATTGTTACTGGGGTGGTGGGGCTTGCAGCTTCGTTTAATCGAGAGGTTATCGCTGAAGGCGTAGAAACCGTTGCTCATGGTAAGGCATTATTAAAATTAGGCTGTGAACTGGCTCAGGGTTATGGCATTGCTAGGCCTATGCCCGCGAATAAAATCATTAAGTGGAGCAGCCTTTGGAAAGTGGATCCAGAATGGTTAAAGATAAGAGATAAGAGATAAGAGATAAGAGATAAGAGATAAGAGATAAGAGATATATTTTCGAGTCATTAAAAAATTATTGTTACTCTACAAAATGTCTAATTTCAATCTCTGTTAAATAGCGCCATTGTCCAACGTCTATATTAAGTTGAATATCTCCAATTTTTTCACGATGCAGCGTACGTACTCGATTTCCCACGGCTGCGAACATTCGCTTAACTTGATGGTATTTACCTTCACTAAGGGTGAGCAGCACTTCTTTACCGTTATTTGACGAGTTTTTAGGAAGTACTTTTAATGTCGCAGGTAAGGTTAGCTGCTGTTCTCCTTGCAGTTGTATTCCATTTTTAAAGCGAGTGACGAGTGCTTCAATAGTGTCATCAGGAATACTATAGGATAGACCAACGCGATAAACTTTATGACAATGCTTAGTAGGCGCAATTATATTGTAAGTCCAACGCCCGTCGTCGGTTATTAATACTAACCCTGTTGTATCAACGTCTAAACGTCCTGCGATGTGCAGTTCTGAAACATTGTTGATCGCTGGATCGTTATTTAATACATTAAATAACGAGGGATAGTCACCATCAGTATTTGAGCAAATAGTCCCTGCAGATTTGTGCATAAGAATATAGCGAAATGGACGCAACGTTAAACCTTGGCCATTGAGCGTAATGGTATTATTTTCGTGAACTTGAGTTGATTCGCCTATCGCGCCCTGCCCACTCGCAATACCATCAACAATCACATCACCGCCATGAATGCGTTGTAAGGCTTCGAGCTTTGTTAACTCCGTACTTTTACAGATAAATTTATCTAGGCGCATTATTGGGGGACGGCTTATCAAATAATCAGAGAATGGAATGAAATGGATAGGACAACGTATTATCCTTGCTCAAGTGTCATTAGCAACCCTCTATGAGTTACATTAAAATCATACCCATACCTTACCCTAAAAGACTGAAGAGTTATTTTTCCTTTTCATCCAAAAAAAGACCTACACGTATAGTTTTGAAGCTATTAAGTTGAATTTAAGCGAAGGTTTATAGCAGCATGAATAAGTATGTGTCCATTTTATCGGGAAAAGATCACCGACAAGTATCACAATATACGAGTGATTAATTAGGGTACGAAAAAGAATTAACTTAAAAAACTGAGCGCTGCTGAAGCGCCTAGAGTGTTATAAATAGCGACCCGCTGAAGCAATAAATATTGTTATTAAGCCAAGCACTAAATTCAGCAAAACTCTCTTGCGAATGACATTCAAATTATTCCCTGCAGTCGGCCAATCCTGCAATACTACCGCGGCTTTTAAACGCTTAAAGGGCGCAAAATAAACATGCATAAATATTCCCATCATAATGTAACCCAACAGCATCATGATATGAACGTGCTTACCGACGCTGGCTAAACCGCCCAATTGAGCGGCCATATAATGCCCTGTCGCAATCAATAAGATAAGGGATAACCAGACCCAATTAAAAAACTTTGAAAGTACCCCAACCCAAACAGTTAATCTCAACGGTGGCTCTAATACACTAGCCGCGACAGGCCTTAGGCATGAATAAGCAAAAAACATCCCTCCAACCCAAAGGGTGACCGCTAAGATATGTACGCTAATGGCAATAAACATAGAGCTCCTTAAAAACAATTAAAACTAAAATGATTACAAGATACTACCACTTAGCGGCTATTAATAATTGCGTTAATGCCTGCAGGCCTTTGCCTTTATTACTAATTTTCCAAGCAATAAAATATTCATGAGTAGTGACATTCGTTAGTGTAAGCTCCTTTAATGCACCGCTGTTTAAATAGCGATGTATTCGTTTTCGGGGTAAATGACCAATCCCAATTCCCGCGACTATCGCTTCAACTTTTTGATCCATATTTTGTACATAAAAACTTTGTCCTACGTTACTCAGTCCTTCACTTCGAGACACTTCAAGTAACGATGTATCGTGGGTAATGACACGCCTAAGCTTAGGTAATATGGCTACGAGTGCTTGAGGGGCTTGGGCTAGCTTAGCGTATTTATGAGAGGCGGCTATAACAGGTACTAGGTCACTATCCCCTATCGGTATTGCCCTGAAACCTTTCTGCAATGGCACAGGCCCTGGTACACCAACCAGTAAGGCGACTCGATCTTGGGCAAGGGCTTCCCAACCGCCGTTAAGTACACTCTCTGATAGGTCTATTTCGATACTTTCATGTGCTTGTAGAAAGTCTGCCAATACTTCAAATAATACCGGAGAGTTTAAGGTCGATTCCATGGCTACCCGTATTTTGGGTTCCCAGCCAGTCGCCACTTCTTTGGCTGAGTGGGCTAAGCGAGAAGTGGCTTGCAGAATAACCCGCCCTTCTTTGAGTATTAGCTGCCCGGCTGGGGTTAATACAGAGCGGCGTCCTTGGCGCTGAAACAAAGCGATATCTAATTGCTCCTCTAGCTTCTGTACGGCGTAGGAAACCGCTGAGGTAGCTTTATTCAACTCTTCAGACGCTTTTGCATAGCTGCCACGCCTATCGATCGCATCTAAGGTCTCTAATACTTCAATAGTGATCGGATTTCTGCTTGTCATGGACATACCAGTATTGTTCTAAAATTTAGATCATTCTAAACAGATAATGATGCTTATTGGAACTTTTTTAGCGCGATACAATGACTTCATCAAATCAAGAACCGTTACTTAAACACTCAACCAAACATTAGGAATATAATGATGAAAGCACTATTAAACACCCTTACGACAACGACCGCTGGCTTAGATACTTTGCCTATCCGCATCGGCGCAGGTCTCACCTTCGCCGCACACGGCAGCCAAAAATTGTTTGGTTGGTTTGGTGGCTATGGCTTGGAAGGTACTGCCGGATGGATGGAATCAATCGGTTTGGCTCCGGGTATTTTGATGGCGGGTCTGGCTGGCGGCGCAGAATTTTTTGCCGGTTTATTACTGGTTATCGGTCTTCTGGTACGCCCTGCAGCGTTAGTATTAGCGGTCACTATGCTTGTGGCAATTGTTACAGTTCATCTTGAAAATGGCTTTTTCATGGCGACTAACGGTTTCGAATACGCTTTGATACTATTGGTCATCAGTGCAACCTTGGTAATTCGGGGTGCGGGCGGTGCAAGTATTGATAAAAGCTATTTATCACACTAGATATTTTTAGCCAATACCGCGGCAATCAGACTCAACTGAACCACGGTATTAAGTTAACTGCGATTCAAACAGTCGCATTTTTATAATAGACATTAAGGTAAAAGATCATGGGTTTAATACAAAATGGCCAATGGGTTGATCAGTGGTATGACACAAAAGATAGCGGCGGCGAGTTTCGTCGTCAAGACAGTCGTTTTAGAAGCTGGTTAACCGCAGATGGCAGCACTTCGCCGAGTAACGAAGCCAGCTCTAATGCTGGAGCTGGATTCAAAGCTGAGCAAGGTCGTTATCACCTGTATGTATCATTGGCTTGCCCGTGGGCCCACCGCACGCTGATCTTTCGTGAATTGAAAAATTTACAAGAGTATATTGATGTCACTATTGTCGATGCGATTATGTTGGAGAACGGCTGGGAGTTTTCTGCACCTCAACAAGATTCTACTTCTCAACCCGAGCCACTCTACGATTTCAAATATGCTTATGAGCTTTATTTAAAAGCTGACAGCCATTATGAGGGTCGCGTTACCGTTCCTATATTATGGGATAAAAAGACAGAAACAATTGTCAGCAATGAGTCGTCTGAAATTATTCGTATGTTTAACTCTGTGTTTAACCATTTAACGGGCAATACAGATGATTATTACCCAGAAGAATTGCATGACTCGATTGATGCGATAAACGCTCGAGTTTACGACAGCATTAATAATGGTGTGTATCGTGCTGGTTTTGCGACCACCCAAGTCGCTTATGAAGAAGCGTTTCATCAGCTATTTGATGCGCTGGACTGGGTAGAGGGCTTACTTTCTAAGCAGCGTTATTTAGTTGGCCAAACGTTAACCGAAGCAGACTGGCGCCTGTTCACCACACTGATCCGTTTTGATGCCGTTTATTTTGGTCACTTTAAAACCAATAAACAAATGATAGCCGATTACCCTGCGATTAGCGGTTATGTGCGCGAGCTGTATCAAGTGCCTGGAATTGCCGAAACGGTTAACTTCGATCATATCAAAACGCATTATTACGGTAGCCATCCAACGATTAATCCAACGGGAATAATTCCACTGGGCCCTGAGCAAGATTTTAATCTAGCCCATGGCCGTGAGCATTTGCCAAAAGCTTAGCGAACACATGTCGTTATAGACCTTAGCAATTTTAAAATAATGAGGAGCAATCATGTTTTATTATCGAGCTGCCGATACCCGTGGCAAAGCGAATTTTGATTGGCTTAACAGCCAACATACTTTTTCATTTGGTAATTATTACGACCCCGACCATATGGGAATTTCTGTCTTAAGAGTCATTAATGATGACATCGTGGCGCCGGGTGCAGGCTTTGGTGAACACGGACATCGCGATATGGAAATCATCTCTTATATTTTAGAGGGCTCAATAGAACACAAAGACAGCATGGGAAATCAGTTCATTGTGCCTGCGGGCGATGTGCAAAGAATGAGCGCTGGCACAGGGGTTATGCACTCCGAATTCAACGCGTCGGCAACAGAACCTTTAAAGTTTCTACAAATTTGGATTAGCCCAAATGTAAGGGGCATAGAGCCTAGCTATGAGCAAATGGCGGTTGTGCAGTCCTCTACAATGACACCACTAGTAACTCCCACTGGCCGCGATGGTAGCCTTAGCATTCATCAAAATGCCAGCCTCTTCCGCTTGCAGCTGCAAGCGGGAGAAAGCTACGACTTAGCTGCGCAAAAGTATGTTGGTTATCTGCAGGTTATTTCAGGCAGTGCACTCAGTAATGAATATGCATTAACCCCAGGTGATGGCCTTGGCATAATAAAAGATCAACTTTCAATCTCTGCGGGAGGTGAAGGTTTGATTGCACTCTGGTTCGAGCTACCTCAAAACAATAGCCTTTGAAGTCATTATTTTTGAAATAACCACGCAGACCCTAAATGCCAACAAGATGAATATAACTGAAGATATATTATTACCCTGGGAGACTTTATTAATGTCCAGCCCGTTATTTTGGGGACTGGCCATTATTGGGGTGCTTGTAACAGGCATTTCTAAATCTGGCTTTGCGGGAGGGGCTGGCGTCATCGCCGTACCGCTATTATCGCTGGTTATTCCAGTGCCGGTTGCCGCCGCATTAATGCTACCGCTACTGATTGTAATGGATGCTAAATCGATACATTACTATTGGCGTTCGGTTAACTGGCAAGAATTAAAAAAAATTGTACTCCCCGCATTAGTTGGCATTTTCGCGGGGGCTTATTTATTAGGAACGCTACCCAGTAATTTACTACAGCTTTTACTCGGTATTTTTTGCATCGCCTTCGCTCTATGGAAAAACCTGACTCCGATATTAGGTCGCCTACCTTACGCCGGATTAATTTGGGGCACAGTCTCAGGCTTGACCAGTACACTACTTCACTCTGGAGGGCCGCCGATTAATATTTATTTGGCGACTCGACAATTACCTAAGCGTAATTGGTTGGCAACCGCCGCGGTATTTTTTGCCATAATGAATGTCATTAAAATAATACCCTACAGTTTAACGGGCCAGTGGCAATCTGACCTGTCTGTTTCTTCACTAGTAATAATCGACCTCCTATTATTACCCATTAGCCTTATCGGTGTGTGGCTAGGATATCGTATGCAACCCAACATTAGCGAAGGACATTTCATGCTAGCCTGTAAGAGCTTGCTGTTTTTATCTGGGGTTGGTTTATTAAGCAGCGCAATGCTATGACAGTCGCCTAGACTAATTTAAAGGCAATATCTTTCCCAAACGCTCAATAGAGAGTCTATATGCTACCGCCATTTTCATTACCCGCGTACCTGTCGGCGCTAAAAGTTGCTCTCGTTGTAGGCACCATACTATTACTAATCAATCAGTATGATGGGTTATTTTTCGATGCTGAGATACGCTGGTTTCCTGCAGTATTAACTTACTGCGTACCTTTTTTGGTGTTTTTACTTGGCCAAAAAAAAGCGCAGTCGAGCGACTCCGCAAGTGAATAATTACTAGCCCTAACTATAATGGAGGATCAACCCGATCGAATACCGAGGTATTAATACGAAACCAACCGGCAATAGAATATCGATCTCGATTTGCGGCCAATACTTCGTGAGGAAATTCTTCACTCAAAAAAGCTACGAGCGTACCGAACAAGGGCACGACTTTTACACCCTCTTTGTCATGATCATCTTTATAGATTACCAGTTCGCCACCGTCGGTGGCAGTCCAGCCGGTATTAAAATAGGCAACAACCGATAAAACTCGGTTAGCTTCCCCGCGAAAGGCATCGTAGTGGCGTTTGTAATAGTCCCCTGGCCCATAGTGAGCAAAGTGACTTTCGAATGAAAAAAGACCTAAAAATAAGCGGCGGTTTAAGAAGCTTTGTAAACTTCCAGACCAATCCAACCAATTTTGCCCTACTTCTGTTTCACCATTGATCCAACAAATCTCATCGGTTCTCACAAATTCATTTTCAAGGTAGGTATCTCCTCGACCAATGCCTGCTTTTTTAAACTTCTCGGCCGCTAATGATTGCTGGTGATTAAATAAGTCACCTGCCAAGCACTCTGGTAGTGCACCATGGCGTATACTAAAACCTTGCTTCTCAATATCTTGAGCAATTAGGCCAAACAGCATTTCGTCATTGGTTATATTTCCATCGATTGATGAAAGTTGATTCAGGGCTACCAAGCTATATACCTTTTAAACCAAATATTTTATCTAAAATAATTAATGAAACAGTACTTTGTTGTGCAAAAATAAACGGTGTCGCACTCAAGTATTGATCACGGGGTTTTTAGATACTTAGTCAGTGTTGTCTAAATTTCAGAGGGAAAGAGGGGGAAATAAACTGAATACAATGCAGGATGACGGATCAGAGTTATTAATTTGGAGGGGGGATATAACGAATTAAGAAAGTTTAATGGGGCACAAAGCAGTGGACGGCAAGCCGACCAACTGCTTCACGTGCTTTAGGCTGGAGCTTAGATAGCTACAACTTTATTTGCACAAGGTCCTTTCTGACCTTCGCCAACTTCAAATTCAACAGCTTGGCCGTCGTTCAAAGTTGCGTAACCGCCACCAGCTTGGATTTCTGAATGGTGTACAAAAAGATCCTTGCTGCCATCTTCAGGTGTAATAAAACCGAAACCTTTATCGGCATTAAACCACTTAACGATACCTTTACTCATGCTCTTTACTCTTCATTATTGGTGAAATATTTTTAAGTTATACAAGAATTCACCAATTCTAATATAAAGATGTGATAACGTTTCTCATTAAAGCTGCAAAACAACTCAATAAAATTCATGTACCTTAATCTACGTAGACAATTACATAATCTTAATCCGATTACAACAATTAAATGTAATAAACATACAACTAAACGTCACCGCTCCCTGAAAAAGAAGCCATCATAGGTCCAATATCACACAAAATAGGACCTTATTTTTAGTATTTTAGATTGCTTACTTATCCAGTTAATACTGGTTATCTTATTAAAAAATAACGTTTTTATAAAACACTGTCCGTATGAGTAGGTCCTTAGTTCTACAGTAAAAAATACTCACTAGAGGAGAATATTTATTATGGTGACATTATTTATTATTAGAGTTGTTACTCACAGGGATTATTCGCATGTAAATGTCCGATATCGGGATAACTAAATGTTTAGACGGAAAGAACTCGATAATCAGCGCAATAATAGGAACACCTTTGCCATTATGTCCTTGCTCAGTTATTCCTCCTGCGATGGATATTCGCCGTGCAAAATTTCGATCTAAGATAGCCCATTAAAAGCCGGTGGATGAGTGTTATTCGTGTTCCTTATTTTTCTAATACTCTCCGCTATGCTGAAAATCAGATAAAAGGACACTGACTTGAGAAGATTAAGCATCTAAATAGAAACCAAAAAGCTCGTGCTTCCGTATAAAAGACACAAACACGCTCGCCGACTAACTGATTAGTAGACACTTGTTATGATGCTAAATATTGAAACTTTACTTGATGGCGAAAAAGCATTAGAAAATGCTCCCAAAGCAGCACTTGCCGACGGTCGCTTCTGTATTCCACAACACTATTTAAGTTACCAGCATAGCTTACAGTCTGTTGAGCAACTGCTAATGGATATCGATTTTGATCCAAGGTATCCAATATTTGCAAGCCATGATGAAGCGGGAATCTATGTACAGATCGGTATTATTGGTGTGGATAATTATAAATCCAGCCACGGAATGCAAGAAAAAGTAGTCTACGGACGTAAATGGCGCGTTGAACCTCAACTCCCTTCTTCAGAAATCATACAAACCGTTTTTTTGGCGTTAAAGAAAGCTCGTGAGCACGAAATACGTGAATTGTTTCGCTTAGAGCACCAAGAAAAGATGACAACGCCTTTTAACAATCATCATGACTTACCTTTGCTAACCAATAGTCGAGAGCGTTTACAGCCCGCAATGGACGATACAAAAATTAAGGTGCTATTCAGTGTTGAGATTGAAAGTATTCTAAAAACCATTCGTTATGATGGTGTGCAATTTGAATTGTTCAGCTTTATGTTTCGCCCAACAGGTGAATATCTGGTTGAGCTAACACTATTGCCTCAGGCCGGTCGTCAATTAGCAGAACTTTCGGGCACCAAATACATCAGTTTTATGCTTGCCAAGCCGACTCTTAATTATTTTTTTCATCAACTAATGCAGCACCTTATCCATTTAAGTGATCGTTATATTGATGAGCAGTTTCATTATCGAGAATTTAATCGCTTTAGTTGGGAGAATGATGTCAAAGCAATCGCTCAGGTATCTACTGAAGTTCGCCAGCTTCATAAAGCGGTTGATCTAGATGGTTTTAATCAACACTGGCAGCAAAGTAATTACGAAACAGATCGTAGCCGCATTCCTGTCTTGTCTTCTGGGCCCCTTTGGTACAAATTAAAGCGTCAACTGGCATCGTTTTCTCCCGTTGAAAGTACACTTCCAATTAAAAGTACCCAGCCTATAACACCCTAATAGTAGAGGTAGAGGTAGAGGTAACAGTTCAAGCCCAGCCGTGATCGAAAAGTTGATCGCAGACCCTTGGATTATCGTATCAATCAAGTCTTTCGCTAACTGACTACAAATGGCGGGGAATTTAATTCACTAAGCTCATTCATTCTACAAATTTTTTATTGTTTAAAACAGCAGGCATTACGCTTTTTAAGCAATGCCTAGTCGACTCATCGCCCTCCCTACTAGGCTATACTCATCAATACTGCTTTTGGGTGTCTTCCAATAGCTTAAGTGCTTATTTCTTACTATAGCCATCTTTTAATAAAAAGTGCGTTACCATGCTACTGGACGTTAAATGAATAAAAAGCATAGCATTAACATAACCTGCAGTACGTAGCATCTCATTACCATTACTCGCTTGATAAACATCGAAGGCGATGGTTTTATACTCAATATCTTCAAGTGCACGCCATTGAATTAAATCACGCATAGCAGGATGAGATTTTTCGATGTCTTCATCATTGAGTGTCGTAGCAACGAGTACAGTCGTTAAGTGCTCTGCTCCGGCCGTCTTAGAGACGTAAACCTGCAGGTAAAATATCGCGTATTTTAAAAAAATCTATTCAATGTATTGAGCTTATCGCGAAATATATAGCCATTTTTTTATAGCACATCAAAATTTTTTCGTGCTCTATCGCGTGCTGGGTTGCTCGGCCAAAAAAAACTAACTTGCAGTTTTAGATCATGATGATCAGTTTCATTAATACCCTCCCGCACCCCTTGCATTACTTTTTATTATTAAAGACTTTATGTCTAAAAGATTGGCTTAAGCATCGAGAGCCTAAGTGACATGAAATGTGCATATTGTGCCATCCATCATGCTATCGTCGATACCCTGACCACCTAATGTAACAATCAGTAAAGCCGATTGACGATCCCTGTGAGCTTTGCCAATATAGTCGAAATTTAAATAACTGAGCAAGCTACCATGCGTAAGCTATTGATCGTTTTACCCTTATTGCTACTCAGCGTGGTCGCATGGGGACATGGTATGTCGGCGGCAGACCAGCTAAAAATTATTAATGCAGGACCTTTGGAATATTTAGAACTCGGCGCCGTTCATATGGTTACCGGTTACGATCACCTGTTATTTATTTTTGCCGTTATCTTTTTCTTAAACCGCTTCACCGATATCGTAAAGTTCATAACCGCTTTCACCATTGGCCATTCGATCACCTTGTTGTTTGCGACATTGTGGGGGATTCAAGCCAACATCTATCTAATTGATGCCGTTATCGCATTAACCGTTTGTTATAAAGCCTTCGATAACCTAGACGGATTCAAAAAACACCTAGACATCAAACCCCCCAATTTAATGTGGATGGTCTTTATTTTCGGTTTGATTCATGGCTTTGGTTTATCCACCCGCTTGCAAGAATTACCGCTTGGAGAAGATGGGTTAGTCTTGAAAATTTTATCCTTCAACCTAGGCGTTGAATTTGGACAGATTGCGGCGTTATCTATTATGCTGGTTGTACTGGCGGGTTGGCGTAAAACGGCATCATTTGCCAAGTTTTCTAAATTAGCTAATTGGTTTCTCATGATATTAGGGGCTTTGTTATTATTAATGCAACTACACAGCTACCAACACTCAGAATATGCTGATGACTTTCCACTCAATAAAGATGATCATAGCCATGTGCATGCTGACATGCGAAAAGCAGAATCTGGTTTATCGGACTATAAAAAACAATTTAACTTCAAGCAGGATAATGAAATATGAAATCACTTTTGGCATTAATTCTAAGCGGCGTATTATTTTCAACAAATGCCGTTAGCCACGAAGGCAGTCATGGCCCTATCTCTGCGGAGAAAGCCCAAATGGTCGCAACTAATGTCGCAAACCAGTTTACAACAAGCGACTCAGGCTTAGGGTTTGGTCAGCTATCAACAAGCTGGTTAGACCTGCCGGCCGCTCAATCGTCACTGCACGAGGCTGGCGTAGGCTATTACATTATTAAGTTACATAATAAAGAAGAAAACAAAAGCCTTTTTGTCTTAATGAACATCTCTGGTGAAGTTTATGATGCTAACTTCACAGGTGAATTCAAGGACTTAAAATAAGTCCTCTATTGTTTAAAGGTCTTATTAGCTGATTTCCCTTAGCAGTTCACGTGCAATAATCACCCGCTGAATTTCGCTAGTGCCTTCGTAGATGGTGGTAATGCGAACATCACGGCTATAGCGCTCTAATGGGTAGTCTTTCATATAGCCATAACCCCCCATAAGCTGAAGTGCGGTATAACAAGCTTTATTGGCTTTCTCGGACGCAAAGAGCTTCGCCATGGAAGCCTCTTTAGAAAATGGCCGCCCTTTCGCTTTGGTATCGGCGGCGTTCATCAGTAATAATCGCGCCGCTTCTAAGTCGGTATAAGCATCGGCCATCATCCATTGCAGGCCTTGGAAGTTCGAGAGGGCTTTACCAAATTGCTCGCGTTCGCTGATATATAATCGAGCATAGTCCATTGCGGCTAAGCCTATGCCTAAGGCCATTGAGCCGACACCAATACGCCCACCCGCCAGTTCCCCCACAGCAACTTTAAAACCTTGGTTGAGCTCTCCCATCAAGGCGTCTTTTGGAATACGACAGTTTTCGAATAGAACTTCGTTGGTTGCCGAGGCGTTTTGGCCCATTTTCTCTTCAGCTTTCGAGATTGACAGCCCGGGTGTATCCCTTTCAACTAAGAAGCAGGAAATACCTTTTCCTCGAGGCAAACTTTTATCGGTGACCGCCCAGACTACAAAAATTCCCGCATACTCTGCGCTGGTAATGAATTGCTTACTGCCGTTAAGTATCCAGTCGTCGCCTGCTAAAGTAGCGCTGGTTTTCATACTAGAGGGATCTGAGCCCGCCGTCGTTTCCGTTAAGCAAAAGCAACCGGCAGGATATTTACCGCTGCAAAGTTTTGGCAGGTATTTTTCTTTTTGCTCATTAGAAGCGACGGTTTGAATGACCTCTGCCACCATATTGGTCACCGACATTGTTACCGCTGTAGAAGAGCATGCTTTGGCAATTTCAGTAATCGCTACACTAAACGCAATAGTACCGGTTTCTGCACCGCCATATTGACTATCAATATCCAAACCCATGAACCCGAGCTCAGCGAGTTTTTTTAAATTGGCTAAAAATATTTTGCGCCCCTTCTCTTTGCCTAACGTATCAGCAACCGGTAAAAGCTCTGATTGAGCAAACTTTTTGGCTAACTGCTGAATCATTAGTTGGTCGTCGTTCAGTGTCATATCCATAAGGTATTTCTCTCATAATTATTTTTATAATAAGTCTGTATTTTTATAATGCGTATTGATTGATAATTCATAGACGTTAGTCATGGTCTTCTTCACGACCCTTTTCTCGGTAGTCGCGCGGAGATTGACCCGTCCATTTTTTGAAGGCGCGCGTAAACGCAGCAGGCTCATTGAATCCCACTTCACGGGCAATTTGATTAATGGCTATGTCTTTGCTGTTCAGTAATTTCATTGCATGATTCTGACGCAGAGTATCTTTAATCGTTTGATAGCTACTACCTTCTTCTTTTAGTCGACGGCGTAAATTACGCGAGCTCATCTTAAAGTAGTCCGCGACCTGATCGATAAGCGGCATGGCTTCGATGGCACTGCCCCCAATATAGTTCATCACCTGAGTTGTAAAGGTACTGTGGAATATAGGTTTACTCAGCAAGTCCGCAGGTGAGTTTTTAAGAAAGTTTTTTAATTCCCGTTCGTGCTGTTTTATGGGCAGAGAAAGTGCACTGCGATCAAATACTATGCTATTTTCACCTTGGTTAAATCGACAATGGCAGGGGAATAATAAACTGTACTCCTTAACATGATCTGGAACGGAATATTTAAAGTTAGCGCATTTTAGCGATACTTTTGTTCCCACTAACCAAATAGAAAACCGATACCAAATCAATAAAAAGAATTCAATAATAAAATTATCAGGGTCCAATGATTCGTCTTCTAAATAAAAACTAATAACGGCCTCATCTTCATACTCTTGAAAACTAAGGCCTATATCGTTGCGCGTGCAATGATAAAAATGCGTACCTTGCACGAGAACCTCACGCAGTGTTTGGCAATGAATAACCTGCTGAGCCATGATTGCAAACACACCTTGTTTGCAGCGCTGCTCAGTAAAACCCATAAATTCGTCATCCATAACATGCCATACAGAGCGTATTAGCTTGGTAATGTTTTCAGGGGATAGGCGTTCAGCTTCTCCACTTGCCGACTTACCCCTATTAATAACAGCAGCACTCGCATCAACAGCCTCTAGTCCAGCGTCTTTTAATAAAGCGTCTGTATCATAATTTAACCGCTTAGCCCCTTGAATAATCGCTGTTTGATAATAAGAGGCAATCGTATGAGTTTTAGTATTCATAATCTTACAATGGTTCGAATGTGTCCGTTTAAGATATTTAGTCTAGGGGAATTCACTTTAAAATAACACCACATGTCCGTTTTTGGTAATAAAATAGCCTTTTATGACATTGCTTGCCCCCGCCATTTTCGCCACTATCTATACAAGCAATTTATGCATTCAAAAAAATAACAAGGTTGTGCAAATGGATATTAAGGGTGTTCCTGCGGTTGTTACGGGCGGTGCTTCAGGCTTAGGCGAAGCGACTGCACGATTTCTTGCCAGCCAAGGTGCCAAGGTTGCCTTGTTTGATGTGCAAATGGACAAGGCCGAAGCCGTGGCAAAAGAGATCGGCGGCATTGCGGTTTTTTGTGATGTCACTAGCGCCGAAAGTGCTGAACAAGCCATGCAAATAGCGAAAGAAGCCCATGGCGACTGTGGTATTGCGGTGAATTGTGCGGGCATTGGTAATCCTGGCCGTATCATTGGTCGTGAAGGCCCGATGACACTCGACTTTTTTAGCAAGATTATTCAAGTAAACCTGATTGGTTCTTTCAACATTTTGCGTTTAGCCGCGGATCAAATGAAAAATCGTGAAGCCAATAATGATGGTGAACGCGGTGTCATTATTTCTACGGCGTCGGTAGCTGCATTTGAAGGTCAGATTGGGCAAGCCGCTTATTCAGCGTCCAAAGGCGGCATTGTTGCAATGACCTTGCCGGCGGCTCGTGAGTTGGCGAAATTCGGCGTCCGTGTTTTGGCGATTGCCCCCGGTTTGTTTATGACCCCGATGATGGCGTCTTTCTCGCAAGAAATTCAAGATAGCCTCGCGTCTACGTTACCGTTCCCCTCTCGCTTAGGTAAGCCTGAAGAGTTTGGTCGTTTAGTGAGAGACATCGTTGAAAATCCCATCCTTAATGGTGAAGTCATTCGCATCGACTCAGCTTTACGCATGGCGCCTAAATAGCAGATTCTAAATAGCAGATCCTGAATAACAGCGCTTGAATAAATAGAAGGAATTTTTCATGACAACTGAAGCTTATATTTTTGATGCCATTCGCACCCCACGGGGCCGTGGTAAGGCAAGCGGTGCCTTGCATGAAGTTAAACCGATCACCCTGCTCAGCGACTTGTTAGTTAGCCTGCAAGAGCGTAATCAATTTGATACCGCCGCGGTTGATGACATTGTGATGGGTTGCGTGACCGCTGTAGGTGACCAAGGCGCGGTGATTGCAAAAACGGCGGCCTTAGCGGCGGGTTGGAACGATGATGTTGCCGGTATGGTACTCAATCGCTTTTGCGCATCAGGCTTAGAGGCTGTTAATACTGCGGCGATGAAAGTGCGCTCTGGTTGGGAACATTTGGTTGTCGCCGGCGGTGTTGAATCAATGTCTCGACTGCCTATGGGCAGTGATGGCGGTGCTTGGGCGATGGACCCAGAAACCAATGTGGCGACCGGTTTTATGCCCCAAGGTATTGGCGCAGATTTGATCGCCACCTTAGGCGGTTATTCTCGTGAAGATGTTGATGCTTTTGCGATGCGTTCACACCATAAAGCGGCGGCAGCTTGGAAAAAAGATGCCTTTAAAAAGTCTATTATTCCGGTTAAAGATCGCAACGGCCTTATCTTACTTGAGCAGGATGAATTAATTCGTGCGGACAGTTCGGTTGCAACACTCGGCAAACTTAAGCCTTCTTTTAAAATGATGGGCGATATGGGTTTTGATAACGTGGCGAAAGAACGTTATCCCCAGGTTGAGTTTATTAATCATATTCATAGCCCAGGAAATTCATCGGGCATTGTTGATGGTGCAGCGGCCGTATTGATTGGCAGCGCAGCAGCCGGTAAACAATTTGGTATGACACCTCGTGCCCGTATTGTGGCGACGGCGGTTGTCGGCGCTGAACCGACTATTATGTTAACGGGCCCTGGCCCTGCAGCACGCAAAGTATTAAAAGTTGCGGGCATGGAGGTTTCTGATATTGATTTATTTGAAGTCAATGAAGCGTTTGCCTCGGTAGTGATGCGCTTTATCGATGAAATGGGCATCAGTGAAAACATCGTCAATGTGAATGGCGGTTCTATTGCGATGGGCCATCCATTAGGCGCAACGGGAGCCATGATTTTAGGCACCTTGTTAGATGAACTAGAAGCTAGGGATTTAAAAACAGGCCTAGTGACCTTGTGTATCGGTGGCGGCATGGGCATCGCAACGATTATTGAACGCGTTTAAGGGAATAATATAATGACGACTAATTCTGTGATGTATGAAAAAGATCAGCACAACATTGTTCACCTGATTCTTGATAAACCGAATGCCAGTGCCAACTTGATGGACAATGAATTTGCCGATTCATTATCTGCGGCGGTCGCACAACTTCGCCAAGACGATTATGCGGGGGTCATTTTTCGTTCGGCTAAATCGACCTTTTTTGCCGGCGGTAATCTCGACGATTTAGTTACGATACAGAAAGAAAACGCCGATCAATTATACGACATGGTAAATCGTTTAAAACTGGCCATGCGTGAAATTGAAACTCAAGGTAAACCGGTTGTCGCTTGTATTAATGGCGCAGCGTTAGGGGGCGGTTGGGAACTAGCGTTATCCGCTCATTATCGAGTAGCACTCAATAAAGGCCCTCTTGGTAAAAACATACAGTTAGGTTTACCAGAAGTGACCTTAGGTTTATTACCCGGTGGTGGTGGTGTGATTCGCATGACGCGCTTATTAGGCATGCAAGCGGCGATGCCTTTCTTATTAGAAGGTAAGCAGTTTAAACCGGAGAAAGGTTTAGAACTTGGACTCATTAACGAGGTGGTTGATTCACCGGCAGCGATGCTTGAATCGGCAGTTAATTGGATTAAGGCCCATTCAAATCCTGAAAAGCCAGTACAGCAGCCTTATGATATCAAGGGCTATAAGGTTCCAGGCGGCCTACCCAGCCAGCCTGCCTTAGCAAAAATGTTACCGATTGCGCCCACCATGATTCGCGCTAAAACCAAAGGTACCTTACCTGCGCCAGAATCTATTCTTGCGGTCATGGTGGAAGGTTTACAAGTCGATATCGATACCGCGATGCGTATTGAATCGCGCTATTTTGTTGAGCTGGTTTGCAGCCAAGTCGCCAAAAATATGATTGGTACTTTTTGGTATCAGATGAACGAAATTAAAGCCGGTGCGGCACGCCCGAAAAAAATTGAGCCTAAAAAAGTAAAAAAACTCGGTGTCCTTGGTGCGGGCATGATGGGCGCAGGCATTGCGTATTCATCGGCACTGAAAGGTATTGAGGTTGTTTTAAAAGATATCAACATGGAGAGTGCTGATAAAGGTAAAGCGTACTCTCAAAACATTGTGAATAAAAAAGTAAAGCAAGGTCGCTTAAGCCAAGACAAAGCGGATACGTTACTGAATGCGATTTTAGCGACGGATAAAGCAGAAGATCTAGCGGGCTGTGATTTAGTCATTGAAGCGGTATTTGAAAGCCGTGAATTGAAAGCCAAGGTCACCCAAGAAGCGGAAGCGCAATTATCGAACGATGCCGTTTTTGCATCCAATACGTCGACTCTACCGATTACCGGTTTAGCAGAAGCTTCTAAGCGCGCAGAAAACTTTATTGGTCTGCATTTCTTTTCTCCAGTGGATAAAATGCCTTTGGTTGAAATTATCTGTGGTGAAAAAACTTGCGACGAAACCCTAGCACTGGCTTACGACTATGTGCAGCAAATTGGTAAAATACCCATTGTCGTCAACGATAGTCGTGGCTTTTATACCTCACGGGTATTTGGTACCTTCGCCAATGAAGGTATCGCTATGTTAGGAGAAGGTATTCCTGCAGCGGCGATTGAAAACGCAGCCTTCTTGCTGGGTTTTCCCGTGGGGCCCCTAGCCGTTACCGATGAAGTGAGTTTAACGCTGGTCGACAAAATTCGTAAGCAAACTATGTTGGATATGGCCGCGGAAGGGAAAGATTTTGTTCATCACCCTGCCGAGAAAACCGTTGATAAAATGCTGGCCTTAGAGCGCTCTGGGAAATTAGCTGGCGCTGGGTTTTACAGCTATCCAACTAAAGAGAATCCAACAGACGAAAAGAAACATCTTTGGACGGGTTTGAAAGAAACCTTTGAACAAGCTGACAAAAGCATTGATCTACAAGAAATAAAAGATCGTCTGCTCTACATTCAAGCAATAGAAACCGTGCGCTGCTTTGAAGAAACCGTATTAACCAGTGTTCGCGATGCCAATATCGGTTCTATTATGGGTATTGGCTTTCCTGTTTGGACCGGCGGTATTTTGCAGTTTATAAATCAAACGGGTCTCGATGCTTTTATCGAACGCGCTGAATTTTTATTTGCAACCTGCGGCGAACGTTTCCGGGTTCCGATGTTGTTAAAAGACATGGCGAAAAACAATTTAATATTTAAAGACTAAACCATAAAAATCATAGTAACTTTTAGATAATTTAATTTTAAAAATAAGAAGGCAATAATAATGATCAAACGTACTGTATTTGATTCTGAGCAAGACATGTTTCGTGATAGTTTCCGTAAATTCTTATTAGAAGAAGCGGTTCCCTATCATGAGCAGTGGGAAAAAGACGGACAGGTATCTCGTGAGTTCTGGAAAAAAGCTGGGCAAATGGGTTATTTAAGCCCTACCGTACCGGAAGCTTACGGCGGTGTAGAAGTTGATTTCCGCTATAACGCAGTCGTTGCGGAAGAAGTCTCTAACTTTGGCTTAACCGGCATCGGTTTTGGTTTGCATTCTGATATCGCTGTGCCTTATATCATGGCGTATGGCACGGAAGAGCAAAAGCAAAAATACTTACCGGGCTGTGTGAGTGGCGACATTATTACCGCCATTGCCATGACAGAACCGGGTACCGGTTCCGATTTACAAGGTGTTAAAACCAACGCAGTGTTAAGCGACGATGGTGAACACTATATTCTTAACGGTTCAAAAACCTTTATCACCAATGGCCAGATGGCTGATTTAGTTATTGTGGTCGCCAAAACCGATCCTAGTGCAGGGGCCAAAGGCACCAGTTTATTATTATTAGAAGCGGGTACGGAAGGCTTTGTTAAAGGCCAAAATCTGCATAAGATTGGCATGAAAGCACAAGATACCTCTGAGTTATTTTTCCAAGACGTTAAAGTGCCTAAAGCCAATTTATTAGGCAAAGAAGGCATGGGCTTTATCTACTTAATGCAAGAGCTGCCACAAGAACGCTTGTCCGTTTCATTAACAGCGATCGCGTGTGCGGAATCTATTTTAGAGCAAACAGTAGCGTATGTGAAAGATCGTAAAGCTTTTGGCACAACCATCGCATCGTTTCAAAATACTCAGTTTAAACTGGCTGAAATGTCTTCGACGGTTACTATGGCCCGAGTCTTTATTGATAAATGTTTAGAGCTGCATTTAGAAAAAGAATTAGATGATGTTACCGCGGCTAAGTTGAAATTACTCTCAACCGATATTCAATGCGATGTTGTGGATGAGTGTTTACAGCTACATGGTGGTTATGGCTACATGTGGGAATACCCAGTTGCTCGTGCTTTTGCCGATGCCCGCGTGCAAAAGATCTATGCGGGAACCAACGAAATCATGAAACTGATTATTGGTCGCGACATCGTTAAATAAAGAGTTAAGTGAATAATTAAGTAAATAGATAAATAGATAAATAAACGAGATGAATAAACGAGCTAAATAATCGCTCTAGGTTAAACGCTGGCCAAAATTATTTGTGGCCAGCTTCGTTTTCTACTGGTCTGTTCCTTCGAGCTATTTCTCATTTTGGATACTGCAGCTATGCCTTTACCTTTAGCGGGTTTAAAAATCCTTGATTTCACCACCTTATTGCCGGGTCCGTATGCTACTCAGATTTTAGCGGATATGGGAGCAGAAGTACTGCGAGTTGAATCTCCGACTCGTCCTGATTTAGTTAAATTTATGCCTCCTTTTATCGGTGATGGCATGGATCGGGTATCTGCAGCTCATGCTACTCTAAATCGCAATAAGCAAAGTATCGCTATCGATTTAAAGAAAGAAGGCGCACAAGAGATTATTCATAAGCTTTTGCCAAAGTACGATATTGTGATTGAACAGTTTAGACCAGGCGTCATGCAGCGTTTAGGCTTGGACTTTGCTACATTAAAAGAAATTCAGCCAAATCTAATTTATTGCTCCATTACCGGCTACGGTCAAACAGGTCCTCTGAAAGATCGAGCGGGACACGACATTAATTATTTAGCACTATCAGGGCTTGCCAGTTTTTCTGGGCGTGAAGAAACAGGACCCGTATTATCCGGTACTCAAATCGCAGATGTGGCGGGTGGCTCACATAATGCTGTGATGGCGATTTTGGCCGCAGTGATTCAGCGTGCCACCACCCACGAAGGTCAATACCTTGATATCAGCATGAGTGATGCTGCAATGGCGTTAACGACGATGGCGGGGGCCAATGCATTAACCAGTGGTGAAGATCCAGACTATGGCACCGATATGCTGAATGGGGGTTTGTTTTATAATTACTACCAAACGTCAGATCATCGTCATATTTCGATTGGTAGCTTAGAGCCTAACTTTGCCTTAGCGCTGCTATCCCTACTTGAATTAGAAGAATGGCAAAGCAAGGTTGGGGATCAAAGCCCTGCGATGCAAAAACAAATTCGTGCAGCGATCAGTGAAAAAGTAGGCGCGCAGTCGCTAGCACATTGGCAAGCCGAGTTTGCTAACGTCGATGTGTGTGTCGAGCCAGTACTTACGATGAACGAAGCGTTTAAACACCCTCATTTTATTGAGCGTGGCATGGTGACTCGCGCCATCGGCAGCAATAATAATGACATTGAGCAAATCAATACGTCTTTGCCGTTTAAACGACAAGAAGCACATCAAGCAGGCGGGAAACTTGGCGCTGATACTTTAACTGTTATGCAGACACTGGGTTACAGCGATGAACAAATTGCTGTGTTAAAAAAGAATCGTTGTCTATAGATTACTTTAATTCTTTGCAAGATTAACATACTGAGTCGTCATGATTATTGATTAAGCTTGTCGCTTTATATTTTTTTGAAAATGTGTCCTATATATTTCAGCGGTTTATTCCAAGGCATGTTTTTATTTTATCTTCTGGCTTGTGATTTATTAATTATTCACTAATATTTTTTCATGATCCTTTGGTGTAAGTGTCTTGGATCATGTTTGTATTAATTTTTTGGTGCAAAAGTATAAGAGATTATGGATGGCACTTGGAAGTCTTAAAATTGATAATCCTGTTTTCGACCAGTCTGATAAAGAAATCATGGGTGCTGACTTAACGATGGATGAGAGTTCGCTTGAAGGCCTTGGAGGGTAAGTTAGGGGCGTGAAGTCAGCTGTCTAATAATTAAGTACTTAGACTTAAGGGTAAGTGATTTATCGTTAAAGGACAGGTTATTAACATTAAGGGGAGAAACGTTTTATAAATGGATGAATTGCTCGTTCAACATAACATTCTGTTATCATGTGTAACCGTTTTTTTAACGGATATTTTCACCTCATACTGTTATTAACGAGGCCTTTGGTGAGCATAACAAAAAAGTACAAACCGGGCAAAATTCGCGAACTGAACAGCCAAATTATTTTAAAAGCGGCTGAAGTTGAGTTTGTTAAGCATGGATACAAGGGCACGAGCATGCAGTCAATTTCTGATGCGGCCGGCCTTCCCAAAGCAAACCTTCATTATTATTTCACTAATAAAGCGAAATTGTATAACGCAGTATTAGAGGATATTGTTCAGCGCTGGAATGAAGTGCTAACCGATATTACCGAAGATGACGATCCTAAAGAGACCTTAGAATTTTATATTCGAACTAAGGTGCAGCTCGCGATTAGCTACCCGAATGCGTCTAAAATATTTGCAACTGAGATCATTCAAGGTGCGCCGAATGTTAATGAATACCTACGCACTGATTTACGAACTTGGCTAAGAGCTAAAACAAAAATTATCGAGACCTGGATTAAACAAGGTAAGATGGGCAAGGTTGATCCACAGCACTTATTCTTTATGATTTGGTCAACGACTCAGCATTACGCCGATTTCGATACTCAGATTTTAATAATTACGAATAAGCTTGAATACGAGGCTGATGATATTGAACGCATAAGTCGTTTCTTATGCCATATGATTCTGACGGGTTGTGGCTTAACACCGACTCATAAACTTTAATTTTGGTTAAAAAATCTGTACAATTTATTGGCAGATTACCACGCAAGCTACTGCCTTTACGCATCCTGTGCATGAAGATATTGTGCCTATTATTTTAAGTACCCTTTTTATCATCCTGTTTCCGTTTGCACTCTTTTTTTGAATTTAATCGTCACTAGCGATGCTCTTATTAAAAGGTGACAACATGTTTAATACTTCGTCCATAAATCAGTCTCTTCCAACACGCAAACCCCTATGGATCTAAAAATCCCTATCTATATTTACGGTCAATCAGCTAGATGTCTATAACGGTATTGTGATTCGCGATGGCACCATTGTCGAGACAATCGCTAAAGGCGCAGAACCTCAGAGTGAAATTAATCAAGCTTTCAATACTAGCCGTCAAGTTGTTATTCTTGGATTAGTGAATACGCACCATCATCTCTATCAAACACTGACTCGTGCTTTTCCTCCTGCATTGAATAAGAGTCTAATGATAGCTAGAATATGATTCAAGAAGTTCGCCAAGCTTTATTAATTAATCGTCTACGTTATTAAACCGACGAAGTTACTTACCGAGATGCTCTCTATTGGGCAACACAAGGTTCTGCTAACGTATTAGACCGTGATGATATTGGTGAACTCGCCGTGACTCGTGGAGGAATGGTCCTACGACATTATTGCTCGTGTGTTAAACACCCGCTTGATCGATACCATTTGTATTTCTAGCTACGACGGTCAAGAGTGTAGTGGATTATCTATGAAAAAATCATCAAAACTTCTTGAGGGGGGGTAAAGGTTGGTTAATCATTGGTGACCTCGTTGATACAGGTAATACAGCTACAGAAACTAGAGACCTTTTTCCCTAATGCACATTTTTCTATTTCTTACGCTAAGCCAGCGTGCATTGAATACATTGATCGCTATGTTGAAGAAATCACGCAGAATACTTGGATTCGTTTTCCTTGGCATATGAAGCTAAATTATGCAGCCCTATTGTCAAAGGTGGCTAATAAACTGTCTGAATAAAAATCGTATCCTAGCAGGCTGTCGTTTCCCACTATTCTTTTCAAGCTATTCTTTTCAAGCTATTCTTTTCAATTTTTTGCAAAATATCTGCTATTTAGTTTTTAAGTCATCTGCCATTTCTTCATTGAGCTCACGGAATACGAATACCCGTGCGACCATAAAGTTAAAGCCCATTCCCATAATAACGCCTAAAATAAAGGCCATAAATGGATTTTCCATAAAGAAAGGGACGTAAGTCGTTAATAACGTATAACTACCGAAATTAATTCCAAAGCCACCGAGAGAAGTAATAACAAACGATAGCCATTGCGTGAGCTTTTTCGATCTATCTCTATCCGTAAAGGTTACGGTACGGTTCCAGAACCAGTTCCAAGTAACCGCAGGCCAGAATGAAATGGCACGGGCAGTCACATGATTAAGACCAAAGAATAATTGCAAACCAAAATACATAAGACTATCGACAATAAAACCTGTGCTTCCCACAAGACCAAACTGTAAGAATTCTGACGCCGTTGGAAATTTGAATTTATAAAGTCGACGCAAGTGCCTGAGATATAGAAGCTGTTCTTTTAAATCCAGTTTACTCTCACCAAATTCACGATCTTTAAAGTGAATGGGTTGCTCAGCAGGTGATGCGAATTCACCTTTTACCATAATCTCTAACCCAATTTTATAACCTGTCGGCGCAAGGTCACTGGTACTTTCCAAACGATCACGTTCAAAAGAAAAGAAGCCTGACATGGGATCTTTAACGTGACACAAAGGCAACGCTAACCATGTCGCTACCTTTGAATTTAGTAGCCTGAAGAAACCCCAATCTTCATCAAAAGAACCGCCTTCAACATAACGAGAACCCACTACAAAATCAGCTTCGTTAGTCTTTAATTTTTCAACCATATGAGGAATGGCAGTAGCGGGATGAGATAAGTCACAATCCATCACAACAATGTATGTACCAACCGCTTCTTCAATACCGCGAATAACCGCCGTGGATAAACCACGTTCTTCCGTGCGTACAATAATGCGTGCAGGAATGTCATGAGACAATTTTGTAACCGCATCAAATGAACCATCTTGAGAATCATCATCAACGTAAATAATCTCGAAGCTTTCACCCGCTAAAGCTGTGTTAATTTCGGCCGCGATCAGCGGTATATTCTCTACTTCTTGATAAGTAGGAATAACAATAGATATATTTATATCCGACATATTTTAAAAACCATTTTCACTAGCGTTACCATTGACAACGCCTTATTGACTATTGACTGTTTCTTTACTGCTTGTACCAATATAATGATCACATCGATAAATTTTGAAGTGATTCACATAAGAAGAATCTATCTTTACTTCTAATTCATCGTTTAATTCGCAACGTAAAAACTGCTCAAGCAATTTTTCTTTGAATCCTTTACGGTCGCTATGAAGTAATAATATACCAGAATCACCCGCCTCAGCTGACCCAAACCAAAGATCAAACTGGTCGAATCTAGAATCCAGTACTTTAACAGGCATTGGGCGCGCATACCATGCAACGCGAGAAGCGTGAGACCAGTTTGGTATAAATAGATTGTCTCCCTTCTGTGCCAAAGATGTGATGCGAGATGAAGCCTCTCTCCAGCCCATTAAATCTGCTAATGGGTGGCGATAATCATCAAAAGCAATCTTAGGGTATGTCATAAGAACTTGTACACCCAGGGTTAATAATAAACTGATGCTGGCTAACCCCATAAACATCTGTTTTAGCATTTTATCGTGTAATGATGAAAGAATAACTTTCGCAATCAACGGCATCATAAAAATAACACCTAACTCCGTCCAATGAGGTAATGAACGACCCTTTGCGGATAGAATTGAGAACAATATCAAAATAGGTAACGCAAAAATCATCCAGGTCTTAGCGTCGTTACTCGCGCGTAATTTCCAAATAGCAATTAGGCCAACAATATAAATTAGAGGTCCAAAAGCAGCAAATTGAGTCGCTTGCATTCGTAACGCAGCAGCGATGCTGTATTCTGATTTTCCTGCGCTGTGATTAAGCTGATATAAGAAAGATATCCAGTCATTTTGCATATTCCAATACAGCACAGGCAATATGCACACAGCGGCAATAGTACCAGCAAGATAAAGCCCTACTTTAGTAAATAACGATCCTTTAAAGTGTAATAAAAGAGCGATAAACGTCGATGCCGCTAAAGTCACACCGGTATATTTACTGAGTCCTGCAGCGCCTAGAATTAGACCTAGTAATATCCAATCTTGGAATTGCTGGCCATGATTTACTTGGATACGTTTCAATATCCAAATATTTAATAAACCCGCAAAAATTAAAGGTGTTTCAGGAATCATACCAAAAGGAAGTATTTGTAAAATAGGCGCACTCATAAACAGCAAGAGAGTTAGATAAGCCGCCTTTTCTCCAAAATCTCTCTTTGCTAAAACAAATAATAAGACCAGTGAAAGCCCGCTAAGAATTATTGGTATCACTCTCAAGGCAAACTCTGAATCTGAAAATAATAGAGCAAAAGACTGTAGCCAACCCACAATAGGAGGGTGATCGAAATAAGACCAGTCTAAGAAGGTCCCGTATAACGCGTAATGAGCTTCGTCTGCTGAAAAAGGAAGTGACCAAGCATGCAGCAGTGCCAGCAAGCTGTATAGTCCGAGAAAGCAAAGGGTAATAATTCTTAGCGACATGATGCTTATGCTACTTTTTATATTTTTATGAAACGCTATTGTAATCTAATGCTGCTTTGCGAGTCATGCTAATGGG
>JBNMOT010000008.1:0-46969 GCA_051275515.1 Oleispira sp. | reverse complement strand
GAGCACAGGTAAGGCTGAAAGGGTGCGGTAAGAGCGCACCGGACCACTGGTAACAGTTGGTTGCAGGGTAAACTCCACCCGGAGCAAGATCAAATAGGCTCTCTTATGGCGTGGCCCACGTTGAGAGCGGGTAGATCGCTTGAGCCTGCGAGCAATTTCAGGCCTAGATGAATGATTGTCCTCGACAAAACCCGGCTTACTGGCGTCTCCAACTATTCTAAAAATCCTCTCATGTTTTGCATGAGGGGATTTTTTTTGCTTGTAATAACGCGAGCGAGGTAAGTGTCTAGCCAAAGACACCTCTCTTTTAATACTAAGGCTTGATAGATGGATTCCAATCAGACCACCGGAATCAATTTATGAAACAATCACCTAAGCACTGGGTCGAGACCTTTGAGCAACAACAGAACATATCTACCTCTGGCTTTTATAAGTACAAAAAATTAATGGTGAATAATAGCTGCTTTGCTTTAGTCAAAAGCGTGCCTTCAATACAAAAGCTTATCTTGTAGCCTATCAATAACAGCAATAGTAGAATCTCATTAACAACAGCTGCAGATCACGTATTTTTACCTGCGTCGACCTCCACTTACTTTTTAAGTTTCCCTATCCTAAAGTACCCAATCGCCTCTAAATTTTTTATTACAGCTACTTTTTTATTATCCCTTGGAGATACATTGCAAGATGAAAATTATCTATTTTCAATAAAAATATATAAAGCTGGCGAGCTGTCTATTTTTGACTAGTCTATATGTGAGGTATGACTATAAAGGTGAACTGTGAAATCAATTTCTTGGAAAATAAAATTATCTGTTGCCACAGGCTTGCCGTTACTTCTGGGAATATTTATGGGAATATTTTCTAGTTTTAATATTAATCAACAAAATAGTGCAACTAAATATTTTGTAAATCATTCAATTTCTCAGCAACAAGGTGCACTTGATACTCAGTTTGCGATTCTAAACTTTGATCGCGCCCTGCAAAGTGTCATCGTCGCTGAAAACAAACAAGACATTCGAAAACATACCATTGCCGCTATTAAAGCCGCCGCCGAGTTGGATGAGACGCTACAGAGACTTAATCAGCTGACTGAGGGGGCTAGCCCTGTCATGGATCTAATAGCGAAGTTGAAAGCGCTTCGTCCAGGACAAATGAAAATTTTGAAGTTTGCCAAGCGGAATAATGACATCGAGGCTTATGCGCAATTAAGTAGACTTAAAGGTGATTTTGAAGAGATTATCAGTATTGGTAATAATTTGGCTAATAGTGAAACCAAAGCACTTTTGAAAAAAACCGAAGACAACTTCAATAACGGACAACGCATTATAAAGACGCTTGCGATTGTGCTCATTGTCGGAACTCTCTTTGCTGCTAGTTTCAGTATTTGGTTGTTAAGAGAATTATTGGTCCCCTTAAAAAAAATACGTAATGCCCAGGCGAGCTTTGCCGAAGGAAATCTAAATATAGAATTAGAATATGATGGTACCGATGAGCTGGGGTCAACGATTAGTTCGATGTCGAGCGCCATTCAATCAACCCAAAAAATTGTTCAAGAGATAAGAGAAAAAACAGACACCATAAATGAGCATGCTCATGAAGTGACCGACAATGCTCAGAATGCATCTGAACAAGCAGATTGGTTAAATGAGGGTGCGCAGAAAATCAACGAGTACAGTTCAACGTTAATATCATTTTCAGAACAAACGGAAAATAACATTATAGAAACTACCAAGTTGTCTGATCTTACCACTGGGGCAGCCGAGCATGCCAGTAAAGCTGTTGGACAAATTCTCAATGAGTTTAATCAACTTCAAGAAAATATTGCAGTTAGCGTCGGGAAAACGGACTTACTCAATCAAGCCACAGAGAATATTGAAAAAATTAGTCATGAAATTAGCGGCATCTCAGTGCAGACAAACCTGTTGGCATTGAATGCGGCAATCGAAGCCGCTAGGGCTGGAGATCACGGTCGAGGATTTTCGGTGGTGGCAGGTGAAGTGCGTAACCTTGCACAAAGTAGTGGAGAGGCAGTTTCAAAGATAGAGGTATTGGCTCAAGAAATGAGGGGCATTGTTGATGACACGGTCTCAAGTCTTAAATTTTTTACGGATGCCATCAACGGGAGCCGAGCGGGGCTAGAAGAGTGTGTTGAAGGCTCGGAGAGTGTGAAAGCGCAAGTTTCTGGAGCAAGAACTCATCTTAATGATGTTTTGCAATTAGTCGAAAATCAGAGGCAAACAATACAAAGTATTGGTGCTTTTGCCACTGAACTGTCTGGGTTGGCAGGGCGAACGAATCATTCAGTCTCTCAACAAAGTAGTTTATCTACTCATTTACAAAGTACAGCTGACCAACTAAATACCTTAGTCGGCCGTTTCCATTAACCTATTTAGTCGTCTGAATGGTTCCAAAAACTGGAGAATATGATGAATTACCACATCAGTAAAATAATAGCATTGATAAGCCTTATGGGGTGTTCGGTGGTGTCATGGTCAGCCGAGTACAAAGATTTCAGTTTCAAGTCCGGGCATGCCTCACTCCAGCAATGGTTACTGTCAGACCACCCGCCATTTCCAAACGAAAACTACCCGACGGCCGCCAAAATAGATTTGGGCAAAAAATTGTTTTTTGACAATCGTTTGAGTGGTGCGGGAAATATGTCGTGTGCCACTTGCCATAACCCTGTTTATGGTTGGTCCGACGCGCTACCGACAGCAAAAGGTGTAAACAGCATGGTCTTGGGACGAGCTTCCCCTACGATCATCAATACGGCCTATAACAGTATACAAATGTGGGATGGACGCAAAAAATCGTTAGAAGATCAAGCAATGGGGCCTATGCAGGCGAATGTCGAGATGAATACTGATATTCCTAAATTACTCAATTTCTTACAGAGTAACCCCGGTTATAAGGCTGGCTTTGCCAAGGCGTTCCCAGGTGAGAAAATTGACGAAATAACCATTGCTAAATCGATAGCCTCTTTTGAACGGACAGTCATTAGTAATAACTCGCCCTTTGACCATTGGGTCAGAGGTGATGCTGCAGCCATGACTGCTCAAGAGATCAATGGTTTCAAATTGTTTGTTAACCCCGATCAAGGAAACTGTGCCTCTTGTCATTCTGGCGCAAACTTTACAGATGACGGCTTTCATAACATTGGTTTAGCCTCGTTTGGTGATAAGAACCCAGACATGGGACGTTATGCTGAAAGACCCTTAGGGTTAATGAAAGGTGCATTCAAAACACCAACATTAAGAGATATTGCAGATACCGGACCCTATTTTCATGATGGTTCAGGTGGCTCATTAAAAGCAGTTGTCGAGCACTATGCCAAAGGTGGCATCGTCAAAACCAACCTTTCACCCAGCATGAAAGCAATCACGTTAAGTGAGTCAGAGATCAATGATATTACTGCCTTTTTAATGGCACTATCAACCGACCATGCTGCTTTCGTTTTGCCCACATTGCCACGCTAATTCTCAGGAATACCATGAAAAAAATTATTCAATGTATGACTATATTATTTTTCTTTTTAGGCACAACCGTGAACGCTGAAACCTATGAGGTGGGTCAGGAAAACAAAAAATTCAGTGTAGAGAAACTCAGTATAAAAGTGGGCGATACGGTTAAGTTTATTAATCAAGATGAGTTCTTTCATAATGTTTTTAGCCTGTCTGATATTAAGTTTTTTGACCTGGGCTCTTTTCCGAAAGGGGAGTTTAAAACTGTCGTATTTGAGGAGCCCGGCGTAGTCGAAGTTGAATGCGCTATTCACCCAAATATGATTATGGAAATAGAGGTTAAGTAACGTTGGTTATAAATAAAGATAGCCAAATTATGAGATCTAACTCCGTAAAAAAATTAACATTATTAGCTCCCCTGATGATTTTTTTATTCAGTGTTTATGCATCTTTTAATTTGGCGCATTCTGGTGAGATACGTGAAAGGGCAGAACCATCACTGGCGATAGGTTCAGAGGTTTTTAAGAACCGTTGCATACTATGTCATGGCTCTCAAGGAATGGGAGAAGGTGCGCTAGCGCTTAAATTGAAAGATTACCCCTCGACTAACCTCATGACTGATATGAGTTCCTTAAAACGGGAAGATATTCATAACGCGGTGGCATTTGGTGGTTCCAAAGGGAGCATGAGTAACTTTATGCCTCCAATGGGAAATGACCTTAGCTGGACCGAACTTGAATCTGTGGTTGACTTCGTTTTGTTGTTGCGAACTAACAATACGGTCGCCAAAAAAATGCTATTAGCTCAAGAGGTCGATGTTAAAGCGAGCCGAAAAGTGGGGGCTCAAGTTTATAATAATCGTTGCGTATTATGTCATGGCTCTTTTGGAGAAGGTGATGGCCGTATGGCAAAAGTGATTACATCGCCGCCACCGGCTAACTTGATGCGGAGCCGATTGCCGGATGACTATTTGGTCAAAATCATAACCAAAGGCGGCGCTGGAATGGGCAGATCACCACAAATGCCTCCATGGGGAGACCAGCTCAGCGCTAATGAAATTAGATCCGTCATTTTTTATATCAAGCATCTTCGAGATTGATTTTGCGCCGTTTCAAGGAAACACAACTCAAACCATCTGACATTACTTCAGAAGCTCTATTTCTTAATCGGCGTGAGTTTATAGGTTCTTTGCTGAGTATGAGTTTAGTCTCGTCACCGCTAATGCATATCGGCTCACTCGCGGCTCAAGAGGGGATTCACCTTGAAGACCAACTCACCCCAATCAGATCGGTCATGGGTTACAACAACTATTACGAATTTTCTACTAATAAAGAGGCCGTCAGAACACTCGCACAGCAACTAAAAATTGACCCATGGAGTATTACGCTGGAAGGTGAAGTCGAAACACCCATTACCTTAGATGCGGATCAAATCAGTCAATTAGCGCCCTCAGAAGAACGAATTTATCGCTTGCGGTGTGTTGAAGGCTGGTCAATGGTGGTTCCTTGGCTGGGGTTTCCCTTGTCGAAATTACTGGAGAAGGCTAAACCACTTTCTAGCGCTAAATATGTTGAGTTTGAGAGTGTATATAGACCTGATGAAATGATTGGTCAGAGACGTGGAACCTTGTCTTGGCCTTATCGAGAAGCTTTGCGTATAGACGAGGCAAACCATCCTTTAACGCTTTTGGTAACAGGCTTGTACGGTAAACCATTACCGAAACAAAATGGCGCGCCGTTCAGACTAGCCATTCCCTGGAAGTACGGTTACAAAAGCATAAAAGCGATTTCCAAAATTCGATTTTTGAAAGAGCGGCCAGTCACCTCTTGGATGCAGGCTGTTCCGTCAGAGTATGGGTTTTATGCGAACGTGAACCCAAGTATACCTCATCCTAGATGGAGCCAGAAAAGAGAGGTTAGATTGGGCGAAACTAGAAAACAAAGAACGCTCATGCTTAATGGTTATGCAGATGAAGTAGCTTATTTATATAAAGAAAAGGGTTTAAATACTTACCTATAACGTGGTCACATAATGCCTCTTTTAATCTTTAAATACATCAATCAGCATGACCCATATTTTCGTGCCTGCCTTTTTCTTCTTTCTCTCTGGCCAGTTACTACCTTGAGTTACCATTACTACTCTGGCTTTCTAGGTTTTAACCCCTATGAAGAACTGATTAAAACAACAGGAAAATGGGCCATTATTTTCTTGATGTTATCTTTGTCGATTACACCTGTTAGACGATGGTTGTGTTGGCTATGTACTTATTTCAGCTGGAAATACGGCAAACGCTTATCAGATTGGAATTTTTTGATTAAAAGTCGAAGAATGATCGGTTTATTCTCCTTTGCATATGCTACCTGTCATTTTGTAGTTTACATTCATTTTGACTTAGCATGGGATTTGTTGTTTTTGTATGAAGATATTCTAGATAGGCAATTTTTACAGCTTGGGCTGCTTTGCTTTTTTACATTAGTACCATTAGCGATTACATCTTATGGCAAAATTCGAAAAAAAATGGGTAAACACTGGCGGCGCATGCATCGATCAGCTTATTTTGCCGGTATATTGGCAGTTCTTCATTATTATTCATTAGCGAAAGTTGGAAATATTGAACCGTTATATTATGTGGCAGTGTTAACGGTGCTCCTTGGTCATAGAATATTAGTTCGCTGGCATAGGGACTGGTACAAAAAAGTCGATAACGGAATGGAAGTTAAAACCCGTTAATCATAAAATACGACTTTTGAGTCACCCCGAGAGCCAACAAAACCAGTTGAAACATTTTGGGGCACGAAACTTCTGCTTTTCGTTTTATTCCTTATGTGGAGCATGTAACTATATCGCTTTAATACCTTAAAAGGCGCTTTGCTTTAGTCAAAAGTGTGCCTACAATACAAAAACCTATCTTAGAGCCCATCAATGACCGCAATAGCAGAATCTCATTAACAACAGATGCAGGTCACTTATCTTTACCGCATCGACCACCGCTGATTTTTAGTCCAGTTTGTGCGGGGTCTATCATGAAAATGTTTATTCAGCCTTCTCAGGTATTTCTTTGTCGTGATTTTGTCGACTTTTTAAAATCCATTAACGGCTTAAGTAAGATCGTTGAGAAAGATCTAGAATTATCATCAATGAGTGTTACGTTATTCGGTTTTTGTAATAAAGCGAAAGACAAGTTGAAAATACTTTGTTGTTGTATACATTGATATCTGGAACTCATCAGCTAAATACACTGGCCCAAAAGTATGGCAAGCAATGGCTAAGTTTATAGTCGTAATAACTGCTATGTTGATAATTTTTGGCACTATTAAGATTATTAATGATCTCACAATCAGCTTCACTAAATTCTGTAATGTTGGCACCTTTGCCGCAAAAAAAACGCCGCAACATCGACAATAGTTCTTCTCCGGTGAACTGGGCATTAAACTCGATATCAGCATTGAAAGGGTCTAAAGAAATCACAGTCTATCCGTTATTGATTCAGACAGGATAATCGTATTAGAATTACGATAACGTTAGCCTTGAAAATATAGGGAATGTAAATTGAGAATTATAAAAATTGTTATAATGGTAGCTTGTGCAATATCGATGTCCCTTTTTCTATTATTTATATATCTTGATAGGGCGCTTCCACAAGAAATTCAACCAGCTCAGTTCAGCTGTTTGAAACAAGATCAAGGTCATTTTATTGATAACACTCTTCAACCTAAAAACATTTACGGGGTCGGACTGACGTATGCAAAACATATTAATGAAACGGCCTCAGATTTTAACCTAGCCATTGGGCCTCCTGTTTTTAGAAAGTCGAGTTCAAGTTATGTAAAAGGTGACAGTCAGGTGGCTATGCCATCCCATAGTAAATTGTTAAAGTCATTAAACGAATTAGAGCCAGGTATAGATATAGCTCTTCACAATAAAGAGATTAAACTCTTGGCGCTTCTCGATTATGAAGCTGAGTTGGCGTTTGTATTACTTGAAGATGTTGCGGATACAGATTTAGATAATGCCGATTTTATTCCCCAGATTGGTTTTTTAATAGCGAACGATATATCGGCCAGAAGCCTCGCGGTTATGGGTGAAGGCCAAAACAATCGCTTTGCTTATTGGGGGGTATCTAAAAGTTTTCCTAGATTTACTCCTGTCAGCGGACCTGTATGGGTACCCCACACTCATCTGCCTGATGCGATTCCCTGTGTCGTATTAAAGACTTATGTTGATGGCAGCCTGCGACAGAGTGAAAATACTAATAATTTAATTTACACACCCGCTGATATGCTTCGTTTTATTCACAAAAGTTACCCTTCAACACCTTTAAACAAGGGCGATATGATACTAACGGGAACCCCCGGTGGTGTTACCTTCAACGTTCCAAGATGGAACGCTAGGCTGGCTAATATTTTCGGACTAGATCGTTTTCAAAAACTTGCTATAAGCCAAAAGAAGAAGAGCGCCGAAAAATTCCTTAATGTGGGTAGCGAGGTTCGTGTAAGCGCCCAATGGTTAGGGAATGTCGACATTACTATTACGAAGTAGTGCAAGAGGCAATATTTAACAAATTTAGACATTCTCACCGAGGGGACTAATGCCTTATAACCAGTTTATCAGCCATCGTCCTAAAGGGCTGGACCTCCCTTCGTTCGTCCGGTTATAAAGGTATTATACGAATCAATGGATGAATCGCTATTATGAAATATCTTGAACTGCGTAAAAATCTTATTTCCTTGAGCTTAAAAAACTCGAGATCCTCAAATTCGAACTTAAAGAATCTAAGCAATAAAATAATATACGCATCTCAAATATCAAGAAAGAGCATGAAGAGATATTAAGTAAAAATCATAAGTTGAAATTATTTATAAATAATCTTAAATAGATATAAGTAAAATATAAAAATTAATCATTGCTGGAATACGCAATTAATACGCTGAAATAATTTTATACCCAAAAATAGTCCTAGTCGACGCCCTTTGGCTAAAAGCGTTATGTATAAAATGTCTAATTAAATAGGGAGTGTATATGTCAAATATATTAATAAAATCAACAGAAGAAATCGAAGAAATTAAAAAATTGTTAGCAAAAGAATTGCCTAATTATAGAAAAGCCTATAGTGATAGGGCGTCTTGGCTAATGGTTTTTATTTCTGAATTGGCATATATAAAGTTTAATCCCATATTTAAAGGTTTATCAAAAGAGAATTTCATAAAACAAGTCTCAAAGCTTGTCGGAAATAAGGATATAAAAGCACTAAATACTCTTATTGAAATTGTGGGTTATGATGCTGATGAAGAAAAGAAAAAGTTAGAAGAAAACGTAAGGTTTTTAAACCTGAAACTCATTAAAACATTCGACAATAATGGCACGCAGGCCATATTGCTTGAAAACGATACCTATATCGTTTTAGGGTTTAGAGGCACAGAAGCCACAAGTATGAAAGACATCAAGTCTGATGTTAAGGCCGTTATCAAAACCTGTAAAACGGGTGGAAAAATTCATTCAGGATTTGATGAGGCCTTTAGCCAAGTAGCGGTAAAAATTCAGCAATTTTTGAATCAAGATGCATTCAAAGACAAGCCTCTTTTTATAACTGGGCATAGTCTAGGGGGTGCATTAGCAACTGTTGCCGCAAAAAAAATAACCCATAACGGTGGTATTGCCTCTTGCTATACATTCGGTTCACCCAGAGTGGAAAACGTTGATTGGTCAACAGGTATTAAAACTCCAATTTATAGAGTGGTTAATGCAGTAGACCCAGTAACGATGCTGCCACCTAGTAGTGTCACGATCGAGCTTAGTTCTTGGGTATTAGGCTTTATTCCTTATGCTGGAAACAAGATAAAAGAAATCCTATTGTCAAAATTCGGTGGTTATTACCATTGTGGAAACATGAGGTACTTAAGCATCTGTAACACTGGTGATTATGACAATGTGAAATTACTTTATAGCGTAAGCTTTATATTCAGAGCAAGAGCATTTTTTAAAAATAATATGCCAGGAAGTAAAATACCAACGGATCATTCTATATCCGTTTATAGAAACAAACTAAAAATTATTGCAAATAGTAAAAATAACGGCATATAAGAAATCATTTCAGCCGACCACTAACGCGTTGGCTAAATTTGAGCGTTAGGCGAAGTTAAGCCCAGCTTCGTCTATTTTAAATTTTGGGCAATACAAGGAAGTTGTTATGAAAGTAAATCCCAATCAATCTAGTAAGTTTTCAATACAAATGTTTTTAGGCTTTATTGTATTGATTTTTGCGTTATCAGGTTGTTCTATAACTCTAATTAGCAGTTATGACGAAAATACAGATAAATCGGTTACGGAATTACAAAAGAATTTTGAAACTTTTTTTGTTTCGGTCGATAGTCAGGCAGGATTACCTGAATGTAAGTACGATAACCATAAAGAGTTTTATAAAGGTTCTAAAATTGCAATTAGCACTATTGAAGTTCGAGCAAAAGCAATTCCCAAGAATGACATTACGGTTGCACAAGTTGGCCTTCTAAGCGATAGCTTAATGTCTCTCGAAAAGCTGCATAAAATAGATTGTTTTACAAACGGTCAAGTTAGCAGCTTGAGAAATAGCTTTAATACTAGCATCACGGCTATTTTAAAATTAGAGCTAGCGAAAAAACGCGGTGAGTAACCACATTAATTAAGGAGATATATTATGAGTTTAGATGTTAGTGAGTTAGCTTCAAAAATGTTTGAAGCGTTTAAAGGAAAATTGTCAAACAAATGGCCGGACGTAAAATATTATGCAGAAGCAGAATCAAAAAAGCTGGCTGAAAATTTTGTAATGATCGAGAAGCTCAAGTTAACAGGGGAAATAACAGAAGAACAAGCAAGATTGCACCATGAAATACAGCGCAATGCTTCAAGGTCAGTTCTTCTGACCGTTGAAGGACTTGGGCTGGTAGCTGTCGAGCAGGCCGTAAATACTGCGATGGATGTTCTTAAGGAAACCGTTAACGGTGCTTTAGACTTCGCTCTATTGTAAATCACCTAGCGGGGTTGCTTATACCGAAACATAACAGTTGGCTATCGCTCTGCGATATTAGCCAATTGTTATTTTCTATATGCTCTTGATTTTCTAACCTCCAGCATTGTTAATGCAAAGGTTATATTGATTCAATATTTTATTCTCCCTATTTATTTTTATTCAGTCAGCTTAAGCACTATTATGTCTTAAAATCAAAATCAAAATCATAAGAAAGTACTTAACAAAGTATTGATGATGGCCCATTCGTGGTTTGGACGCTTTTGCGCCCCGCAATATTGGCGTTGCATTTCTTCTGAATATTGGGTGTTAATTAAATGTTGATCTGGTTAATCGTATTTTGCGAACTGGGGTTCTGGCTATTTTTGTTCAGTGGCCTATTTGTACGTTATATACTCAAACTGCCAAGATTTGGTAGTACCTTGTTGTCATGTGTCCCTCTCTTAGATGTTATTTTAATAGTCGTAACCGCTTATGATCTGCATTCTGGTACAACCGCTGAATTCGCACATGGATTAGCAGCAGCCTATTTAGGGTTTACAATAGTCTTTGGTCACAGCCTAATGCAGTGGGCGGATGATTATTTTGCCTATAAATATTATGGGCAAGACAAACCTACTGAAATATATGGCCGATCTTACACAGAATATAAATGGGGACAATGGTTTAAAGGTATATTGGCGTGTGTTATCGCCAGTGGTATCTTGTATTTGGCTATTATCTTTGTCAATAACGAGACTAAAACAGACGCACTTTTAGATTGGATGTACATATTGCCATCGTTTATGTTTTTTTGGTTTTTATTTGGGCCACTTTGGTACACAGTCTTTCAAAAAAATAAGTCACAAACGGCCAATAAGTAATACACACCTATAACGCGGTATTTAAACGTAAAATTTACAGATATTTTTTTGAGTGACATTTCTAGAAAAATCCTTTGTGAAGTTACTATAAACCCTATCAAGAGATGTCTAAGCGGTTGGCGATAGTGATTTTAACGCATGACTTTCTCGTGCCAATACGTAACCTTTTTAATGTCAGTCTTTAATAGACTAAGTTGTTTATGCATAATATTCACGCCCAGCTAAACGACTATGAAGCAGAGCTAACAATTTTTGACAGAGTCTACTCTATTGTATTCAAGAGGTTTTGCACTGTGTTAAAAATCGTTTGGGTTTCAATCATCAGTCTCCCAGGTGCGCCGGCAATATGACCGAAGTCAGATTCCAGAGGCTGGCAGTCAATGCCCAGCGTTTGTGCATCCTCGTGGGCATCCGCCATTGTAAAGTACAAATCACTTTTCGATGGCATAAGAATACCAGGGCAAGACAGTGGCTTTGTTAACGGTCCAAAATAAGAGGAAGATTCATAGATATCACCCCGTTGCCAAGTTCGCAATTGCACTAGCAAGTCGTTGGCGTCCTGCTGCAAATGATCTTCAACCCAAAACGTGAGTAACGCCTCTATAGATTCAAACCCCAGCTCGCGATAACAACCATTACGAAAAAAAGTCTGGCTGTAAGCCCAGCCCGCATAAACCTTAGCAAAGGCGGTTAAGCCCCGTGTAGGAGGCTTCACATAATGTCCGTTGGCAAAATCACTATCTGCCGTCAGTGCGCTTGCTACGCCCTCCAAAAATACATAATTGTGCGGGTAGCATTTAGCAGTAGCACAAATAGCGAGCACACTGCCCACGCGGTCGGGGTATTCATACGCCCACTGAAGCGCTTGCATTCCTCCCATCGACCAGCCCATGACCATGCGGGGTTTGGCGTCGCTGAAATTAGCTTTCAGCAGTGCTCGCTGTGCTTGAACATTATCCAACAGGCTTATTGTTGGAAAATAAGGACCGGCCTGAGCGCCCAGTGTGTTGCTTGGTGAACTAGACTCGCCTGCTCCGAACAAGCAAGGGATCACTAAACAAAAATCTTTGCCATAAAAGGGACTTGATGGATCGTCTACCCAAGGGCGATTGCTAAGGGCGCGTCCTCCATAATAGGTAGGCATCAATATTAAGTTATCTTTTAGTGCGTTCAGTGCCCCAAGTTGGTGATAACAAAGCTTGCCACTCAATAAAGTCTCGCTACTTTCTAGCGGGAAATCACCTAGATCAAACGTACATTCTTTCCATTTATTTTTATTTTTCAATGAGTTACCTAAATTTATTTAACGGTCGACATTAAACATACATACTGGCATGTTTCTTGGATACTTCTAAGCAGCAAGAATTATTCCCAATGAAGGAAGCATTATGAATATTGAAGAGTTACAAAAACAAAGTCTTGAAAAAGGTATTAAATACGGTATTGCCAGCTACGTGGATATTCACGGCGCTAGTAAAGGTAAATTTGTACCGGTTAATCATTTCAATCAAATGTTCGCAGGATCGGAACTGTTTACCGGCGCCGCACTTGATGGAGTACCCCAAAGTATTTCTGACAATGAAGTAGCTGCAATGCCCGACATGGCTTCGATGCAGCAATGTCAGTGGAATCCTGAGCTGGCATGGTTTGCGAGTGATCTATATCTGAATGGTAAGCCTTTTGAAGCTTGCTCTCGTAATATTCTGAAGCGGCAGTTGGCTAAAGCGGAATCAATGGGGTTTACGTTCAATCTAGGTATTGAGACAGAGTTTTTTATATTGCGCAAAAATTCTGACGGTGGCGTTGTACCCTTTAGTGACAGAGATACGCTCGATAAGCCTTGCTACGATGTACCCAGCATGATGGACAATATCGCCATAATTGATGAGATAGTGCAGGCGCTCAACGATATGGGTTGGGGCGTTTATTCTTTTGACCATGAAGATGCCAATGGTCAATTCGAAATTGATTTTAATTTCACTGATGCATTAACCATGTCAGATCGTATTATTTATTTTCGCTTACTCGCTAATGAAATAGCGCGTAAACACGGTGCCTTCGCCAGTTTTATGCCGAAGCCATTCGCTGATCGAACCGGCAGTGGTGCGCATTTTAATATGTCACTGGCCGATGTGAAAACAGGCGAAAACTTATTCGCTGTAAAACCCGAGGACGATCGCTACGATTGCGGCGTGTCAGAACTGGCTTATCAATTCATTGGTGGCATTTTAGATCACGCTCAAGCAATTAGCGCAGTAGTGGCGCCTACCGTTAACAGCTACAAACGCTTGGTAAGGCAAGGCAGTATGTCCGGCTCGACTTGGGCACCTGTATTTTGCTGTTACGGAAGCAACAACAGAACGAATATGCTGCGAATCCCTAGTGCAGGAGCACGTGTTGAATCTCGCGCACCTGATATCGCTTGCAATCCTTACCTCGGTGCTGCTTTGATGCTGGCTGCCGGTCTTGAAGGTATTGAGAAAGGGATCGATCCAGGTCTTCCGCATCGCGAGAATATGTATCAATACAGTGAACAAGAAATTGCCGAGGCGGGCATTAAACGTTTACCGAAGAATTTATCAGAAGCGACCGATGCGATTGCCAATGACGCTCTAGCACTTAGGGTGCTCGGAGCGGATATGCATAAGACATTTATAGACTTCAAACGTGCTGAGTGGGACAGCTATCACAATACCGTATCAGACTGGGAAATGGATCGTTACCTGCGCTTATTTGGCTAGTTAAAGCAGAATTCCTCTCTGTACAGCGGTGTGTAAAATCACTAAACTAAATGCCTTATAATCATTGAAAACAACACATGAGACGAACTAAAGAAGACGCCGAAAAAACGCGTCAAAGCTTGGTTGACGCCGCCTTAAAACTTTTTAGCCAGCGCGGCTATAGCGGCACTTCCTTGCGCCTTATCGCCAAAGAAGCGGGATGCTCGCGAGGACCTATCTACTGGTATTTCGCCAACAAGGAAGAGATGTTCGAAGAGATTCTTTCATACTCACAAGTCCCGCTTGAGCAATTGGTTGCAACTTACCAAGATAGTAACGATCCAGAGCGAGCCGCCGATGATTTCTCGCGTCAATGGTTGCGGTTGTTAGTCGATGACCGTTACTTTCGTCAATCCTTCGAGATTTACGTAAACAAAACTGAATTCACTGAAGCGGTGTCTAATACGCTACGGCGTGAGAAAATGTTGACAGCCTCGTTGATTAACATGTTCTCAACGTGGGTGACACTCTACCGCAAAGACCAGGTAGTACATCCACCGAGCGCCAGTAAGACAGTGGCACTGGGGATGTATGCGTTTTTGATGGGCCTAACTCAGAGCTGGTTATCTGATTCAGAGATTACTGACTTAGACAATAATATGGATTTTTTTGTAGGTGAATTTCTACGTTTATTACGTACACTCGAGTGATTGAGCCCGCATCATTTTTCGTATTTCACGCTCTAACTTTCGATATTCACTGAGATCAAGGATTGCGTCTCGATCCGAGCTACTCTTTTCAAAGCCCGGTCGAATTTCTTCCAAAATACGCCCGGGACGCGTTCCCATAAAGAAAACCGTATCACCCAGATAGAGTGCTTCCTCGATATCGTGTGACACCATCAAGACAGTGGTGCGTTCCTTTTTGACGATCTCCAGCAACAAACTTTGCATCTGCCACCGAGTCTCTGGATCTAGGGCACCAAAAGGTTCATCCATCAGTAAGATCGACGGGGTGCTTGCCAAGCTTCGTGCAATGGCTACGCGCTGCTGCATACCGCCTGATAATTGATGAGGATAAGCCTTTTCAAAACCCTCGAGCTTTACCGCTCTGATAAAGTGGTCGACAACACCTTCGCGTAATGTAAGGGATTCACCTCGAGCTTTAAGGCCAAAGGCCACGTTTTCCTCCACCGTCAACCATGGAAAAGAACTGTAATTCTGAAACACCATCCCACGATCGACACCAGGACCCTGAATGGATTTTCCCGCCACCGATATATCTCCCTGATCTTGCGTTTCGAGCCCCGCGATTATCCTTAGTAGCGTTGATTTACCACAACCCGAAGGCCCCAGCAAAATACCGACTGAGCTTTTTTCTAGCTTCAAGTCGATATTATCCAGAGCCTTCACCGCCTGACCCGAGTCCAGCATAAATGTTTTGCTGACGCCAGAGACCAAGAGACCTTTATCTAGTGGTGTACTCATTTATTAAGTGCTGCAGCCAGAGGCGTTGTGTCAACTCCGGCTGACATGGGCATAACCTTGTCGATAAAACCAAACTTCAACCACCAATTGGTAGTGATATCCCAATGAGCTTTCATACCATCTGCAACAATATTAAGTGGCAGAGTTCCTGGTTTCAAACCCATAAAAATGGCAGCTTGATCACGATCAAAAGCGACAATGCCACCTTTTAAAATCTCACCCGTACTCCCCAGCACCTGCTCAACGTCTGCGACAGGAAATTGCAAGCCTTTGGCAATAATCTGATTGGCTTCCGTGGTATTTTCTTTCCAAAAATCGACCGCATTAAAGTAGGCTCTGGTCAGCTTTGCAGCATCTTCAGGTCGTTCTTTAAGAAACTTAGTGCTCATATACATAGCATCGCCCAGCAACGCCGTAGTGATGTATTTCGTTTCACTGGAATCTGCCGCAACGGTTGAACCTGGCATCGCTTCAAGAACTTGCGATCCAAAGGGTTCCCAGAATTCAGCCGCTGCGACGGTACCTCCGACCATAGCGCCTACGGCATCGTCCATAATCAAGTTAGTAAAACTAACTTCGTCGATAGAAACACCGTTATCAGTCAACCATTCAGCCATAAATATCTGCGTTAATCCGCCTTCAAGCACCGCGACTGTTTTTCCTTTAAGCTGCTCGGCACTGGTAATCCCCGGCGCAAGGATAATTTTGTCTGTGCCATAGGATGGGTTGGTATAGCTCACCAGCTTAATGCCAACATCCTTATCGGCTGCGATAGGGCCATATTCAGCGGTGCTTGATGTTGCATCAAGCTGACCTGCGGTCATAAGCGCAAAACTCTGGTAAGGGTCTTCGATAATGCTAATATCCAGTTCCAAACCTTCAGTAAGGCCCTTCTCTTTAGCAATAAACCAGAACCCATAACCTGGCCATGAAAACAACGATAGTTTTACAGGCTCAGAGCTTTGTACACTGCTACACAGTGCGAGCGCCAGGGTGGCGATACCTAAACGAATATAATGCATAGTCTTTATCCTCGATTGATGTAATGGGTATTACGTATTGTGTGAAAGATAACGGAACGCGGTGCGGTGCAACGCTTTAAATAAAAAGTCGAACAATAAGCCCAGGAGACCGATCACTAAGATACCTGCCATAATATCGTCGACATGAACAAATCGTTTAGCCCGCATCATCATCGCGCCGATACCATCAGTGGCCGCAACAATTTCTGCGATTACAAGATAGGTCCAGCTAACAGCAAGTAGCTGCCTAAACACATCGACATAGCCGGCTAAACTGGCTCTAAAAATCACTAAACTAAGTATCTGAGAGGGACGAAGTCCCATCGTTCTAGCGGTTTCTACGTAAACGCGAGGCACTTGTCGCGTCACATCCGCGATCATGACGATTAAAAAGAAGACAACACCAATCACCAGCAAAGCAATTTTTTGTGCTTCGCCAGTGCCTAGCCACATCAGCAGCAAAGGAATAAAAGCGGGTGCTGGCAGGTAGCGAAATGTACCTGCCATTGGCGCCAATAGCCGATCAACAGGGCGATATGCCCCAATAAAAATACCAAACGGCATTGCTATTAATACAGCAATAGAAAAACTTATGATGATCCGCTTAACACTTGCCCATATATCAGCGGCAAAATTTTTCTCTACAAGCAATTCGTAAAGGCTAATGAACACTATGTCCGGTCCAGGAAACAGACGCACGGGCGCCAAATTCGAATTAGCCGCGAGCCACCATCCTCCGACGAACACCGTCCACCCCATCGAGCCCAACATGAATTTTGAGCCCAGTACAATCCTTAAGCGGGCAGCCGTATTAGCACTTCCCTTAACGGAATCCATATCAAACCTCTAAAATGCGGTAAGAAAGCTAAGGGCGTCGGCACCGACGGCGCGACCTTGTTGAAGTGACTTTTTCACTTCGTCATCACCGTAATCTTCAGCGAATATTCGGCCCAATCGATGTTTATGGAAGGAATACGCTTGCTCCGAAAATTCTAATGTTTGCGGTTCAACTGCTGGGCCCATTTCCGTATGAAGGGAGGGTAATCGATACCAACCCAACGTTGGTTTTTGATGATGGGCGTTGTGATAGCAAAAGTTTAACGCCAGCAAATTAAGGGCAGGGAACCGGTGTGACAATAAGTTGCTGTATGTATGACTTTGTTCGTACTTGACGTCTCCGCGGTAAGGCTTGTCAGCTTTTTTGTCGTCAAGATTGAAGACCACCTCGTAGTTATGCTGGTAGCAATCCATGAAACGCAGTGCTGTAAATAACAACAGTTGTGCAATGGCGTACAGCACAAAAGCAACAGGGCTGATCCACAGAACAAGCGCCAGTAAAGCGCCTCGAATCAACAGAACTTTTACTACATAGCTTCTTTGTGAATGCTTTGACTCAAGACACCATGGCGCGAGGACCAGCATGATGTGCATCATGATTTCGACAGCAGGGACATAGGCCCATTCAGCAATTTTTACCACCTTTTCTAACAATGGGTGGCGTTTTAAAAAACTACGGTAGTCCCAAACAACCGGGTCATAGTTATCAATGTGATGGCGCATATGCTTGTAGCGAATATCTTCGTAGCGGCCATAGCAGCTTCCTGATACCCAATTAAGTACTTTACCCAGATAGGCATTTCTTTGATTGGACATAAACACTGCGTTGTGACAACAGTCATGAAGTAGGTAGGCAGAAATAAGCATGCTGTGCGCAAGCACGATTACCCCGAGGGCAGCAACGATTGGATTAGGCTGAAAAATCGCAAGCCAACCACCCACATAGGTCACGGCAATATAAAGCAATACTGCAAGGGTATAATGCGCCCCTGATGGGTCGCGTAGCTCCAGAGACTTAAGCACATTGAACCTCACTTTTATTAACTGTTTTTGACCATTCTTCGAAATGGGTCTGTTCTGTAGCGCCCATCCAACTATTAATATCCCAAAGATCTGCAATGGGTGCGTTAGTGAAAGGCAAACGGTGTAAATATCCATCTGGGCCAAACTCTGGTGTCATCGTCGTTGTTTGATAACCTCGAGCTATTTGTGCTTTCCATACAGCTTCCCAACAGCGCTGGTGACTGGCGAGCGCTTCCGCGTACTCGGGAGCTGCGGGATGGGGTACTTGAGGGCCTTGATCGTAACCTACTCGACTATGCACATGATGCGCATGTTGAGCTGCAAGTTCTATTGCATCCCATTCGCTATCCATAAGCCGTTCGCAAACGACCACCCAATGACTGAAGTCACAGGTTATTTTGATTTCAGGTATTTGCTCTAAAATAGCAACCGTATTCCAAGGGCAGTAAAAAGAACGACTTCGATGCGTCTCGAATGAACACAAAACATCGTGCTTATCTGCTATGTCCATAGCCGCTTTAAAAAAATTAACACTCGCATTGATTGGCCATGCATCGCATCCCCCCATTACATTGATAAACTTCGGTTTTAATGACTTTCCGATAAGGATTTGTGCTTCGAGGTCTTCAAGATGCTCACGGACACTTGCCTGTCTTCTGGGTACGTAAGACCCTGCCGTGCAAATTTCCTGAATCCACTCTAGGTCATGTTCGTTTATCGCCTTACCCAGCGCCTTAAAATGACCTGAATTCTGATGTATAGCCGGAGCCTCAAGACCAGAAAAGTTGGCCTCTTTAGCAAGAACTGCGGCCTCGTCGAGGCTGCCATCGTGCCCCCAGATCGTTTTAAAGTGCTGTAATCGCATGATTATTACTCGATCAAATCTATTACAAGAGCAACTACTATGCCAATGTGTATGTATAATTTTAACGTATTGATTAGTATGGAATAACTATATTTAAGCCCAGTTCTTACTACCCTGACTACGAGGATAAATGCACCATAATTACCATTTAGTGAACTTTTTTAGTGCGCATGAATGCAGACTGTCAGGCCAATTTCTAGCCTGATACATCGGGAGAAACGATCGCGAAGCCGTCTTTTATTTTGGAAATTGGAAGTCATAGAAAGAAGAGTGACGATTATCCTTGTCGTTGAATGTGCTGTCGTCGTTCGTCGAGAAAACCCATTTTTTTGCAGAATGCATTTCTGCCTGAATACTTTGCCATTTTTTGTAATATAGTAAATTAATGCTATTGCTGGATCACTTGAAATCCAAATAAGGGGCCAAAGTGCTAGAGAGGTATCGGCTTTTGAATAAAAGTTATGGCTCATTTTATAAATTATAAATTATTAAATAGGAAAATAAGGTTCTTTATCCTTATAGATATTATCTTTTGGCGTTATCGATTTTGATTTTATTTTTTCTACAGGTATTTACATTGAAAAATATAATTTTATCGGTACTTTGGGTATTCAAAATAACCTGCATGAAAAACTTTATGAATATAAGAATTATATTTCTGGTCTCAATAGTCGCGCTATCATCTTGTAGTAAACAAGAATACGAACAAGCGGATACTATTTATATTAATGGCAACGTTATTACCATGGATGATAAAAACCCTAGCGGCGAAGCAGTTGCCTCAAAAGACGGGTTAATCCATAGCGTTGGTAGTAACAAAGACATTCTAAAATTTAAAGGCCCGAACACCAAAATTATTGACTTATATGGTAAAACGTTAGTGCCTGGTTTTATCGATGCTCATAGCCATTTCGCCGGTGTTGGCACTCAATCGATTGTTGCCAATTTACTTCCTGCCCCCGATGGCCCTGTCAATACTATTGCTGAATTACAAAATCAACTTCGTGAATTTTTAAAACATTCCTCGATAGCCAAAGATTATAAGGTTGTCATAGGTTTTAACTACGATGATTCACAGCTTAAAGAAAAACGACACCCAAATCGTCATGACTTAGATGCAGTCACCACTGAGCTGCCTATTGTTGTTATGCACCAATCAGGGCATTTAGGTGCTTATAATACAAAAGCACTAGAAATCATGGGTATTAATGCTGAAACTCAAAATCCACCGGGTGGCATTATTGAAAGAGAAAGTGACGGCAAAACACCCAGCGGCGTGATGCAAGAAAATGCTCACTTCATGATATTTTTTAAAATGATTCCTGACTTCACTGCTGAGGACTTAGTGAAACTTTATAAAGCAGGCGAGTATAATTATAAGTCAAATGGATTTACAACCGTTCAAGAAGGTAAAACTGATTTAGCAACGCTTAATGCTCTACCAAAAATCGCGGCTCAAATAGGTTTTGATATCGATATTATTTCTTACCCAGATCTTAAAGTGCTTAAAGATAATCCTATTATTTATAGTCATTTAATGTCTAGAAATTACCACAACCGTTTTCGTATTGGAGGGGTAAAATTAACTTTTGATGGTTCACCGCAAGGTAAAACGGCTTGGTTCACAAAACCTTATCTTGTGGTTCCAGTAGGGCAAACTGACGATTATTCTGGCTACCCTGCCTTTGATGATAAAGAAGCCTATCAGTTAATGCAGCTCGCTTATAAGAACCGCTGGCAATTGCTGGTACATGCCAATGGCGATGCGGCTATTGATCAGCTTATTAAACTCGTAGAAAAAGCTAACAATAAAACCCCCCTTGGTGACCATCGCACTGTTATGATTCATGGCCAGTTTACTCGTCAGGATCACATTAAAAAGCTAAAAACATTAGGGATTTTTCCTGCACTTTACCCCATGCACACTTTCTACTGGGGTGACTGGCACCGAGACTCTGTAGCCGGCCCTGAAAGAGCTAATAATATTTCACCCACAGGATGGTTTGCAGAACAAAGCATGCGCTTTACCATCCACTCCGACGCACCCGTTACATTTCCAAATTCTATGAGAATACTTGATAGCGCGGTAAATCGTGTCACAAGAAGTGGCCAAGTATTAGGTGAACAGCACAAGCTATCACCCCTTAATGCGTTAAAAGCTATTACGATTTGGGGCGCTTATCAGCATTTTGAAGAAGATATAAAAGGGTCTATCGAGAAAGGTAAACAAGCGGATTTTGTTGTTCTGGATAGCAACCCTCTTACGATACCTACCGTTAAGATTAACGATATAAAAGTGTTACAAACGATCAATGATGATAAAACTATATATTTATACATAGAGAACATATAAATTTTATTCCTAAGCCACTCATGCCCGAAAGTAATGATGAATGTATTTATGGTTCAGAGCTTTCGTCGAATAAAAAAGTACCTTAAATAAAAAAGCACCTTAAATAAGGTGCCTTGAATGTAAAACCTAATCTGCTTCAGTGCTTAACTCGCGTTGGCTTGTTGCTTCGCTAAGTCTTCAGGTAAGTATTTGGCCGCACGATAAAACGCCAGCATTGAAAGTAAACCCACAAATGAGACACCCGCAATGGCATAACGCAGTGCATCACTGCCTAAGCTTGGGGTTAAGGCATCACTAATAAGTCCTACGACCAATGGGCCGCAACCTAAACCAATTAGATTTAAGACTAAAAATAAAATAGCCGATGACATCGCGCGCATATTTGGGTTCACTAAGGTATGGGTAATGGCAATCACAGGGCCTAAGTACAAGGCACCAAATACGGTAGATACAAACAAGCAGGCTAACGCTAGAGTACTGTCATCCATAAACATGGCGGAGGTAATGAGCAGGGGTGCAAAAATCGCCGGTATGGCGGGTACCCATAAATACCAACGCATGTCTTTCAAACCCAATTTGTCAGCGAAGTGTCCCCCGGCATAGGTGCCAATAATGCCCCCCAAACCGGCAGTGATGGCAAGACTTATACCGACTTGAGTTGTTTCAAAACCATGAGATCGAATAAGAAAAGAAGGTAAAAAGTTACCGATGCCGTAGCTGCAAAAAGCAGTCAGGCCAGAAGCAAGCGCAAAAAACCTGAATGATTTTAAGGCCCACAAAATGGATAAAGTTTCTTTAAAGGTCACGCTGGTTTTTATCTCTATACCATCTGCGATGCCTCTAATCGGTTCACGTATGGTAAATTTAACGATCAGTGCAACCAATAAACCAGGCAGTCCCACTGCAAAAAAAGCAATACGCCAGCCGTAATGTTCGTTAACCCAACCGCCGACGATAAAACCAATTAAAATACCTAAATAAACACCGGTCGAATAAATGGCCATCGCGCGTCCGCGCTCTTTGGCAGGATAATAATCTGACAAAATAGAATGTGAGGGTGGGCTACCGCCGGCTTCCCCAATACCAACGCCAATACGTGCGAGCAATAACTGGTAAAAGTTTTGTGTTAAACCGGATAGCGCTGTCATGCCGCTCCAAACAGCGATGGCACCCGCCACGATATTTTTACGGTTCCCTACATCAGCCCAGCGCGCGATAGGAATGCCGACACTGACATAAAAAATGGCGAATGCAAAACCCGTTAACAGCCCTAGTTGAGCATCGGAAAGGGCCATGTCGGCCTTAATAGATTCTTGTAATATCACCAGGATTTGACGATCAACAAAATTCAGCGCATACACAATCGTCAGCAAAAACAGCACGTAGCGGCGATAGTGTTTACTTTTGGGAGGATCCATATCACCGGACTCATTCTTTTTATCTTCCATAAAATTCCTACCCATTTATTGTTATTTAAGGCGCCTTTATACGACGACTGTAATGCAAGTCAGTGTCGTTTAAGTGGCAATTTAAAAGATGCCGCAGCGATATGACGTTCCATTATTGGTAACCTTTGTACCATGAGATTATTTGATAATGTACTCAATATATTCAATGACGGCGTAATTTGTCCAAGAAATGTCGAGATTTTTGCTAGCGCTTGTGCACACTTTAAGATTATTAAAGACAATAATGCATTCTTTACCTTTATTTTAATTCATTGGGTTTGATGGCTTTCATTAAATAGATCCTACAATGAGGATTCAGCCACACTGTAATTCAACGGTTTAAGATACTATTCATAAGACTAATAGATACGCAGTATTACAAATCATTTCATTCATGACTCAGCTCTGGTTAGCATCCGTCATCGATAAAAAATACAGACTGAATTTACATAAGCGAGGGATTTGGCGATGGATTTTGAATTAAGCCCAAAAGCAAAAGATTACGTTAAAAGAACTAAGGCATTTATAAAAGAACACATCGAACCGATGGAAGCCGATTTCTGGGCGGATGTGTATGCTAAGCAAAACCACGGTGACTGGACCAAGTGGGAAGTGCCACCGATTGTGGACGTGCTAAAAGCCAAGGCTAAAGCGGCAGGCTTGTGGAATATGTTCCTGCCTGACGAAACCTTAGGTGCTGGCTTGAGTATTTTGGAATATGCCTCAGTGGCAGAAGAAACTGGACGCAGTATTTTAGCGCCGATGATTTTTAACTGTAATGCCCCCGATACCGGCAATATGGAGCTGTTATGGCGCTATGGTTCTGAAGAACAAAAAGCAGCCTGGTTAACGCCTCTGCTTGCGGGCGATATTCGTTCGGTCTTCTGTATGACAGAGCCTGATGTTGCTTCATCTGATGCTACGAATATGGCCGCCACCGCCGTGATCGAGGGTGATCAGGTTATTCTTAATGGTACCAAGTGGTGGTCAAGCGGTATTGGTGATCCACACTGCAAGGTGGGTATCTTTATGGCCAGTACGCCAGATGAGAGTAAAGATCGCCATCATCAGCATTCTATGGTGTTAGTGCCTCTTAATACTCCTGGGGTTGAGATTGTTCGTATGTTGCCAGTTTTTGGTGCTTATGACGCGCCACACGGTCATGGCGAAGTTAAGTTTACCGACGTGCGCTTGCCTGTTTCGAGTTTTATTAGCGGCCCAGGTATGGGTTTTGAAATCGCACAAGGCCGCTTAGGGCCTGGTCGTATTCACCATTGCATGCGTTGCTTAGGCGCAGCAGAAAGATCATTAGAGTTGATGGTTGATCGTGGTATGCAGCGTACGGCTTTTCATAAGCCCATTATGAAGTTGGGCGGTAATGCTGAACGCTTGGCTGAAGCCCGTATTGCGATTGATCAGGCGCGCTTGTTAACCTTATTTGCTGCGTGGAAAATGGATAAAGTAGGGGCGTTAGGCGCCATGACTGAAATCTCTGCGATTAAAGTCGTCGCGCCTAACGTTTTGCAGAAAGTGGTTGATGATGCAATTCAAATTCATGGGGGGGCTGGCGTGAGTCAAGATACCCCACTGACGGCTTTCTTTATGCAGGCGCGCTCTTTACGTCTAGCGGATGGCCCAGATGAAGTGCATAAAGGCGTGATTGCCCGTATTGAACTTGCTAAACGCGGTTTCTTTAGTAAAAAACGCTGATAATGACGTCGATTAATACCTTGGTGTTAGTGATCGCTAACACCAAGGCATTTTGCTATAAACACCTGATCTATCGCATTACCCTGTCCTTTCTATTACGACGTCTTCCTAAATTTTCATAAATAGATAGCCTTCTTATGGCATAATACTCAACCTTGAAAGTGAGTATTCACTCTAACTTTATCAATAAGGTAGTTAGTGATCACTTATCTATAACAAAAATGTCTAAACAAATTTTCGCTATAAAGTTAGTGGTTACCAACTTAAGAGATTACTTTAACTTCTATTCCCAGAGTCACGCGTAGCAAGACTTTTCCTTAATAAAACCCTCGCATTTTTTACTCCCTTGGCAGGTATGGTCGCTAAGTCCTTGTGAATTAACGCAAATTTTCACATATCCACAGCGTTTATCACCTTGCAAATGTGCCTCAGCGTTTCTATAGTGTGCACTCAGTGGAGTTAAGTGGGTAGAAGTGGGTTTTTGGGTGATAATATTTTAGAAATCATGCTCAAAACCTGCCCCCATCTTTTAATAAAGGAAAGCCAGTGTTTCGCGGACTCAGTGCGGTTAATTTAGATGTTAAAGGAAGGCTAGCGATCCCGATGAAATATCGGCAGTTGCTAGTGGATCTTTGTGCTGGGCGTCTAGTAGCCACTATTGATACGGAAGAACGCTGTTTATTGATTTATCCCGTCGATGAGTGGGAAGTGATTCAAGCAAAAATTGAAGCGTTACCTAGCTTTAATCCGAGTGCTCGAAGAATCCAGCGATTGTTAATTGGTCATGCTACCGATATTGAAATGGATGCCAATGGACGAATTTTATTGTCTCAGCCGTTGCGTGAATATGCGCAGTTAGACAAAGAAACGATTTTGCTGGGGCAAGGTAAGAAATTAGAACTGTGGAGTAAGGATCTGTGGAATAGCCGTCGTGATGATTACATCGCTGAGGTGAATGCCCCGGAAGTACTTCCAGATGAATTGTTAAATCTTTCTTTATAAGAAGTCTTATGGCCAAACGTAGCAGAACCAAGTTGAGTAAGACTGAGCGTCAGCAGTCTGAGCAACAACAAGCCGAGCAAAAGAAAGATCAAATCGAATTGGGTGTTGGTGAGCAGCAAGACCATTTTACGGTGTTATTACACGAAACCGTTCAAGGTTGTGTGGTTGATCCAGATGGGATTTATGTTGATGGTACTTTTGGCCGAGGTGGTCATAGTGAGTTGTTGTTAAGTAAGTTATCTGAACACGGTCGTTTATTGGGTATCGATAAAGATCCATTAGCGATTGCAACGGGTGAAGCGTTAGCGCTTAAGGATTCACGCTTTCAAATTATTAATGCCAGTTTTGCTGAGCTGCAAGAACAGTTGCAGGCACGCGGTATCGAAAAAATTGATGGCCTGTTATTGGACTTAGGGGTTTCGTCACCTCAGTTAGATGATGCAGAGCGGGGTTTTAGCTTTATGCGTGATGGTCCGTTGGACATGCGTATGGATCCAACATCCGGTATCAGTGCAGAAGAGTGGATTGCTAAAGTGAGCGCGCAAGAATTAGCGCGAGTCATGAAGGAGTATGGTGAAGAACGATTCGCGAAGCGCATGGCCAATGCGGTCATTCGTGAACGTGAATTACAGCATATTAATCGTACGGTGCAGTTGGCTGAAATTTTAAAAGAAGCGAATCCTGCTTGGGAGAAGCACAAGCACCCAGCGACACGTGCTTTCCAAGGCATTCGTATTCATCTTAATAACGAATTAAGTGATTTAGAAAAAATTCTTGATCAATCAGTTGATGTATTAAAAGTCGGTGGTCGGTTGGCCGTGATCAGTTTTCATTCGTTAGAAGATCGCATGGTGAAGCGCTTTATTCGTCGTCAAGAGCAAGGTCGTCCCATTCCAAGAGGACTGCCGATTCTTGATACTGATTTGGGTAAAACGATGAAAAAAATGAGTAAGGCGATTAAACCGAAAGCGAATGAGATTGGTGGCAATGTGAGGGCACGTAGTGCTGTTTTACGAATTGCAGAGCGCATTGAAGGCGAGAGGGATTAGCCTTCTATGATGTCAGCAGTCAAACAAAATACGTTGATATTGTTAGCGTGGTTAGTCGTTATTATGTGCGCCACGATGCAGGTGGCAGCAACACATTGGCATAGGCAGATGGTTGCAAGTTGGCAAGTTTCTGAGCATCAGCGTTTGGGTTTAGAGCAAGATTATGGTCGCCTATTATTAGAGCAAAGTGCGTTAACTGCTCATGGTCGCGTAGAGCGTATTGCAAAAGAAAAATTAAATATGATAGAAGCGATTGATGTGCAGGTTATTCGCAGCAGTCGTTAATCCCAAGGTAGGGATTTAAAATAATAATGAATACGAAAACGGAATGGTTTTAAGGAAATTTTAAGATGAAGGGCACACAGTAACGTGGCTAACTCCCGTACTAAAAAATCTGCAACTACAGCATTAACAGATGCTGTTGAATATCGCATTCCTGTTTGGCGTTTTGCCTTAGTACTGGGCGTATTCCTGTGTCTGTTAATTGTGGTCGCCGGTCGTATGGGATATCTGCATCTTGTGCAGCAATCTTTTTTAGCCGCTCAAGGTGAGCAACGCATGGTTCGAGATGAATCCATTCCTGCTTTACGTGGCGATATTAATGATCGTCATGGTGAGCCATTGGCGGTGAGTTCTCCGGTGAAAAGTTTGTGGTTAAATCCTAAACTTTTTGATGCCGTTAATGTCCCTAAACTTGCGGTAACTTTAGGTATTTCAGCGAATAAATTGACCCGTCGTCTAAAGCGTAATCGCCATCAAGGCTTTATGTATGTACAGCGCCACTTGCCTCCCGAAAAAGCCAATGAAGTATTAGCACTTAAGTTGAGTGGCGTATTCTCAGAAACAGAGTATCGACGCTTTTATCCTGCATCAGAAGTAACCTCTCATGTCGTCGGTATGACCGATATTGATGGCAAGGGCCAAGAGGGTTTGGAACTGGCATACGATGATTGGCTTCAGGGAGCACCGGGGCAGCAGCGAGTAGTAAAAGATTTATTAGGCAATGTTATTAAGCAATTGAATGTTTCTGCAGTTGCTAAGCCGGGTAGCGAATTAAAGTTAACGTTGGATTTACGCCTGCAGTACTTAGCGTATCGAGAGTTAAAGGCCGTCGTGCAAGCACATAAAGCAAACTGGGGTAGTGCTGTTTTATTGGACGCGAGTAACGGTGATATTTTAGCCTTGGTCAATCGACCTTCTTACAACCCAAATAACCGCGCGACATTAAATGCAAAAGATATGCGTAATAGAGCATTAACCGACTTGGTTGAGCCAGGTTCAACCATGAAGGCATTTACGGTTGCGGCAGCATTAAAGAACGGTAAGTACTTACCCACCTCGGTTATTGATACGTCACCCGGCTATATGCGTATCAAGCGCAAAACTATCCGTGATCATAGAAACTATGGGGCGCTAGATTTAACGGGGATTATTAGAAAGTCGAGCAATATCGGCGTTACTAAGCTGGCTCATGAAATGGGCGCAGAATATTTATGGACCATGCTTCACGATGTGAAATTTGGGCAAGCAACCGCTCTGGGTTTTCCTGGAGAAGCGATTGGGCATTTACCTTATCCGCAGAAGCTTGATAAGTTAGGGTTGGCGACCTTGTCTTATGGTTACGGTTTGTCCGTGACACCTTTGCAGCTAGCTCAAGCCTATACCGCGTTTGCGAATCATGGCTGTGTGCAAGAAGCGCGGTTAATTATTACGAATGCCCAAGCACCTTGCGAACAAATCATGCCAGCCTCTGTGGCAAAAAACATGACTCAGATGTTAGAAACGGTTACCCAAAAAGGGGGGACGGGGACGCGCGCCAAAGTTGTCGGTTATCGCGTGGGAGGTAAAACGGGTACATCACATAAAGTAGGTAAAGAAGGTTATCAGGATTCTGAATATACCTCGATTTTTGCCGGTATAGCCCCCATTTCCAATCCACGCTTTGTATTGGTCGTCGTGATCGACCAACCGCAAGGTCAGGAGTATTATGGCGGCGAAGTTGCAGCGCCAGTATTTGGTCGCATCATGGAAGAGGCGTTACGTACTTTGCAGATAGCACCTGACCAGAGTAACGATTTTCATGTGGCGGAGGTATCTGCTTTATGAAACTGAGTCAGTTGTTAGCACCCTATGGTTTGTCTGATGTAAAAACACCTGAACACACTATTCCAGAGGTTGATGTTCAAGGTTTAGTGACTGATAATCGTGATGTGAAATCGGGCGATTGTTTTATTGCGCTAGCGGGCATAACACACCATGGCAAAATATTTATTGATGATGCCATCAAGCGCGGTGCTATTGCTATTTTGTTAGAGGCCGAGAAAAGTGACGAAGCCGGTGTGCAACAATCGTTAGATATTACTTATCGTTCAGGCATTGTGATCATTACTGTTGGCGATTTAAAAACACGATTGAATAAAATATTAATCGATTTTTATCAGCTTTCTAATATTGCTTTCGATATGCGTCTTATGGCAGTGACGGGTACCAATGGTAAAAGCAGTATTACTCGCTTTGCCACTCAAATGAGTCATTGCTTACACCAGTGCACCGGGTTGATGGGGACGCTTGGTTATGGCGTATGGCCAAACATAGTTGAAAGTAAAAATACGACGCCTGAGTTAGCGGTTTTATTGCGTCAATTTGCACTCATGAAAAGCAATGGCGCTGAACAAGTTGTAATGGAAGTATCGAGTCACGGTATTGAGCAAAAGCGTATTGAGGGTTTGACGTTTGAAACGGCCGTTTTTGCTAATTTAAGTCAAGATCATCTCGACTACCACGGCGATATGGAAAGCTACTTCGCCATTAAACGTCAGCTCTTTTTATTGCCTAAGTTGCAATATGCCATTATTAATATTGATGATGAATATGGCCAGCGCTTATTATTTGATGAACATATTACTGCCAAAAAAATCAGTTATGGTTTTCATAAAAAAGCCAATGTTAGAGTTATAAGTATGTCTATGATGGGGGAATCCATTAATGCTTCAATCACCACGCCTTGGGGTGATGCAGACGTTACTATCAATATGGTCGGTGACTTTAATTTGGCGAATGTTTTAGCGGCAATCTGTCTGTTGGCGGTAGAAAATAAATTTTCATTTGTTGAAATTATTGATGCTATTAAATGCATAACGCCCGCACCAGGCAGAATGCAAACCTATAGTAAAATTGGTTGCACCAGTGTGGTGGTCGATTATGCTCATACACCCGACGCGTTAAAAAATGTATTGGTTACGCTGAAAAAACAAACACTAGGGAAGCTGGCATTGGTCTTTGGTTGCGGCGGAAATCGAGATTCTGATAAGCGACCTAAGATGGCGAGCATTGCGCAAGATCTAGCAGATATTGTCATTTTCACCGCAGATAATCCTAGAAAAGAAAATCCTGAAGTAATTATTGAGCATATGAAGGCAGGCATAAATTCGTCTGACCCTACCGTGATTAAAATTGAGCTAGATCGAGGGAAAGCCATTGCGTTGGCATTGGCAGAACTTAATGGCACAGATTTATTATTAATTGCCGGTAAGGGGCATGAAACCTATCAAGATATTAACGGAGTCAAAATACCTTACAGCGATGAAGAAACATTGCTGTCTTTAGGTTATCACGATGTCGCACAGCCAATATCGTCAATAGATTTTGAAAAGGGGGCTTTCTAATGATGGCATCTTTTAGTCTTGGGGCATTAGCGAAGGCGACGACGGCAGTTATTAAAAATGCTAATAAGCAGGCTGATAAGATGCAAGCGCTGCGCATTAATACTGATACGCGGACGATTCAGTCAGGCGATGTTTTTCTGGCTTTACGGGGTGATAACTTTGATGGTCACGATTATTTAGAACACGCACAGGCTAAGGGTGCCATTGCGGCAATCATTGACAAAGACTATAGCCTTAAACAAGCCTCTGACTTTTTATCATTCCCTCTATTGGTAGTAGATGACACCTTGCGTGCATTAGGGGACGCGAGCTTATGGAATCGACAGAAGTTTACGGGGCCATTAATCGCGATAACGGGCAGTGCGGGTAAAACATCGGTGAAGTCGATGGCTTCTCACATGATGCAGTTATTCGGTAATTGCTGGGCAACCCCAGGGAATTTCAATAATCATATTGGTGCCCCTCTCACATTATTAGGGTTAGAGCCTCAACATAAAACAGCGGTCATTGAACTGGGCGCCAGTGCTGAAGGCGAGATTGCTTATACCTCACAGTTTGCTAAGCCAGATGTTGTGATTATTACCAATGTTAGTAGTGCGCATTTAGAAGGTTTCGGCAGTATAGAAACCATTATGCGTACTAAAGGCGAGATTATTGATGCTTTGTCGGCTGATGGTTGCGCCATATTAAATGCAGATGATGTGTTTTATAGCGATTGGGTGTTAAGGGCATCGCCGCGAAAAGTTTTAAGCTTTGGTATCACAAACTATGCCGATGTTATGGCAAAAAATATTATGTGTGATGAGCACGGCAGTTATTTTGATATTGCCTATCAAGGTAAAATTTTACCCTGTAAAATTCCTCTGCTAGGTCGACATAACGTATTGAATGCTTTATCGGCGATTGCAGCGGGTCTAGCGCTGGGTCTTGAGTTAGAAAAAATAATTACTCAGCTTAAAACCTTGCCGATGGTTAGTGGTCGCTTGCAATGGGTAGAAGGCGAAGGTGGTATTCGAATTTTAAACGATAGTTATAATGCTAGCCCTGCTTCGGTAAAAGCCGCGATTGATGTGTTAGCGTTATGGAAAGAAAAAGCCTGGTTAGTCTTGGGTGATATGGCGGAGTTGGGAGATGACTCAGCCGCAATTCATGCTGAAATAGGTGAATATGCACAGCAAAAAGGCATTGTACATTTTGTCGCGACAGGCACGGCTTGTCGTTATGCTATCGAAGCATTCAAGCAAACTTTGGTTACGGAAAAGGATACGAGTACAAATGCATACTGGTTTGAACAGCAAAGTGAATTGCTAAAATACATTATTAAAAATAAACAACCTAGCCAAGTTTTCTTGGTGAAAGGTTCACGCAGTGCGGGCATGGATAAAGTCGTTACCGCATTGTCGCTTAAGAGTAATAGTGACTCTTTAAATAAAATTGGGGAAGTATAAAAATGTTGTTATGGCTAGCAGAATACCTAACACAATATAATTCAGGGTTTGCAGTTGTACAATACCTGTCATTACGCGCTATTTTTGCTGTCATAACAGCATTGGCTGTTGCCCTATTTCTAGGGCCAAAGGTCATCCGAAAATTGCGTGAATACCAAATTGGTCAGGCGATTCGTGAGGATGGCCCAAAGTCTCATTTAAGCAAAGCAGGTACGCCCACTATGGGTGGGGCGTTGATTTTATTGTCCATTACAGTCAGTACTTTATTGTGGGGTAACTTAGAAAATAAATACGTTTGGTTGACCTTGTTAGTCACGTTGGCATTTGGTGTTATTGGTTGGATTGATGATTACCGTAAAGTTGTTGAGAAAAACTCTCGTGGACTTCCCGCACGTTGGAAATATTTTTGGCAATCGGCGTTGGCCATTATTGCAGCAGTCTATTTGTTGGCCACCGCGCCTAGCTCCGCAGAAACGTCTTTGATTATTCCTTTCTTTAAAGATGTGATTATAGAACTGGGTATCTTTTATATTGTACTCAGCTATTTCGTGATTGTGGGTGCGAGTAATGCCGTTAATTTAACGGATGGTTTAGATGGCTTAGCAATTTTACCCACCGTTATGGTGGGTGCTGCACTCGGGTTATGTGCGTATTTTGCAGGCAATGTTAACTATTCAGATTATTTATCAATTCCCTATGTTGTTGGTGCTGGCGAATTGGCTGTTTTTAGTGGCGCCTTGGTCGGTGCGGGCGTTGGTTTCTTGTGGTTCAACACTTACCCCGCGCAAGTTTTTATGGGTGATGTGGGTTCATTAGCACTGGGTGCTGCATTAGGCATGATGGCCGTTATTACGCGCCAAGAGATTGTCTTCTTTATTATGGGTGGCATTTTTGTTGCCGAAACCGTGTCGGTTATTTTGCAGGTTGGATCCTTTAAATTAACCGGTAAGCGAATATTTCGTATGGCACCCTTGCATCACCATTACGAATTAAAAGGCTGGCCTGAGCCGCGAGTGATTGTGCGTTTTTGGATTGTGACTCTGCTATTGGTATTAGCAGGGCTTGCGACGTTAAAAATTCGATAACAGATATTTTTAGAACGAGAGAGATAAATTAATATTATGACAAACTTGATTGTTTCTGATCAAAAACGCTTAATTATCGGCATGGGCCAAACAGGGCTTTCGTGTGCGCGTTTTTTGACGGAAAAAGGTTTGTCATTTGATTTGTGCGATACTCGTGAATTATTTCCTAATCAAGCAAATATTGAATCTGAGTTTCCACAATGCCAAATATTTAAGGGTGAGCTTGATGCTGAAATATTAGTAGGGTATCAAGAACTAATCGTGAGCCCAGGTATCGCCATTGCAGAACCTGCTATTGTTTCGGCCTTAAAGCAAGGGAGTCGTGTTCGCGGTGATGTTGATATTTTTGCTGAATATGTGACCAAGCCTATTATTGGTATCACAGGTTCCAATGGAAAAAGTACAGTAACGACATTAGTGGGTGACATTTTAGCGGCTGGCGGTCACAAGCCGGCAGTCTGCGGCAATATTGGTATTCCTGTTTTAGAAGTCTTATTAAACGATGATCACTATGATTGTTACGTTGTTGAATTATCGAGTTTTCAGTTAGAAACCACACATCATTTGGCCGCTGAAGTTGCTTGTGTATTAAACATGAGCGAAGACCATATGGATCGTTATAATTCGATGATGGCCTATCACCAAGCAAAACATCGAATTTTTCAGGGCTGCCGCAATATCGTTGTTAATCGAGAAGATGCGTTAACGCAGCCATTGGTCAGTACCTCAATGCCAAAGAAAAGTTTTGGTTTTAAAATGGCTGAAAATCCAGTAGCCGCAAAAAATCAATATGCGATTGCGCAGCAAAAAGACAAGGCTAATGAGGTTACTCTGGGCGAATTTTTAATGTTCGAACAGCAGCCCATTTTTCCTGTCGCTCAGTTAAAAATTAAAGGGCGTCATAACCAATTAAATGCTTTGGCTGCGATTGCGTTGGTTGAATCCTTGCCCGCTGATTTTGCAGTCAGTCATGATCAGTTGCATCAGGTCTTGTCAGATTTCACGGGTTTGCCACACCGTTGTAAATGGGTGGCTGAGCACGATAATGTTGAATACTTTAATGATTCAAAAGGCACGAATGTGGGATCAACCCTTGCGGCGATTGAAGGGTTAGCCAGTAACAACAGTAAAAATATTATTTTGATTGCAGGCGGTATCGGGAAAGATCAAGATTTTGACCCTTTAGCTGACGCATGCCAATTAAGTGTTAAACAGGCTGTCTTATTTGGGCGTGATGCCCCCTTAATTGCAAGTAGTTTAGTGTCTACTTGTGAATTGAATATTGAAGAAACATTAGAGCAGGCTTTGATCCAAGCTAAAGCAGTCGCCCGTCCTGGAGATGTAATTTTATTCTCTCCAGCGTGTGCCAGTTTTGATCAGTTCACAAACTATGTGAAACGCGGTGAAGTCTTTGAGCAATTAGTCGCTGAGATTGTTAGTGATAAGGAGGGCTTATGACGCAAAGTTCTTTTACTAATAATTTTGTAAAAAACATGGCGCTAATGTCTTGGTTTAAATCGTTAGCCCCTAATACTGATTTTCCACAATTACTGTCAGTGAAAATGAATGCGTTAGTATGGTCTTGGTTGGGACTCATGGCGTTAGGTTGGGTGATGGTTATGTCGGCATCGACCAGTATTGCTGAAACGTATACTGGTAACGCCGCGTATTTTTCTACTCGCCACGGCGTCTATATCGTCTTAGGTATTATGGTTGCCTTTTTAGTGAGCCGCATTTCATTGGCTTGGTGGCAAAAAACTGATTGGCTGTGGCTATTATTGGGTGGCTTAGGACTTGTTGCGGTATTAATTCCGGGTATTGGTCACGAAGTGAACGGCAGTGCGCGTTGGTTGAATTTAGGATTAATGAAAATTCAGCCGTCTGAAATCGTTAAATTAACCGCTGTGCTGTATATCTCGGGGTATTTGATTCGTCGACAAGCGGAAGTACAAAATCAGTGGTCAGGTTTTATTAAGCCTTTGGTTATCTTAGGCGTAATTATGGTGTTGTTATTATTAGAACCTGACTTTGGATCGGTGGTGGTTTTAATGGGCGCTGTATTGGTCTTATTGTTTTTAGGCGGAGTAAAAGCGGGGCAGTTTTTCTTACTTGTCGTCGCGACCCTAATCATAGGTTATTTGGTGGTTACTGCGGAAGACTATCGTCTTGCACGATTAACCACGTATTGGCAGCCGTTCCACCCAGACAATGTTTATGGCTCTGGTTATCAGCTCGCGCAAGCATTGATTGCCTTCGGGCGCGGCGAATTATGGGGTACGGGTTTAGGAGAGAGTGTACAAAAGTTATTTTATCTTCCTGAAGCTCATACTGATTTTGTTTTTGCTATTTGGTCAGAAGAAACGGGCTTGGTGGGCGGATTGTTTGCGTTGGGTTTACTCGCCTTCTTTTTAGCTCAATGCATGATCATCGGTTGGCGAGCACAGAAAATCGGAAATTTGTATGGCGCTTTTATTTGTTTTGGCATTGCTACCTTATTTGGTTTGCAAGTCATTATTAACTTAGGCGTGAATACGGGATTATTACCGACTAAAGGTTTAACGCTGCCTTTTTTCAGTTACGGAGGAAGTAGCTTATTGATCTGCTGTGTGATGGTCGCCTTGGTTTACCGAGTGAGTGTCGAGATCGATTCAGCCGCTGAGAATGATGTAGTGAATAAAACGTCAAAAAAGACCAAAAAATCGAGAAAAGCTAACAATAAATCAGTAGCAATTGCTAATAATGATGGCGATGAAAACAGTAATAATGAATATGTCACAGGTTTTGATACGTACGTTGAAGATTTGAATGGGGGGCGTAATGATAAGTAAAATACTCCCAGCAAAAAAGAAAACAGTCATGGTAATGGCCGGTGGTACGGGAGGGCACGTGTTTCCAGCGCTCGCAGTTGCCGATGAATTAAAACAGCAAGGTTATGACATACATTGGTTAGGAACAGCAGCGGGTATTGAAGCCGATTTGGTTCCTAAGTCTGGTTATCCGTTGCATTGTATTAATGTTACGGGTCTGCGTGGCAAAGGTAAGTTAGCGTTATTGGCCGCGCCATGGAAAATCATAAAAGCGATTTATCAAGCGCTGCAATTTATGCGTATTGTGCGCCCAAGTGCTGCGCTGGGTCTGGGCGGATTTGCGACCGGTCCTGGGGGTGTTGCGGCTAAGTTGTTAGGAATTCCGTTATTGATTCATGAACAAAATGCATTTCCTGGTATGACCAATCGTTTATTAAAACCGTTGTCGAATGTCGTGATGCAAGCTTTTCCAAATACCTTTAAAGGCAGTCATAAAGTAGGCAGGCTATTGACGACCGGCAACCCGGTGCGGGCAAATATTGTGGCACTGGGTAGGGTTAATAAAGATAATGATGAACGTAAAAATAAACGACTGCATGTGTTGGTTGTGGGTGGCAGTTTAGGTGCGGTAGCCTTAAATCATGCGGTAATGGATGCCTTATCTTTAATGGTTAAACGTGATCATGCGCTTGATACGTCAGAGCATGGCTTACCCAATATTTGGCATCAGGTAGGCAAGAAAAATATAGCGGCCGTTCAGCAGGCTTATTTCGAAAAAGGGTTGCAAGGTAAAGCCAAGGTCGTTGCTTTTATTGATGATATGGCTGTTGCCTATGATTGGGCCGATGTTGTTGTATGCCGTTCAGGCGCATTAACCGTATCAGAAATTACGTGCGCGGGTAAGGCGGCTATTTTTATTCCGTTTCCATTTGCAGTCGATGATCATCAAACTGCGAATGCACAGGTATTGGTTAAAGCGGGCGCTGCAGAGATAAAGCAGCAGAAAGAATTAACGGCTGAATGGTTGGCTGGACGTTGGCAGAGTTACGCTGAAAATCCAGAAAAAATTAAATCTATGTCGATAGCCGCTAAAAGCGTATCGATTGCTAATGCAGCTCAGGTTGTGACAGAGCAAATAATAAAACAGATAAGGTTAAGCGATTAATGGCTAACGAAAATTTATTAACGTCAGGCCCTGCAGAAGCGTATGCCATACCTGAGATGCGTCGTATTAAACGCATCCATTTTATTGGTATTGGTGGTGTAGGCATGTGTGGTATTGCCGAAGTTTTGTTAAATCAAGGTTATCACATCAGTGGTTCTGATTTGCGTCAGTCTGCGGTTACTCAGCATTTGATGAATATGGGGGCTAAAGTTTTTCTCGGTCACCAGAGTGAAAATGTTGATAGCGTTGATGTTGTCGTCGTTTCAACCGCCATTGATAAGAACAATCCTGAAATTAAGAATGCGATTAAAAAACGTATCCCTATCGTTCGTCGCGCAGAAATGCTGGCTGAGTTAATGCGTTTTCGTCACGGCATTGCCGTGGCTGGAACTCATGGTAAGACAACCACTACCAGCTTGGTCACGTCAATTTTAGCACAGGCTAAGTTGGATCCTACTTATGTTATTGGTGGTCGCTTAAACAGTTCTGGTACCAATGCGCGCTTGGGTGCAAGTCGTTATTTGGTTGCAGAAGCGGATGAAAGTGATGCGTCTTTTTTACACTTACAGCCGATGACATCCATCGTTACTAATATTGATGCTGACCATATGGAAACGTATGGCGGTGATTTCGATAAGTTAAAGCAGACTTTTATCGACTTTTTACATAATTTACCCTTCTATGGCTTGGCAGTGCTGTGCATTGACGACGATAATGTCCGCGAAATATTACCGAAGGTTTCCCGTAAGTTTGTTACTTATGGTTTAAGTGAAGATGCAGACTTTCGAGCCTTCGATATTGTGCAGCAAGGATTGTTTACAAGCTTTAAAGTAAAGCGTCCAGACGGAGCGGATGACCTGGTCGTGCGCATGCGTATGCCTGGTGTGCACAACGTGTTAAATGCGCTGGCCGCTATTGTGGTTGCTGCTGATGAGAAAGTTGATGATGAATCGATCGTTTATGCGTTAGAAAATTTTGCCGGTGTTGGTCGTCGTTTTCAAGTATGTACAGAAGTTGAGTGCACGGATACTGAGGGTAACGCAGGCAGCGTTTTACTCGTTGATGACTATGGTCATCACCCTCGTGAAGTTGAAGTGACAATAGAAGCGATTCGTAAAGGCTTTCCTGAACGCAGATTAGTGGCGTTATTTCAGCCTCACCGTTATAGCCGTACTCGTGATTTGTATGAGGATTTTGTACGGGTATTGTCTGAGCCGGATGTTTTATTGTTAATGGATGTTTATCCTGCCGGTGAAAAACCGATTGCCGGGGCTGAAGGTCGAGCTTTATGTCGCAGTATTCGTCAACGCGGTGCATTGGATCCCGTTTTTGTTGAGCGTGACGAAGATATATCGCAAGTATTAAGCAAGGTATTAAAGCCAGGGGATTTATTATTGACTCAAGGTGCGGGTGATATTGGTAGTTTGGCTATTATGCTGACACAGCAATTACCTAATATTGTTGCTAATGGTGCTTATATAAAAAGCCCCGCTGTGAAAGGCAGTAAATAATATGACGTATACGCTTTCAGCGAATGAAAAAAATGCATTAGGACGTATTGCGGTATTAATGGGCGGTACCTCGGCAGAGCGACCCGTGTCGTTAAACAGCGGAGCGGCTGTATTAAGTGCGTTATTGGCATTAGGCGTTGATGCGTTTGCAATTGATGTTGGTGAGAACGCTGCAGAGCAAATATCCCAAGCAAACTTTGATCGTGCTTTCATTGCACTTCACGGCCGTGGTGGCGAAGATGGCACCATGCAGGGTTTATTAGAATTATTAAATAAACCGTATACCGGTAGTGGCGTGATGGCATCGGCGTTAGGAATGGATAAGTGGCGAACCAAATTAGTCTGGGATGCTTGTGGTGTTGCCACACCTAAAGCCTTTGTCTTAGAAAAAGACAGTGATTGGGATTCTATTATGCAAGCCCTAGGTGGGTTGGCGATGGTGAAACCCGCACGAGAAGGTTCAAGTATTGGTATGCGTAAAGTGCATAGCAGTGAAGGTTTGGCCGATAGTTATGCGTTTGCTTCTCAGCATGATGATCTTGTGATTGCGGAGCAGTATGTTGAAGGTCGCGAATTTACAGTAGCGATACTGGGTGATGAGGCATTGCCCGCTATTCAGTTGGTAACGACTCATGATTTTTATGATTTTGATGCGAAGTACAAAGCCAACGATACTCAATATTTATTACCTTCAGGCTTACCCGATTACGCTGAAGGCGAGTTGCATAAAATGTCGCTAAAAGCGTTTAAGTTAATTGGGTGTTCAGGCTGGGGCCGAGTTGATGCTATGCAAGATGAAGACGGTAATTTTTGGTTGTTGGAAGTAAATACAAGCCCAGGCATGACTGATCATTCGTTAGTGCCTATGGCGGCTAACGCGGGAGGGTTATCTTTCCCCGCATTAGTGGTGAATATTTTGCAACAGACACTCTAGTAGGTATTAAAAAATGTTTGTTAGCTCAATGAAAGATCAAGCCAATAAATCGAATAAGAATAGGGCGAAGTCTGAAAAAAAGAAGCGTAAATTGCGTTCGTCGCCGCAGGGTTCGTCTGCACGAGCAACTGTGAATAAAGGAGCGACTCGATTAAAAACGAAAACACCTTTTTCCTTTACTCAAACGGCTGCATTGATACCGTTGTGGTTTGTGCAGTCGGTATTTGTTGTTTCGTTATTGGTGTTAGCGGCTTGGAGTTTGCAGCAAGTGCGTTGGGGCTGGCCAGTTGAGCAGGTTGAGATGGAAGGTGAGTTTCGTTTTTGGGAAGCAGAAGAATTAGCAAAGCAATTGTTGTGGGTTAAAGAACAAAATTTCTTCTCTCTTGATGTGCATCAGGTTAAAGCGGAAGTCGAGCAGCTGGCATTAATTAAAAGCGCTCAAGTAAAAAAGATTTGGCCAGATACGTTGTTGGTTAAATTTAAAGAGGATATTCCGGTTGCGGTGTGGAACCAGGAAACATTATTGAATCCTCAAGGTGAAGAATTAATGCTATCTCAGAACTTTGATCAAAAAGGGCTGCCAAAATTATTTGGCCCCAAGAAAAAAACTGAGCAGGTAATGCGACAATTTCAGCGTTTTCAGTCGCGTTTATTGTCTGCGGAGGCGGAGATTGTGAGTTTAACCATGAATACGGTAGGAAGCTGGCAAGTAGAATTGGCAAACGGCTGGATGATTCGTTTAGGCCGTCAGCAGTTGGAACAACGTTTAGAGCGTTTAATAGAATTACTTAAAATACTGCCACAAGAAAAAGTAGCAGTTGTTGATCTTAGATATGGAAAAGGGGCCGCTATTAAATGGCTGTCTGTTTAGGAGTAAGACCATGAGTCAAGGGCCACAAAAAAACATGCTGGTTGGACTGGATATTGGAACGTCCAAAGTTGTTGCCATCGTCGGTGAAATGACAGCGGAAGGTGGTGTTGAAATTGTCGGTTTAGGGTCACACCCAAGCCGAGGTATGAAAAAAGGTGTAGTGGTTAATATCGAATCCACTGTGCAATCTATTCAGCGTGCAATAGAAGAAGCTGAGTTGATGGCAGGTTGTCGAATTCACTCTGTTTATGTGGGTATTGCGGGTAGCCATATTCAATCGATGAATTCTCATGGCATGGTTGCAATTAAAGATCGTGAAGTAACGTATGGTGATATTGAACGCGTTATCGAGGCGGCAAAAGCGGTTCGCTTGCCTGGTGAAAATCGTATATTGCATGTGCTGCCGCAAGAATATTCAATTGATACTCAAGAAGGTATTAAAGAACCTATTGGAATGTCTGGTGTGCGCTTAGAAGCCAAAGTTCACATGGTAACAAGTGCTACAAATGCTGCGCAAAATATTGAGCGTTGCATTCAGCGTTGTGGTTTAGAAACAGATGATATTATTTTAGAACAGCTAGCCTCGAGCTATGCGGTTTTAACGGAAGATGAAAAAGAACTAGGGGTTTGTCTTGTTGATATTGGTGGTGGTACAACGGATATTGCTATATTTACTGACGGTTCGATTCGTTACACTGCCGTAATCCCTATTGCGGGTGATCAGGTTACGAATGATATTGCGATGGCATTACGGACACCGACTCAGCACGCAGAAGAAATCAAAATTAAATACGCTTGCGCATTAACACAGCTGGCGAAAGAAGATGAAACGATTAAGGTTCCAAGTGTCGGCGATCGACCAGCAAGGGATTTATCTCGCATGGCTTTAGCAGAAGTTGTTGAGCCTCGATACGACGAATTATTCACTTTAATACAGGCGGAATTACGTCGTAGTGGTTATGAAGAATTGGTCGCTTCAGGTATCGTTTTAACGGGAGGAACCTCGAAGATGGAAGGCGTTGTTGAGTTGGCGGAAGAAATTTTCCATATGCCAGTGCGATTGGCGAAGCCAATTGGCGTTTCTGGTTTGGTTGATGTGATTAATAATCCTATTTATGCAACGGCTGTTGGCCTTTTGTTATACGCCGCAATGCAACAAAATGCTCCAATTAAAACAAATAACCGAGAAGAAGTGCCTTTAAGCTTCTTTTCACGCGTAAAACATTGGATTCAAAACAACTTTTAATATTAAATAGTGGTTGCGCATTGCGCAGCTCAGCAAAGGAGAAGAAACTATGTCTCAGCAACGGGATGGGGATATGTTCGAATTAGCAGATGATCCTCAACAAAATGCAGTGATAAAAGTTATCGGTGTCGGTGGCGGTGGCGGTAATGCCGTTCAACACATGGTCGTTAATAATATTGAAGGTGTGGAATTTATCTGCGCTAACACAGATTCGCAAGCACTACGTAAAGTAGAAGCGCGTACTGTTATTCAATTGGGCGGCGCTGTTACAAAAGGTTTAGGTGCTGGGGCGAATCCTGAAGTAGGACGTCAAGCAGCCATGGAAGATCGTGATCGTATCGCTGAAGCAATCAGTGGCGCGGATATGATATTCATTACAGCAGGTATGGGTGGCGGTACCGGAACCGGTGGTGCACCTGTGGTTGCAGAAGTGGCAAAAGAATTAGGCATTTTAACCGTAGCGGTTGTGACTAAGCCATTTCCATTTGAAGGTAAAAAGCGTTCATTGATCGCTGAACAAGGATTGGCTCAGTTAGCTGAAAGCGTTGATTCTTTAATTACCATTCCCAATGAAAAGCTCTTGAGCGTTTTGGGTAAAAACAGCAGTTTGTTGGATGCTTTTAGCGCCGCCAATGATGTATTGCTGGGTGCAGTGCAAGGTATTGCTGATTTGATCATGCGTCCAGGTATGATTAACGTCGATTTCGCCGATGTGCGAACAGTAATGTCAGAAATGGGTCAGGCCATGATGGGTACAGGTTCAGCAACCGGTGATAATCGTGCGCGTGAAGCCGCGGAAGCAGCCATTGGCAGCCCCTTATTAGAAGACGTTGATTTACAAGGTGCCCGCGGTATTTTGGTCAATGTTACAGCCGGTTTGGATCTTACTTTGGGCGAGTTTACTGAAGTGGGTCAAGTGATTGAAGAGTTTGCTTCTGAGCATGCTACGGTCGTTATTGGAACGGTTATCGATCATGATTTAGTCGATGAGCTGAAAGTAACAGTCGTTGCAACAGGCTTAGGGGTTAAGGCTTCTGCGGCTGAAAAGCCCAAAAAGGTGATTGATAATACAGCCACATCAGAGCCTGTTAGAAAAGTACCAACAACAGTGGCAGATTATGCTGAATTAGATAAACCTGCTCATACTCGTAACCAAGCTGCAAAACCGCTATCGCCTAGGGCGGAAAACACTAAAGAGAAGGATATGGACTATTTGGACATACCCGCTTTCTTGCGTCGTCAAGCTGATTAGAAATTGTTACTAGCGCGCTCATGTATAATTGTTATAATGGGCCGTTAGTAATAATAATTAGTTAGTTTTAATCAACAATATTGGTAAATCGACATGATTCGTCAGCGAACACTCAAAAATACAATCCGCGCAACTGGCGTTGGTCTGCACTCAGGTGAAAAAGTATATCTGACACTTAAGCCTGCCCCTGTCGACCACGGCATTGTATTTCGACGTGTTGATCTTGAGCCTATTGTTGATATTCAAGCCAAAGCGACCAATGTGGGTGAAACCACTATGTCGACTACCTTGGTTCAAGACGGTGTCCGTGTTGATACCGTTGAGCACCTGTTATCTGCAATGGCAGGTTTAGGTATCGATAATGCTATTGTTGAACTGAGTGCACAAGAAGTTCCGATTATGGATGGCAGCGCGGGTCCATTCGTTTTCTTGATTCAATCAGCAGGTATTGCTGAGCAGTCTAAAGCGAAGCGTTTTATTCGTATTAAGAAAAAAGTTGAAGTACGCGAAGGTGATAAAGTCGCTTCTTTTGTACCTTATAACGGTTTTAAAGTTACCTTTGAAATCGAATTTGATCACCCTGCTTTCAAGCAAAGTGCACAAAAAGCAAGCTTGGACTTCTCATCAACTTCTTTTGTGAAAGAAGTGAGTCGTGCTCGTACTTTTGGTTTCATGAAAGACATTGAGTTTTTACGTTCTAAAAACCTAGCGTTAGGTGGTAGTGTCAATAACGCCATTGTAGTTGATGAATATCGGGTACTGAACGAGGATGGTTTGCGTTATGAGGATGAGTTTGTAAAACACAAAATTTTAGATGCAGTAGGTGATTTATACCTGCTGGGTCACAGCCTTATGGGTGAGTTTGTTGGCTTTAAATCAGGACATGGTTTGAATAACAAGCTATTGCGCGAACTTGAGCTGCAAACTGACGCATGGGAATTTGTAGAATACGAAGAAGAAAACGCGCCTATTTCTTACACTAAGCCAGTAGCGGCTATCTAAGTGTTCACCTTTTTGGTACGGTAACTTATTGAAAAGTTAAGAAATTTTGTAATTTTCTAAATAAAGGCCATACTTATCATGGCCTTTATTATTTTTGGATACCTGTACTAATACTCATGAATATTATTATCGTCGGTAAACGGCATGGACAATCGAAGACATACTCACTAGGACCTGTAGCTCGCTTTTTGCTGCTTACATCTATCTGTGTGTTGCCGTTTGCTATGGGCGCGACGGGATATTTATTAGCCGCACACCTAGCGGATAAAGGGCTATTAGATCCTGTTGCCGCAAAGGCATGGGGTAAAGATTTAGATGATCAGCGCCAAGAATTACAGGAAATTCGTCAGCATGCTGATCAAGAGCTCGATGGTTTAACCTTACGCTTAGCTCAATTACAAGCCAAATTACTACGTATCGATGCACTCGGCGAACGATTAATTGATATCACTAAAATTAATGGTGATGAATTTGATTTTTCCTCAGTTCCCGCTGTGGGTGGCCCGGGTTCGCTGGATGAAACTTACCAAGCTCCCGAAATTCAATCTGTTTTAGACAAATTAGCCTCACGTATTGACCGGCGCGAACAGCAGTTGGAAGTTCTCGATGATTTGCTTTTAGCCAACAAAATTAAAACGGATACCTTTGTTGCAGGCCGCCCTATCAAGCGAGGATGGATGTCATCTCGTTATGGTAAACGCACCGATCCTTTTAATGGTCGTTTAGCTTGGCATGCAGGAGTTGATTTCGCGGGTAAGCAAGGGTCTGACGTAATCGCGGTCGCTTCAGGTATTGTTACTTGGGCCAGTGATCGCTATGGCTATGGTAATTTGGTCGAGATCAATCATGGCAACGGGTATAAAACTCGTTATGCTCACGGCGCTGAAATCAAAGTTAAACTGGGTGATGTTGTTCGTAAAGGAGACGTCGTTGCCGCAATGGGAAGCAGTGGCCGTTCTACCGGTCCTCATGTTCATTTTGAAGTCTATAAAAACGGTCGCACCGTCGATCCGGCTGCCTACTTACACCGCACCTTGCGTTAAGTCTTCGTAATACCTTATTTTTTTGATATTAATATAGTGAAAGCCTTGTCTAATTAGCCTCGCAGCGATTAGTCTCAGGGATCTTTCTCGCTGTCTCTATTTTTTGGGTTTTAAAAACAATCATCATGATCGGTAATCTATTTAGTAAAATTTTTGGTAGCAAAAACGAACGCGAATTAAAGCGGATGGGCAAAGTTGTTGTTAAAATCAACGCGCTCGAAGAATCATTAGCGGCCCTTTCAGATAGTGAATTACAGGCGAAAACGCCTGAGTTCAAACAAAAGTTAGCGGATGGTACTGCTCTAGACGATATTTTGCCTGAGGCCTTTGCGGTTTGTAGAGAAGCCAGTAAGCGTGTTATGAAAATGCGCCATTTTGATGTCCAGCTGATCGGTGGTATGACCTTACATGAAGGTAATATCGCAGAGATGAAAACGGGTGAAGGTAAAACCTTAGTGGGAACTTTGGCGACATACCTAAATGGTTTAACGGGTAAGGGTGTCCACATTGTTACCGTAAACGATTATCTAGCAAGTCGTGATGCAGAGTGGATGCGCCCACTTTATGAATATTTAGGTTTAACATTAGGTGTCGTTGTTCCTGGATTAGATCCTGCCAGTAAACGCGCTCAGTATGCTTGTGATATTACCTACGGCACAAACAATGAATTTGGTTTTGATTATTTACGTGACAATATGGCGTTTTCCTCGTCTGAGAAAGCGCAGCGCGAATTGAATTTTGCCATTGTCGATGAAGTTGATTCTATCTTAATTGATGAGGCTCGTACGCCGCTTATTATTTCTGGCCCAGCAGAAGATAGTTCAGCTTTGTATAAAAAGATGAATATGTTAATTCCTCAGTTAACTCAGCAATTTGAAGCTGAGGAAGGTGAGGAAGAGAAGCCAGGGCATTATATTCTTGATGAAAAGCAACGTTCTATAGAACTGACGGAATCAGGTCATGAATATGTAGAAGATATGTTGGCACAAGAAGGCGCTTTGAAAGAAGGTGAGAGTCTTTATTCATCGTCTAATTTAACGCTTTTACATCATGTTAACTCGGCACTGCGAGCGCACGTGATCTATCATAAAAACGTTGATTACATCATTCAAAATAATCAAATTGTTATCGTTGATGAGCATACTGGCAGAACCATGGCAGGGCGTCGTTGGGGTGAAGGTCTGCACCAAGCAATCGAAGCCAAAGAAGGCGTTAATATTCAAGCCGAAAGCCAAACGTTAGCCTCCACTACGTTCCAAAACTTTTTCCGTTTGTATAACAAGTTAAGTGGAATGACGGGTACGGCTGATACCGAAGCATTTGAATTTCATCAAATTTACAATTTAGCCGTCGTGGCTATTCCTACTAACCGTCAGGTTAAGCGTATTGATTATAACGATCTAGTATTCTTAACTCAGGCTGAGAAGTACGCAGCGGTAATTGAAGAAGTGCGTGAGGTTGTTGCACAAAAACGCCCTGTTCTAGTGGGTACTGCATCCATTGAAACGTCAGAGCTATTATCAGCAGCATTAACCAAAGCAAAAGTAGAACACAGCGTATTAAACGCCAAGCAACACGAAAAAGAAGCACAGATTATTGCTCAGGCTGGCGCTGCAGGTTCGATTACCATTGCGACCAACATGGCGGGTCGGGGTACTGATATTGTCTTGGGTGGTAGCTGGGAAGTTGAAGTTACCGCGCTAGATAATCCAACAGAACAGCAAATTGCCGACATTAAAACCGTTTGGCAAAAACGTCATGACGATGTGTTGGCTGCAGGTGGTTTACACATCATCGCGACCGAGCGTCACGAATCGCGTCGTATCGATAATCAGTTACGAGGTCGTGCAGGTCGTCAGGGTGACGCCGGTTCTTCTCGCTTCTTCTTATCGTTAGAAGACACTTTAATGCGTATCTTTATGTCGGATCGTATCCGCAATATGATGAAAGCATTAGGGATGGAAAAAGGCGAATCCATTGAGCACCGTATGGTGAGCAATGCGATTGAAAAAGCCCAGCGTAAAGTGGAAGGTCGTAACTTTGATATTCGTAAACAGCTTTTAGAATACGATGATGTGGCCAATGATCAGCGCCGTG
>JBNMOT010000007.1:0-50378 GCA_051275515.1 Oleispira sp. | reverse complement strand
CCATATTGACTACTTAACATAAGAAAAATTAATAATTCAAAGTATAACGGATTGTGAATAACGAACCCATAGTAAAGCCAAGATAAAGCGTCGAATTCACTATAATTGCTATTAATAAAGAGAGAAGTATTTCTAAATGACTATGAACACATATAGATTAAACCCCACATGCTTTAGAATATAAAAAAATACCTGAGAACATCATGACAATAATGACTGAAGAAATGCTTGAGCTGGTCGCCCAACGTTTTCGTTTATTAGCCGACCCTATGCGCTTACGAATTTTACATGAGTTACAACATGGTGAATGCAGTGTTAGTAAGTTGGTGGAGCTCATCGGTGCATCTCAGCCCAATATATCTAAGCACCTTGCCAGTCTTCGTGGGCAGCAAATGGTGAAACGCCGCCAAGAAGGCAATATGGCTTATTTCAGTATCGCCGCACCGTATATTTTTAGTTTATGCGATACCGTATGCAACAGTATGAAGGAAGAGCTTGAAGAGAAACAAAATTTGTTACTAAAAAATCAATTCACTCAGTAAATTTGGCAAATGGCTTGCTCAGCCATACTCATACGACGTTCGCCTTCGGCCGTTAACTGTCAAGCGTTACGAGCGCCTCGCTGATAATTACCGATCAAATCATGCTCAGACCCTTAAATCAGCAGACCCTGAAACTGCTCACGATTAATACGAATACCATCACGGCATGAAAGGACGGATGCTGTTGAAAATAGATGTCTATTGACCTCTGTGACAACCAGCTTCGCCAAAACGCCCTCAATCTATCTTCACTACTGGCGACTTTCACCACTTCACCGACCACACCAAAAATAGTAAGCCTGCGTCATTAGATCCTCTTATCCAGTATTATTATTCTTTTAAATCCGCTTAGTTTAATTTTCACCATCCCTTAAATTAAGGCAAACACTTTTAGCAAATAGATGGCAATACTGATGGTAAAAAGAGAAATCAATGTCGTTAAAGCCACGATATTAGCGGCTAACGTATGATTACCACCGATTGTACGCACCATCACGAACGAAGCGGCTGCCGTTGGACTGGCAAACATCAATATTAGACAGCCCAATTCAACGCCTCTAAAACCCAATAAATAAGCCAAAACCGAGACAAACACAGGCATAAGCAACAGTTTTATGAAGACGGCCACCCAAGATAAACGCTGGGTATCTTTTAATGCTTTAAAGCTTAACGAGCCACCAATACAAATCAACGCCAGTGGCAGTGTCATAGCGGCCAAATAATCAATACTGCGCATAACCACTTCAGGCAGGATAATTTGCCAATAAGCAAAAGGTAAAGCTAATAGAATAGCCACAATTAAAGGATTACTGATAACACCTTTTAGCAAGACCAAGCCATTTAACTTAGAATCTTCACTGGCAGCATGGGTTAACGCATAAATAGACAATACATTATACAAGGGTGTAATTACCGCCAGTAACAGAGCACCCACCGCTAAGCCTTCATCTGCAAACGTAGTCACACAAAATGCCAAACCTAAAATACCCAAGTTTGAGCGGAAGCAACCCTGTACAAACACCCCTAAATTTTGTCTATCAGATATCAGTACACGACTGCAAAACCACAACGTCATAAAACTCAATAATGTCATTAGTAATGCGAAACTTATTAACCGTGGATTCCCTATCTGCGCGATGTCCGTGCGAACAATGGCTGCGAACATTAATACCGGTAACGCTAGGTTAAAGACAATATAAGAAGACCTAACCATGAAAGCGTCATCAATTTTATTTCGCCACTTTAGCCACACACCGATGAAAACTAATGAAAAGACAGGCAACGTAATTGAGCCCACAAAAACCAACTGCTGCCAATAATCCACTTAAATCCCCAAATCCGTGTATCAAACCATAAACTGCGGTAGAATACTTGAGTACAATTAAACAAATTCGACATCCAGTCCCTAAGATACGACCTGCAAAATGACTCGCAAAAAGAAAACCCGCTCCCTCAAACGCATTCATAGCGTAAAAACTGGTACACCCAGCAAACTTAAACGCGATTCGACTACCGATCGCCAGGCAAGCCTCAAAACCAAGGGTAAACCTAAATCTGTCTATCAGAAGTACCTTGATGAAAATCCTGATGCCGTTGAAAAGCAACAGCAACCGATTTCTCCTGAACAAGAAGCAGCCGCGTTGCTGGTAGAGAAAGCTAAGTTTGAAGCGCTTGAACTACTAAAAGCCAAATCTAAGAAAAAGTCGAAGCCGAGAAAGTCGGATCGTGAAGCAACGGCCGAAACAGAGGCAGAACAAGAACGTGAGCCTGATCTATTAGGACAATTGGACAATAAAAATTTCAACGATTTTTATTAACCATTATTCACTAACGAGTCAGCGTTCATGGCACTTTTGACCACCTCCAATTCCAAACTGGATCTCGATTGCTATCCCAAGGTAAATACTAACATTCAGCAGCCTTGGGATGCCGCTGACCTGTATCTCATTGAATCAGCCTCGTTCGGTAAGCAACCCGCTATCATCAACGATCAGTGGGGAATACTCACCTGCTACTTACTGCAACAAGATCGCTCTGTTTACAGTTGGTCAGATTCCTTTTGCAGTCACCAAGGCATTCATAATAACAGTCAAAAAATCAATTTCTCTCCTGCAATACTGACCTTAGATAAAGGCATTCCTTCTTTTCCTCAAGGCATTGATAGTCTGTGGATTCAGTGTCCTAAATCTTTTGATCAGCTGCATTGGTGGTTATCCCAAGCGCTAGAACAACTGGGTTCGGGCATAGAAATATCTCTTGCGGGTATGGCTAAGCATCTGCCAGTTAAGTGGTTGAAATGGTTAGAACAGCACAATGACGACTATCATCAGCATCCGATAACGAAAAAAGCACGATTGATGACGTTTAAACTGGGAGATAAACTTCCTGCTCTTAAAGTACTCAAAAGCTATCCGGGCCCAGACGATAAAGATGTGAGCGCCCTTCCGGGTGTTTTTTCACGTGATCACATGGACATTGGCAGTCGCTTTTTTATTCAGCAGATCAGTCAGCTCAATACATTGTCAGGCAAGGTGCTCGACCTAGGCTGTGGAAATGGTTTATTAAGTATTGCCTGTCAGCATTATTTTCCCGCACAAGACATCGATCTAATATTGTGTGATGACTCCTCACTGGCCTTAGAATCAGCAAAAAATAACTTACTCGCCCGTGACTATACCTGGGGCAAATTTCATCATACGGATGCATTATTAAACGTAGGAACCAGTGCTAATACAATTCTATGTAACCCCCCTTTCCATAGTGGCAATCGCATATCGACGGCCACTGCTGAACGTATGTTCATCCAAGCCAATAAACTATTGCATAAAGATGGCCAGCTGTTGGTGATCGCCAATCGTCACTTGCCGTATGCTCCACTGCTGAAAAAAGGATTTAAAAATATTAAGCAACTCAATAAAAATGCCAAGTTTGTTATCTATCAGTGCACCGATGCACTGCCTGCGAGTCGCTAGGCTATTCTGACGATGCACAAGCAACCTGCTAATGACGGCTTATTTGAACTGATAGAAAAGCGCAGCCGGTTTATTACCTTCTGCGAAAAAGTCAGTCGACCGGATGAATTTAAACAATTCTTAGACCGCCTAAAAAAACAATACCCCGATGCCCGACATTTTTGTTACGGATTCAGGATAGGACCTTTAACCCATGCTCAAAGGGGTTTTAGTGATGATGGTGAACCCAGTGGGACTGCTGGCATGCCTATTTTAAACGTGATTGACCACTCTGATTTTTCAGATGTTGCCATTATTGTTGTCCGTTATTTTGGCGGAACAAAATTAGGCACTGGCGGCCTAGCTCGGGCCTATAGCGAAGCCGCCAGTAGTATTTTAAAATCGATGACATGGGTTGAGTTTGAAGCCAAGCAAGAAATACAATTACTCTGTCAATTTCAGCAAGAGCATCAGCTACGCTATTTGATTAAGCAATTAAATGGGAAGGTTGTGTCGATAGACTATTCACAGGAAGTGGAACTCAGCATTTCTATTGCAGCAGATGCTGATCTAAGCACTCTTGCTTTGTACCGTGTCAATTTGAGTAACAACTAAATTGGATAGATGCTCGGCCATCAGTCGATAACCATCAGGACTCACTTCATCAAATTGTAGAATAATACAATAACAGTCTTGGGCACTGCGTCTAACTGAAGTTACATGTCCCTGAGCCGCTAGGTACTGAGGCATTGGCCCTGAGTGTGGAAATAACCCGAGGCTAACTTGAAAGCCCGCGTAACGATCAGGTGTTTTTCCATCACTTTTCATCCTAAATAAATCAATCTGCTCTTCAGTGCAAATAAACTCACAACCACGAGGCGACAAAAGACAAGGACCCACTTTAAGTACTTCTTGCTTGTCGGCTAACAATGTTAAAATAGCTTGGTTTTTCATAAACTCATCCTATAAATCACACCCCACAACATGATCAATTAGCATATTGTTATAAAGCGCATTTAAACGCTGATTAAAAAATATACGATAGCCAAAAGAACTGCAACAGTATCAGGCGAAGTAACTAATTAAAACCCTGTTAAATTTCACATTTCTGACAATTAAATCACTATAAAGGCAATTTACGACCAATTAGACATGAAATTCTTGCATTATCGTCTGTTTAAAAACTTAATAAAAAACTAGATAAGCAACCAGCAGTCACTACACCTTGCCTTAAAGCACTGATAAACTCAGCCTATGATAAATAACATTAACTCCCCGACCTGATGATAGATTATGAATGACGCTGAGCATCCAACTAAACATCCAGCAAAATACCTAACACTCTTGATACTTTCTTTAATGCTTTTCGCCTGCAGCAGTTCAATTAAATACATCCCTGTTTATCACTCACCTGACGCAGCACACATACAAAAAATCCTTCCAGTGAACAGTTTAAGCATCCAATATTTGGGGGTGGGTGGTCAATTGTTCAGCTTCGGGCAGCACGCTATTATGACAGCGCCTTCAATTACCAATCCTCATTTTCTTTTACTCGGCCCATTCATGCCGATCAAAGCTAATACCGACATGATTGATCACTACCTACCCGATGTTAGTAATGTTGAGTCGATATTAGTAGGGCACGCCCATTATGATCATTTAATGGATGTGCCTTATATTATGCAAACAAAAGCCAAAAAAGCACAAATATACGGCTCTAAAACCATGGTTCACAGTATTGCCCCTGCCATAGAAAAACCTCGTCTTCATGCACTTAACGATTCGATGGCCGTCCTTAAAACGCCTGGGCAATGGTATTACAATCAATCTAAAACCATTCGTTTTATGGCAATAAAGTCCGATCATGCGCCGCATATTATGGGAATCAACTTTATGACAGGCACCTATGAAGAAGACTTGGAGTCACTACCTTGGCATGCATTTGGCTGGAAAGAGGGTCAAACTTTAGCTTACTTAATCGATTTTTTAGGATCACAGGAAGAAATTTTACACCGAGTATATTATCAAGATTCCGCAAGCCAACAACCCTTAGGTTTACTGCCTGACCTTGCAGCTAAAGATCAAAAGCAAGTGGATATTGCGATCATTACCCCCGCCTCTTTTAGTCAAGTCGACAACTACCCTGAAAGTATTATGAACAATACCCAAGCCCGCCATTTTATACTGGGACACTGGGAAGACTTTTTTGATAATCAAGAAAAAGAAACACAGCGATTTGTCCGCTCAGTCAGCTCGAGCGACTTTTTTAAACGTTTTGAAAATGCACTGCCTCAAAATAGCAACTGGACAATGCCTTTGCTTTACAATACCCAATACTTTGCTCCTCATGGCAAAATACTCACTCTAGATCAATAACAGAATGACCGAGAATTATTATGGATTTTGAAACACTATCACAATGGCGCCGTGCAGCTTATTGCGCGGCGATGGCAAATCGCAATAGCAATCACGTTTTATTATTCAGTGACATGCTAGAACAAGACGCTTCGCCTTTTACCAAACTACAAAATAAAACATGGGCATTTCTCGAGGGCGAACTAAAGTCAGTCGATAATTTAGAACGTTTTTTTAATGAATTTGACTTGTGGCAAACTGAACTGTTAAAAAAGCAGGACTCATTTGGTGCCGAAGCGGCTCAACAAGCCTGCCAAAGCTTGTACTCAGCAACCTACGCCCTACTGGACGACAGTGCTAATGACTGCGAACTGGTGCAACTAAGCAATCAGCAACTGTTCACTGAAATGGCCGATATGGGCAGTGAGACCGATGAATTAGCCCAACGTCATGATGAGTTTGAACAACAGGTATTTAATATGCTTACCTCTGGTAAACCTAAACGCGAATGCATTCTTGCCGTTCGTAAACTGGCAAATGATGAAGACGAATCTAGCTTAGGTATCACCCTTGATTAGGGGGACATCACACAAGATGTAAGGTTTTCCTCAAGCGAGGCCTAACAACACAAAAATCGTTGTTAATCCTATGTTTGCACAATTATTGAACTTGGCAAGTAGCGCTGGTGTCTTTATAGTAACGCCTTGAAACTCTCAGCATTACAAGGAAATCATGTTAATGCCAAGTACAATGAAATTAAGCCAATATATTCTTCGTACGATGGGGCTGATCACCTTTTTATCGATCAGCACTCTATCGTTTGCCGCAGAAGATCCACGAAAGATCGTTGAAGATGCTGCCACTCAGATGACTCAACGCTTAATTACCGATAAAGAAAAAGTAAACAACCAAAGTTATTATGTAGAGCACTTGGTGGATGAGATATTACTGCCCGTTATTGATCATGTCTATATGGCTAGAAAAGTATTAGCTAAAAACTGGAACAAAACGTCTAAAGCCCAAAAGAAACAATTTATTGACGCCTTTAAGCATAAAGTTATTCGCACTTACGCTGGTGCGTTTAAGGCTTTCAATGGCGAAAAAATTAATTTCGAAGATACCAAATTCAGCAAAACAGGGAATAGAGCACTCGTAAAAAGTGCCATTCAACGCATTGGCGCTCCTGAGATCAGTGTTACCTACAAGTTATTTAGCAAGAACGGCAAGTGGCTAACTTATGACGCCGTTATTGAAGGAGTCAGCTTAGTCAAAAGTTTTCGCGACCAATTCAATCAAAGTATTGAACAACATGGTTTAGCGCAAGCGATCTCCTTGCTGGCTGCCGAATATAAGAGCGAGACTCCGATACTAAAGATGGCAGGCCATAGCTGGGAACCCTACATCAGCAATCAACTGCCTGCTAACGGCTTAGCCGTTAACATCGTCACAGAAGTATTTACCCGAGCCGGTTACCAGATAGAGATGGAATTCATGCCGTGGCAACGTGTTGTCGAGGAAATGAGTTCAGGTGCTATCGATATGTCTGTCGCGTCTTGGTACAACGAAACGCGTGCCCGAGTAACTCAATTCACCGATCCATACTTGGACAATGATTTGGTTATTATCAAACGTAAATTAGATACATTAAATTATTCAACACCCGCTGAATTTAAAACGTATGTTGATGAACACAGCTATCGGCTGGGTGTATTCAAAGATTATGGTTATGGGGATTATTTTTCTGAAATCGCCCCTCTCGTTTCACTGAATTATTACAAATACTGCACGCAGATGATTAGAGATGTAGCCAATAAAACTACGGATATCGCATTATTAGATAACTGGACAGCACAGAACAGTTTGGGGAGCTCCAAGAACATAGCTGATCACCTAGAAGTCATGCCGACACTGATTAAACGCAGTCTTCACGTGACTATTAGTAAGAATAAAACAGACCACAGTGTTATTGCCGAAGCCTTTAATAAGTCCCTAGCTGAAATGAAACGTGATGGTAGTTACCAAGAATTGTTAAAAAAGCATAATTATCCAGTCCTTTAAATCAGTTTACCGAGTATGAACGTTACTATTGTATTCCAAGATACCGATATTATTATCGTTGATAAAGACCCCGATTTCTTGAGCGTTCCTGGACGGGGTCCTGAGAAGCTTGATTCAGTCCATCACCGTCTAACATTACAGTTTGATGAGGTCCATATTGTCCACCGCTTAGACATGGGGACCTCAGGCATCATGGTTTTTGCTCGACACAAAGAAGCCCTTCGCCACATACAGCAACAATTTCAAAACAGACAAACAAACAAATCGTATCAAGCGATCATTGCGGGACGATTAACACCCATAAAAGGGGCAATCAATTTACCGATGCGCTGTGACTGGCCTAATAGACCGAAACAGATGGTATGTTACGAATTTGGTAAGAAATCCCTCACTCGCTGGCGCGTAATGGAGCATTACGAACACAGCACTAGGGTAGAACTGATTCCCATCACAGGAAGATCCCACCAGCTGAGAATTCACTGCAACGCTATGGGGCACCCCATCTTAGGCGATAACTTATACGGTACAGCATCATCACAAACAGCAACCGAGCATCTTTGCTTGCATGCACAATCACTAACATTCACTCATCCAAGTACCCTAGAGAGATTAACCTTTATTAGCCCTGCTCCGTTTTAACAGTGACGTTGCTGCAATAGTTTTTTCATTGCCAATAGCATTACGCCATAAAAAATCAATCCCACTAAAACGATCTGTATCGCAATACCCGCGAATAGATCAGGCGCTTTCATTAACGTACTCATAAGAGAATCTTGATAATAAAAAAACCACTGGTGATTATCAGGAAAAACGAGGATATGCATTTGATAAAAGATGCCCTTGGCACCCCAAATAAAAAATGCAGCAGTCATTAATATCAATAACAGCGCAAAAATGTTCAACAACCCCAGTGCACTGGCCTGCTCTTCAGTCTGCCCTTTGCTCTTACATTGGTGTCGATACTCCCCTAAAAAACAGGCAATAAACACCAGCAAGCAACAAAAAGCCAACTTGTGTATCGTATTAATTAGATTGGCAACATCTTGCAGGTGAATACGTTCGGCCTCATGCAATAATGACAGTATTTGCCCTGAATGTTCATAGCTAATGTCGGCCAACCCCGTGCCATTATCATGCACACTGTCGACGATCTGCTGGAAGATATTTTTATGTTCATCGACTGATGTTGTTTCGAATCCCTGACGAAATTTATTTTGCGGTGCATAACGAGCAATATGTTGTTCAGTTTCATAAAAACCATAAAGCCAAGCATAACCATAACCAAGCTTGGCATTGACCATCCAACCGCCATAAAATGATAGTACTAGGGCTAGAATTAGCAGGCTGAATACTCGACTATTGATAGCAAGCTTTCTTAACATATTTTACTCAACACATTGATTAAATTAGACGTATCAAATTAATGACTAGGTTGATAAAAACTGTGTGACATAGCCATTAATAGCGTCTGCAGGCTCTAACTCAGCATGAAAATGATGATGGCCTGGCAAATACACCAGCTGAGCATCCCTGATACTCTGCATGCGTCTTTCTACCCAAACTTTTGGCACTATCCCTTGTTCTGCCATAATCACCAGCACAGGCGCTGTAATCGCGGCCAAAAAAGCACAAACCTGGCCTTCATCAAGACGAATTTTAGAAGATTGGCGCAAACGCGCATCTGTTCGCCAACAATAACCGTTTTTAACTACTTTAAGATTACGTTCAACAATCGGTCTTAGGGCATCATCGGTCATGGCTGGAGAAGACTTTTTTCTAGCCGTTAAAGCATCATCAATTGCCGTAAAAATACGCAAGGAAGAAGGCGTTCTTTGCGAATCAACAATCGCTCTCGCCAATTGCGCAGGGGTGTCTTTCGACTCAGACGTCATGGGTCCTAAAGAATCGAGTAGTATCAATGATTGCACTTTACCTGCAAAAGTTCCGGCAAATAAGCTGGCCACAACCCCCCCCATAGAATGGCCCAGCAAATGAACTTTATCCAAGCCCTTAACCGCTAATAATTCAAATAAGGTTTCAATATTTTGCCAAATATAATAATGAGCCCCCTCCGGTAGTGGCTGTGATAGACCATGACCTGGTAGGTCGACGACCAGTAAGTGATAACGTTTTGCCAGCAAGGGGGCCAAGCGATGAAAAGTAGCGCCATTGTCCAACCAACCGTGCAAACATATAAGCGTCGGTTTAGAGTCGTCTCCCCACTCCTGTATGGCTAATTCACCGCTACTGAGAGAAATCCGAACATCCTTCACTGAGCTCTGGGCATCATTAATAATATTATTCATAAAATTTCTACAATTTTTGCCAAGACGTTATGTATTTTTTGATTAAATTTGCGGTAATTTCAGGATTTTCCAGTGGAAACATATGAGTACCTTCTACCCAACTCACACTCATACCCAATTGACGCTTCATTTTATGACCGTGATAGCGCTTAAACACATCACTGTACTTAGAGGCAATTATCGCGGAAGGCATATTTAAGCGCTTGGTACGATGCAAGTTCGTTGGGAAGGTTCGATAAATATTGATCTCAGCATCGACTTTAAAATGCAATCTACGACGACCATCTAACTGAGCTTGAGTCCCATTATTAACGTAATCGTTTAAGCAACGATCATCAAAGGCGCTAAACAACTGCTTACCCCGGAAGTAATCGGATGCCTGTTCAACTGAGTCCCACTCCTCTTTACGCCCAATCGTTCGACCAGAAGGAGTTACCTTATCCATTAAACCAAAACGCTTAACTAATTTTAAACCATGGGCTTCAAATGCTGTCAGGAATGGCGCATCAAGCATGATCAAGCCCTTAACTAAGTCAGGACGTTGAGCAGCAACCATCATACTTAGTACCCCACCTAAAGAATGACCCACTGCATAGACAGGTTGCGAATAGGTGCGTTCAAAAAAATCAATCAGTTGCTTGACCAAGTAAGACCAGTTATCTGTCACTGGGTAATCTTCGTGATGCCCCAACCGATCAATGACTCCAATTTCAAAATCATCTGACAAATAAGAAAGTAACGTGGAGTAGCTGCCGGCAGGGAAACCATTGCCATGTGAGAAATGCAAAATATCTTTCATGTTAATAATATTACAGTTAGCGAAAAATGGCCTTTACGCTAACAAAATATTTAAATAACACAAGGTGATTGAACGCCTAGCACTCGCGACGATGCGTAATTAATCCCTTCTTAAGAGAATTAGTTAGAAAACCCGCCATCATTACGATAATGATAACGGTATAATATGATCGATGAATATTAATCTAAACGGGATACCAGACATCGGTATTAACTAAACATCCCGCCGCAAAGACATCACCCTCAAGCTGCCAAATTTCTGCGGGCGACCAAGACTGATCAAGTACCGTACCCTCGGTTAATAGCGAAGCCAGTCTACCCACCAGCGGTAAATGCGTGATCAAAATAATATCATTTTGTTCTTGGTACAATTCATCAACAACTTTGTGAGGCGTCATTTCTGGCTGCAGACAGGTATGAGCAATAATATCGATACTCAACGCCTTTGCGATAGGCGCCGCTGTTTGCTGGGTGCGTAGATAAGGGCTGGCCCATATAGTCACTGGGCCTTTAATATTTTTGGCTAACCAACGCGCCGCACATAACGCCTGGAATTCACCACGCTCTGTTAGGTTGCGACTCATATCGTCTGGTGCGCCCGCTTCTGCTTCGCCATGTCGTATTAAGTAGAGTTTCACTACTGCTCCGTTGGCTTATCTTTTGTGGTTGGCCAGTCGGTAAAAGGAAAGGGTTTGGTATCATCATTACCGGTTACATAACGAACAATTTGTGCAATATAACGGGCTAAACCATCACTAAAATTATTCAGTGCAGGATTGACACTTCCCGTTGTCAAATTAAATCCCCACTGCACGATCACTAGTAATAATACAACGATGTCTAAAATACGATAAACGATCGAAAATAAAACAATAAACAAGGTCTTTAACCAAAATGCATCTGACGACAAACTCTTCTTCACATCATTCATCATTATTCTCCAATTTCTGATTTAGCCAAAGCAAATTCAACATCGGAAGTATTTTCCCCTGTCATTAATTCTTTCGCAACTAGCCTTGGGTCAATGTGAGCAAACAATACTGCGTAAGCACCTTTTACCAAAGGCATATATATACCAAGTTCTTCAGCTTGAGCATTGACATAGCGCAAGGTATTAACACCTTCCGCCACTTCACCCAACTCCGCGACCGCTTCCTCAAGGGTTCGACCTTCACCAATAGCATAACCAACACGATAATTCCTACTCATAGGAGACATACACGTCACCACCAAGTCACCAACTCCTGCCAACCCTAAAAAGGTCAATGGATTAGCGCCACGCGCAACAGCAAAACGACTCATCTCGGCGAGGCTGCGGGTAATGATCATACTTTTAGTATTCTCACCCATACCCAACGCAGCAATAAAGCCTGACACAATGGCGTATATATTTTTCAGCGCACCACTAAGCTCAACACCAAAAATGTCATCAGACGCGTAAACACGAAAATATTCACATCCTAAAGATTCTTGTACCGCTATTCTAAGAGCACCATCATCACTAGCAACAACCGTTGCCGTTAATTGCTTGCGACCAATTTCTTTCGCTAAATTAGGGCCGCTCAACACCGCAACTGGATGTCCGGGACACTCATCGGTCAACACCTGACTCATAAGATTAAAGCCTTCAGGTTCAATGCCTTTTGTCGTACTAATTAAGCATTGGCCCTTAACTAAAAAGGGTTTTATTTGCTGCACGACACTGCGAAAAGATTGACTGGGCACAGATACAAAAATAAGGTCAGTCCCTTCTATCGCATGAGCTAAGTCAGTCGTTGCTTGTAAACGAGGATCTAGTTTAACATCGGGTAAATACTGAGGATTCTCATGTTGCACATTAATCGCTTTAGCAACGTTTTCATTGCGCATCCACTGCTGTGTTTCTATGCCATTGGCAGCAATAATACTGGCGATGGCGGTGCCAAAACTCCCACCACCGATAACTGCAGCTTTTTTAACTTTCACACTCACCTCTATGACTCTTATTGTTAATATTTATTATTCTTAGCTTGTAGACAATCAACAAGTTCTTGAAACGTATTTTTGTTGTCGTCATTTAAACTCATCAATATTTTATGAGCATCAATGACCTTGTCACGCAAAATGTCTTCATTAACGTGTTCACAGGTTAATTCATTGAGATCAGAGATCTGTTCAGGCATTTCTCCAATTAAATAGAATACTCTATCAAAACCCATGCTCAATAATATGCGAGTAATATCTTCACGCGGTGAAATAATACTGGGAATAAAACCAAATTTATCTTTGCTAATAATCGATATTTTAGCCAGCTGCCCTAACGTTGTACTATCGACCCCTTCTGCATCGGACAAATCGATAAGTACGGCTTTAAACGCTTTGTCGAGGAACATATCGTCAAGATAACTCTCTAACGCAGAACACAGGTTGAGGCGAACATCGCCGCTTAACTTAACAACGTAGGTGCCTTCATTGCTTGCAACTTCAATTTTACCTGATTGCATAATCATTCCTAACGACGGTCATTAGTGCAATATCGTCTGGCACATCTTCATCGCTTTCTAGCGCAAGGGCATTAACAATAGCATTATGATTTCCTGATTCCCTTTCAATTAGGTTTAGCAGGTATTCTTCTTTTTGTGCCAAAGAAGATTGTGTCAATAATTCTAGAACCCCATCTGAAAACAAAGATAGGGTAAATTCTCGAGGCAAGCAGATGTGATAGTCGTGGTACTGAGCATCACGAAATAAACCAACGGGCATACCCCTCCCTTCTAAATATTGGGCCTTACCTTCAATTAACAAGATGGGCCTAGGAAAATGAGCACCAACGCTGTAATTTAGCAGACGTGTTTCAAGGTTAAGTACGGCATATACGATCGTTAGATGCTTGCCGCATTCGGTATCCAGTAATTCTTGATTGATACGCTCAAGCACTTTGACAGGGTGGAAAAGATCTTCACTGGAGCCCCGTTTAAGATTCCGCTTTAATCGATAAGTGAGGTTCTTAAGCAACACGGTGACAAATGCAGACGAAGCCCCATGACCAGAAACATCTGCGATATAAAAACCATAGTGCTTGTCATCTAAAGGGAAGTAATCAAGAAAATCGCCACTCAACATTAAAGAAGGTCTAATTTTATGACAAAACGATAACCCTCCTTCATCAACAAAATCTGGCAGCATTTTCATTTGTACTATATGCCCCGCTTGCTGATCATTTCGTAACTCATCCAGACTATTTCGCAATTCTCGGTTGGCAGATTCAAGATGATCACGATAACGCTTATTTTCGTTCTCTAACACAACCAATTCTAAGTTACGCTTCACCGAATGCTCAAGCATAGCCATATCAAGAATAGGCTTTACCAAATAATCACTCGCACCCAAGCGCAATGCTTGCACAACATCATCCATGACCCCTGCGCCAGACACTACAATCACAGGAATATTGTTGGTTCGCTGCTTAACCGCCTGTAAAACCTGCAAGCCATCTAGATTGGGCATACGCAGATCACATAAAATCAAATCAATCGCCTGTGATTCTAAGATTTCTAAGCCGGCACGGCCACTATCAACAGCGACTACCAAATAGCCACTGTCTTCTAAATAGGCCTCCATACTTTCTCGTACCATGACCTCATCATCTATAATGAGTAAGCGCGTTTTCATCAAGCTACTCCAAATTGGAACTTTCTTTTTAGCGAACAATATACTCAACCCTTAAACAGTGCAATAAACGCCTGATCAATATAGAAAAGATTACACAAAACCATCGATTTCTCCCCATTTAGTATATTAATGCTTTACTTATGACAGGATACTTGTTCAATAGTTTGATTGAAGACAATTCAAAAATATAATTAGCGGTGATAGCATGAGCGATGAATATAACAAAAAAGGAATCCTAAATATGAACCAATCCTCTAGGGATTTCAGTGAAAAACGCGACTTTATTCGAGTCCCTGTGACTACAGAAAGCAAAATACACTTTAATGGACAGAGCTATTCAGCAAAGTGCTTAGACTTAAGTAGCACAGGCGCACTCATTGAAAGCCAGCAAAGCTTTGAGGTGAACAGTGAAGTTGTATTATCGATTCAAAGTGGCGGTGGAGAAACCTTGGCTCTGCAAGCTCAAGCGACGATTTTGCGTATTTGTCGTATGCCTAACGATTGTTATCAATATGGCGTAAGCATCGAGAGATATTTATAGCCTTTATTGAACGTCATCAAATCAACGGTGCGATTAGCCTACAAGACTAAACGCACAGATTACATATTGATTAGAACGATTAAAAATCCTCACTCGCCTCTTCATCCTTGTCATAAAAGCTGTCATCAAAGTCTTCATCAAAGTCGTCGCCAAACTCATTTTCAACAACGCCATCAGCCACGAGATAAGCTCTGCGCTGGATATAGAAACTGCGGAAGAAAGTGTAGCGTTCACCGGTAATTAAACCTTCAGAAGCAATAAGGTCGGCACGCAAGTCAACTATTCGCAACATTAAGAGGCCTGCTTTTTTAGTCGCTGTATCGACAATTTCTGTCGGCCCAATCCCTGATACCGAATCACCCACAAGGCCAAAAGTATCTCGGACATTACTGGGACCCCAAAAGGGCAACATAAGATAAGGACCCGCACCTACCCCCCAATAACCCAGTGTTTGTCCTAAATCTTCATTGTGCTTCATCAAACCAATATGACTGGCCACATCAAAAAAACCAAACAATCCAATCGTTGAGTTTATTAAGAAACGTCCGGTATCCGATAGCGCCTGAATAGGTTTAAGCTGAAAAATATCGTTAGCAACGATTAACACATCTTCCAAATTCGAAAAGAAATTGGTAATGCCGGTATCTAAAAACTGAGGGGTTATCGTTTGGTATACCTGAGCGACGGGCTTAGCAACATAGATGTCCAACGTTTCATTGAACTCGAATACCGAACGATTAAAACCTTCCCATGGGTCAGAGCCAAAGTCGTCAGCAGTCGCGGGACTAATGGCTATGAATAACATCAGGAATAAACTCAATGGTAAGGCTTTTGCCTTGTTTATTTTTAATCCGCTTGTCATACATTGCCTTATCTAATCGAGTATTTTTATTGTCTGTAAAGTCAGTAAAGCTGATGTTAACTACCGGTTACGACATTTTCTGACACGGACGAAGGCACAATCCAAGAGCCATCGATATAACGAATTGTCCAAATACCGCCACTACCCTCTGGTCTTATGGTGCCATAAAGCACATCACGATAGTTCAGATGGAAAACTTGCTGAGCATCTGCAGGATTTTTAACATAATTACTGCCTACCGAAGAAACGCAGCGATCAGGCTGGCCTTCAGCATCTTCAATAATCGTGTAATTCACCGAAGCAGGATCATAACTTTGTGAAAGGAAAGCCGTAATGTCTTGATTTTCAGATACAACAGATTGATCATTTAGGGTCAGCGTTACGCCACCTTTAGCTATCGATAAATTGCCCGCATTTTCAAAATCAGCAGAGGTATCATAACTGACTAATAAAGAGCTAATTGTCCCACCAGAACCCAAAATAATGCCAGAATCATCTGCAATTGTTCCGCTGTAGTTATGTGATAAACCAGCCGTTATGCGGTATTTATCTAGTGAAGGCGCAACAATACTAATATCCAACAGCGTTCTGGACAGATCGGACAAATCAGCATCTTCGATTTGAACCTCTGTTAATAACCGAACAGAATCCAAACCTAGCACCTGCTGCTCAATAAGCGAACCCTTCATTGGCATCTGATCATTACTGAGGGTATCAAGAACAAGACAACCCTGATCATCGGTTTTGGTTGGAAAATCAACGAAGTAGGTTCCCTTAGAATTCACGGGTATACGCTGAAAAAGTCCTAACTCCCAAAGGTCATTAATCGTTTTTTGAACATTGACCGTGTCATAGACTCTAGATTTTGGACCACACGTTTTAATATTACCGCTTATTTCATCGAGAACACATTCTTCAATACGGTGCATATCAAGCACTTCTGTAATATCGCCATCGCGGTCTAAATCGTTTTCGTCAATGACACGTTCATTTGGGTAGAAACGATAACGAATATCATCGCCAAAGGCATTAATAAAGTCGATGGTCTGAACATCAACCGATCCTGAAGCAAACTCGACATTCTCTTGCCCCATACGGTAGGTTAGTAAATTAGTAACTTCATCACCGATCGAATTGGCATTATTTGCACTAAAGAAACCATCAAACTTGGCTAACGTCCGAGCTGGATAATAGCTATCTGGATTGGATGAACGCCCACTAATAACCAAGCTGGTGAATTCACGATCTGCACCCGTTTCGTCATCTACTTGATCACTAATACTCGAAGATAAAACCCAGCTTTCGATATTAAAACGTAATTCAGAATTTGCATCCTGCGGATCTCGCAGGCCACGATAAAATATTCTAAACGCACCACTTAGTTCAATCTCTGCACCTAAGGCTGGATTAGCCGCATCAAAATCAACACCCACCTTTGATTTATCATACAGCTGAAACTCACCCCATATGAGCTCATACCCTCGAATCTCTAGTTCAGTATTGACCGTAGTCGGTAACTCGGAAATTTCTTGATTGTAATAAAGACGCATTGAAGAAGGAGTTTCAATTGTTTCTTCAGCCGTATCCAAGTCATGCGCCAAGGTTAATACTAAATTAGCCTTTTCCAACTCACCGGTAATCAATACGTCAATAGCATTAGAAGACGTTGGGTTTTCATTATTATCAACGACATTAATATCTGCAATTTTCTGAGAAACAGTCACTGCTTTAAAAATCGTAATGCCACTAGTGAAATTACCACTACTTAAAGTTAGCACCTTAGTGGATGCATCGTAGCTTTGATTGAGACCCTTTATATCTAACAGACCGTCTCTGTCATCTGGATCATTAGCCTCTGGCGTATAGGCTTCACTGCACTTAGCGGCATTCGGCTGTAAAACGTTGCAACTGAGGTAATAAGACTGAATTCTAGAGAACTCAGTGGTGAGTAACTCTAAGTTTTCACGCTGCTCATCACCTAGGTTTTTTAATAATGATAAATAGTCATCCAGTTCAGATTTATAACCTGGCTGCCAAAATGTTGCCTGGTAGCTCAATAAATCATTAATGAATAACTTTGTTTTTTCCAATCCTAAATTAAATGCTTCAAATTCATTAGCGGTTAGCAACAGGCTGAGCTCATCGGCAATACCATTGGTTTTAGAATTAGCGTCACTTGCTTTAAAGCTCTCTATTTGACTCAATAACTGAGCAACAATCGCATTAGCAGCCGCTTTAGCTTCAGTATTTGCCACACGTTCAATGACATCAACCAGATTATCATGGGCTGCCTGATACAGGTTTTGAAGCGTCAAAACTCGTGCTACATCGGGGGTATGCAAATAAAACTGTCCACTGTCCTCAGCAAACTCAGAAGCAACCAACGAGATAAAGTCTGCATCACCTGCGTCGTTATTTTCGGCCCAATACGTTAACTCTAATTGCTGTAAGCCTGCTAATAGAGCACCGTAGCGAATTTGATTTCTGACTAATTCAGTATTTTTATTGAAAGTGTTTAACTGTGTTAAATTGGCTGGAAGATCGCCAATAATATCCTGCAAACCTAAAACATTTGAGGTTTGAGAGTTTGCGAGTACAACATCGTAAGGGGTGAAAATTTCATTTTCAAATTCATCACTTGCAACATTACTTAAAGGATCACCAGCATGATTTTGATGATTGTCATAGCCATATTTCACATCATATTGATAAGCATAAGCCGCGGCTAACGTTGTTAACGCATTAACATTATTACGACTGCCACTGCTAACCGTATAAGCAGTACTGCGCCATTCAAAACCTTCAGACGCAGGATAAAAATCAGCATAACTGTATCCAATGCCTTTCACGGTACAGCCTAAAACTAACTGACACTGTCGTTGAGTGGCTAAATTATCCTTATCTTTATCAACATCCGCTATCTGACCTCTAGCAATAAAAAGCAATACCTCATCGTTCGCCACCCATGCAGTAAAACGACTGCTAATATCCGTTGACTCGCGAACACCTGAATAGATACCGTTATTATCGACGGCAACTTGGCCAGACTCAGCAACTTGATTGATCACAACCTGAGCATTATTTAACCCTTGAGCCCCTACCCAGCCTTCTATGTTTGAAGTCGAAGAACTGCTGCCACCACCACTATCGCTGCAACCAGACAAAATGAGAAATGACAATAAAAAAACAAACGAACTTGATACAAACCGCATGATTATACTCCACACTAAGAAATCTATTATTCTGGTCGAAACCAAATACTGCCATTAATACAAAAACACGATTTTTTAAAGAAACATAGATGCTTTGTCATTAAAACGGTCGTACAACAGTACTGGCTAAAAAAATATAATAATAACAGCTAATGTTCTGAAAAGAGCTAATTTAAGAATTATAAATGACAAATTATTTAGCCTAGAGACATCTTGTTACATTGCACTGCAATTAAACAACAGACTGAACACAGAGAATTAATTATTGTGAATTGTGATTTTTAATCATGTTGCACTTTTTGCGCTCACCTTTATGGCTGGGCGTTTTTTTTGCCTCTAATTTAGTGATGCTATGCAGATAAAAAACTGCCTAATCGATCAATGACGTGTGTAAAAGTATACCCAACCCAGAAAATGAAAAACCAAACAAGGACGATTGACTTAACAACCACTTCTTACTCACACTTCATGAGTATTCCTAATGTTATGAGGTTTTTGATCAATTTTTTCAATATATTTTTCGGAAGGATAACGGATTAGCTATATTGATCACCAGACACTTACAATAATCATAATGAGGGGGATGGTATTATTCACTTGATGCTTTCGTGTGCCGACACTTTTTACGCTAACTTCTTGACTCACGCCACACAATCGAATACTGTTTATCCACACAGTACTTTAAGGAGTAAAACCCATGGCAGTGGTAACTTTATTTATGTCAGACCGAGATATCAGCAAAACGTTCACCAGCAAAAAAGAAGCAGATGAGTATGACAAGTTACTCGAACTTGCAGAAGCGGTTAGTCACTTTATGGAGAGGAAAGTCGAAGGGTTAAGCGAACAGCAAGTTGAAGAGATTGGACTTGTTTTTGCCCGCAACAAAGATCTATTGGCCCAAGCCATTAAAGGCAAATCTGACGTTTTATTTGCTTCAGAAAATGAAAGCACTGTAGATAAAAGTACTCTGGATAAAGGCTAGTATTCAGCCCGAATAATACAGTCCCTTTCACTCCACCGAATTCACTAACCTGACACTTAGGTCCTTGTGAATATTTCGGTGGTGCTTGCCCTTTCCCGCTAGAGTGAAGAATCAAAAGCCGATTAATGTAATTGATCATTCGCAACGGGCATAGCACACAGCGTATCACGCTGAACATCTAAAGGCTCACAGACTAGGCAGTTATCATATTCGTTAGGACATATCGTTAGCCAAGCACCTTTTTTACCCATATTGGTCAACCAATGACTGGCCCATACTTGAACAGGAATCGCCACAGCCTCACAGCCTTCCCACTCGTCCATAGCACACTGCATCGCCAATTCGGCATGTGGCCATACTGGCAAACATACCTGATCTTCAGTCCCTAGCTGAACAAAGCCATCTTCATCACGCAATCCCCATACCTGCTTATGCTCAATCGACTGCTGTATGAAGTATTGATACAACGCTTCCTCTCCCATACTGGCAACGGATTGAATTTGCTGTTCGGTTAATACATGATTCATCTAAATATTCTCAATAAAAACGGCTCTTTGATGACGAAAGAAGAGCAAAAAAGGACGCGCACTTTGTTCGATTTAGCACACAAAATCAAGCGATTTTTATTCGGATTTCAGATTGATTTTCTTGGCCATTGTTGAACATTAAAGCGCACCTTTTTAAGTCACTGTTTTATAAGGAAAGATCTATTTGCAAGGGTTTTTTAGCAGCTTTCTGTAGCTGAAAGTATTTTGAATAACACTTTTTAATTGATTCAGATGTTAGATTCAACCGTTTTAGATTAGAATGATTTTATACATTGCTTTACTAATATTCGAACATACCCAGTCTTTACAACCCTCTATAATAACAGCGTCGATAGAATAACAATGACAAAAGAAATATCTAAAGAGTATTACTACTCGAACTTTTTACACCCACGATATTGGATAACATGGCTAGGCCTAGCTTTAATGTACCTAATTTCATTATTACCCTACAAGGTACAAATGTGGCTGGGAACTAAGCTTGGAACCCTTATGTATAAGCAAGGTGGCATTCGTTTAACGATCACCCGAACGAACATCCAAGCCTGCTTCCCAGAACTTGATGCTAAGCAACAAGAAGAACTCGTGCTGCAATCCTTCATCGCGAATATGAAAGGTATGGTCGAAACCACAATTGCTTGGTGGGGTGACCATCAGCCTATACTCGATACTCTAGAAATACATGGCTTAGATAACTTAAGAGAAGCAGAAGCCAGAGGTAAAGGTGTCGTTTTGATGGGCGGGCACTTCAGTATTCTTGATCTGGCTGGGCCAATGGTTCATAGCGTTTCAAACTTCAATTATATGTACCGCCCTAATGACAACCCGCTTTTCGATGCCGTTATAGAGCGTCATCGCATGCGTTATAGCAACGAAAAGTTTAATAAACACCAACTCGCAGACATGACCACTTTTATTAAAAAAGGCAATACGGTTTGGTATGGTTACGATCAAGACTTTGGCGCTAGACGCTCTGTTTTCGCACCCTTCTTTGGTGTGCAAACGGCGACCGTAAAAGCCGCCATGAGACTACCACGCAAAACAGGGGCAACGGTTTTGATGGTGAGTCAGTTTCGAACAAGTGATGGCCACTACAGCATACGATTCTCACCCATATTCGAAGACCTTGCAGAGGACGATGACATCACCGCAGCGACTCGTCTAAATGCTCAACTAGAGACTTTTATTAGAATTCATCCTGAACAATACTTATGGATGCATCGACGCTTTCGATCTCGTCCTCAAGGTGAACTGCCTTTTTACCCGAAGAGACAACGCAAGAAGAAGAAAAACAAGTAGCATTAAAAATCAACAATTCTATTAGCGGATCATTTAGGTCCACTAATAGCGGGCTTTTCTTTGAGAGACAGCATATTCCCCAGTAGCATGATCACTGCACCCAACAATAAAAACATATCGATCGACTCTTGATAGAGGACGTACCCTGCAACAGCAATCAAGGGCAGACGTAAAAAATCCATCGGCATTACAATCATTGCATCGGCGAGTGACAAAGCTTTGGCCATACAAAAATGCGCTGACAGTGCCGCAATAGCGGTCAATAGCACCCATAACCAAACACTTCCTTGCGGCCAAGCAAAATCGAATACCACTAACAACAAAGCCATCGGCAATTGCATCACCTGCATATAGAAAAGAATCGTTAGAGTGCCATCAATCCCTGCAAGCCGTTTAGTCAGAGTGTGCGTCAAGGCATAAGCAACCGCCCCTAACAATACAACCCAAGAAGCCGATTCAATGTCGACCATACCTGGGCGGAGAATAATCAACACACCGATAAAACCTAAAATAATAGACATCATGCGCTTAACCGTCAAAGATTCTGACAATATTACACTGGCGAACATCGCTGTCCAAATAGGCACCGTAAATTCAATGGCAAAAACATGAGCTATCGGTAATAACGCTAATCCATAAAACCAACACCACTGGCCACAGAAATGGGCAAAGTTACGCCCAAAATGCAACGGCAAGCTTTGACTGGATAACATCGCTCGGGCTTTAAGGCCATGGCGCAATAATATCAATACCGTTATCAACACCAAACCAATCACATTACGAAAGAATAATAACTGAGAAACAGTCAGCGGAGATTCCGCTAAGGTATGCGTCGCTTCTCGACCTGCTATAGCGGTCAGCGAGAAAGCCATGATCGCCCCAGACATCCAGAAGGCGCTGCGCCGAACATTAACAGCCTTCATTTCTGGGGTAACTTACCGACTGAGAAATGACCGTCTTGTAAAAATTGCACCACCTGCTTACGTTTTTTACCCATCAAGATGGGACCGTCATCAAAAAATAAGAAATTTTTCCAACTTAACTTAAACGCTTTCCAACTGGTTTCTACCACACGATCGCTATCATAAAAAAACAACACATTAGTATTGTCATCCCAAACGAGATGCTCCGTGATAATGCTGGGTAAGTCGTTCTTTTCAGACTCCCATGCCTGCTGCCAATTACCACGCTCTGACCAAACACTGCCACGACTTGGCCAATCACCATTACCGAATTGAGATGAGTGACCTGACTGCTGAGAAATATATTGATTCCACAACTGATTCGATACCGATTCGGTATAAGGCTTAATGGCTGCTTTTACATCTTCAGTTAATGGCAGGTCTTTATGACGAAAGATCCATGCACGATCAAAATCATCCAAATTGAGGTATTTCATAGCCACTCTATTTATTTCCAACGGTTGTATATGATAGGTAAAACAGTAAAGAAAACCATTATAACGCAACTGGTACTACGCTGTGGGGTTAACTTCGGGTAGAATGCCCTCTTTTGAAACCCAAGCAAGAGATTTTCATGCAGTTATTTGTCGACAACCTCACCAATGTAGATTTCAGTTACCTGGATGACAAACGCGGTTTAGTCGGCGAAACTTGGCTGGCGTCCGTATTATTGGACGGAGGCTTAGATCAAACGAGTATGATTTGGGATTTCGGCGTCGTTAAGAAGGTCTTGCGCAACTGGCTAGACGATGAATTGGATCACCGATTATTAGTACCCACTAAATCTGAGCGCCTAAGCTATGAAATCAATGATAATCGAATCACCCTAAGCTGGAACTTTGGTAGTGATGATATATTAACGATGGATGCGCCTCTTGAAGCGGTTGCCTTAATTGATGCCAAACACATCGACGAGAAAACGGCAGCTCAATGGTCTATCAGACAGCTTGCAGGTTACTTTCCAGACAATCTTGATCACATTCAGCTCACGTTCGAAGCAGAAGAAATTAACACCGCTTATTATCATTACAGCCATGGATTAAAAAAGCACGATGGTAATTGCCAACGCATCGCACATGGCCATAGATCACGCATTCAAATTTGGTGCGATGGCGCGCGGGATAAAGATTTAGAACATAATTGGGCAGAACGCTGGAGTGATATTTATGTTGGCAGCAAAGATGACCTTATTAGCACCCACAACGATGAACAAGCTCCAATGCATTTTGCCTATGATGCACCTCAAGGGCACTTTAAACTAAGTTTGCCAAAACGAGTCTGCTACATTATGCCGTGTGATACTACCGTGGAATGCATTGCCGCTCACATTGCTGAAATATTGCATAATGAAAACCCTAAAAGAAGAATCACCGTTAAGGCGTTTGAAGGCCTTAATAAAGGTGCAATTTTCGAGATTTAAGGCTTGATTATACTAGATTGAAGCCTCAACCGTTTTAAGTGCGTCTTTATAATTTTTCATTTCACGACGCACCTTATTCATTTGTTCGTTTAAACTGGCTGCCTCATCACTGCTCATTCGCTCTATTTGCAGCTGTAACTTAGCAACAACATCCTCACATTCCTTCGCTTTTTTATTATAATATGTCTGCATAATCCCCTCTTGTGCATTTTTTATATAAATCATTCAACGATCAACAATCAGTATGCCGCTTTCACCTCACCCCTGTAAAGAGACCAAACCTGCCATTAGATTAACTATACAAAGGCAACGTTTTAGTAACTTTTTGTATGCCGTTATGGGCTCTCGTATTTTTAAGTTGCTGCGTAAATAGGCATACAACTGCTGAAAGGTAAACGATTAATCAAAGGCAATACCTTGTCGACCAACGTTGTCCCACTGAATTCCCGCGCTACATTTTTATCCACATTACTATAACAGTAATAATGCACAGTTGTTGGCTGTGGACATCTGTAATGCTTTTTAGATACTGACAATCTAAAATAGGTAAATATGCAGCACCCATCTCAATATTTTTTTGGGCTCAGACAAGTCACGGCCTGTTAATAAACGTTCTTTTCCTAAGACCGCTAGCGTATCGCCCTGCGGATTCAGGCACAATTTGCATAAAACCAAAAGCAAGAATATGGCTGCGGGCCAAAGGGTTAAAAGCCGACTCAGTATGCATAATCGCAAAAATAAGGGCCTTAGAGAGCAGCCATTTTGCTGCCGACTTTCAACGTTCTCTAAAAGCTCTTAGCGTGTATAGATAGACTATTAGCGGGAAGCCTAACCACAATAGTGAGTAACTCGTCCTTATTTCCTTGCTTACGCTCCAGAACCACCGTTTCATTGAGTGCTTTAACGAGGCTTTAATCTAACCCAAAATGTTACGATGACTGCTGGGAAATTGATCACCCATGATGTTCGCCAACACCGGAGCTAATTGATACTGACCTCAATGTCTATTAATAATGTCACTAAAATCTCACGTTTTAGACCTTCCGGAGAAACCTATACAATCGACTCCCTTGAACGGACATACGATTTCGTTATTAGCAAAATCAACCACCCCTTTAACATGCATAGCAGGGTGATAATCCACCCAATAAAACGTATTCGATAACGCTATCTCCATCAATATTGAGTATTTAATTTTATGATAGTCACGATACGCTTTGATCTAGGCTTTCTATATTTAACGCATGGTGAGCGAACCCGCCTATATTTGCAGTAAATGCCTGGCCAGTGCTGCCAAAGGAAGTTCTTATGCAAACCAAGCGCCCTAGAACACCTGGGTAGCGAAGCTTAATATTCTCATCTAAGCATTACATGTTAAACAAGACAAGCCTGTGACTATCGCGTAAAATCTGCTCCCAGAAATTTACAGCGGGCTCGCATGAGCAATATAAAGGTAGCAGCATGAAATCGGTTGTCGAAGCACTATTATCACAAGCCATTGATATACTAAAACAGCAAGGTGTTATTGCTGAAGATGTCAGCCCGCGTATTAACCTCTCAAATACCAAAGATAAAAGCCACGGCGACTTTGCTTGCAACATTGCCATGATGCTCGCAAAACCTGCCGGTATGAACCCTTGCGAATTGGCCGAGAAAATCATTACCGCTATGCCTAAAGATCCTCGTATTAGCGATACCCAAATCGCTGGCCCTGGTTTTATCAATTTCTTCGTCAATGACAGCTGGTTAGAACAACAAGTTTGTCATGCATTAGCGGATGATTACATTGGCATCAAGCGAGCCATCACACCGCAAACCATTGTGGTTGATTACAGCTCACCCAATCTTGCAAAAGAAATGCACGTTGGCCACCTTCGTTCTAGCATCATCGGTGATGCCGTTGTGCGCGCACTTGAGTTCCAAGGCCATAACGTTGTTCGTCAAAACCACGTAGGTGACTGGGGTACCCAATTTGGTATGCTATTGGCCTATATGGAAGAGCAACAAAACAATGGTGAATCGTTAGATTTAGCTGACCTTGAAGGTTTCTATCGCGCCTCTAAAGGTCGTTTTGATGAATCGGAAACGTTTGCAGTACGCGCCCGTGAACTAGTCGTTGCTCTGCAATCGGGCGATGAATACTGCAACAAACTATGGGCAGAATTCAATAGCATTTCTCTCGCGCACTGCTTGACCTTGTATAAGCGTCTAGGCGTCAGCTTAACGGCCGCGGATGTACGGGGTGAAAGTGCTTACAATGATGACCTGCAATCGATTGTTGATGAATTAAGCAAAGCAAACTTACTGACTGAAAGTGATGGCGCTCAGTGCGTATTCCTTGATGAATTCAAAAATAAAGAAGGCGATGCTCTGCCGATCATAGTGCAAAAATCTGGCGGTGGCTTTTTATACGCCACCAGCGATTTAGCCGCTATTCGCTACCGCGCACAACAATTACACGCAGACCGTGTTTTATATTTTGTCGACCAACGCCAAGCATTGCACTTTAATCAAGTATTTGCCCTTGCTCATAAAGCCGGCTTTGCCAATGAGAACGTCAGCTTAGAGCATTTAGGTTTTGGCACGATGAATGGTGAAGATGGTAAGCCTTTCAAAACCCGCAGTGGCGGCACGGTTAAGCTTGTTGATTTATTAGACGAAGCCGAAGTGCGTGCCATTGCTTTGGTACGCAGTAAAAATCCAGACATGGATCAAACTGAAGTGGATAAAATTGGTAAAGCGGTCGGCATTTCAGCGGTAAAATACGCCGATCTATCAAAAGATCGCGCCCGTGATTACATCTTCAACTTTGACCAAATGCTAAGCTTTGAAGGTAATACAGCACCTTACCTAATGTACGCTTATACTCGCGTAGCCAGTATCTTTAACAAAGCCGGCTTGGAAATGAACAGCATTCAAGGCGAAGTAAAACTGGCAGCAGAAAAAGAAAAAGATCTTGCCAACAAGCTCATGCAGTTTCCAGAAATTCTAGAGCGCATCAGCCAGCGTGGACAGCCACATACTTTATGCAGCTATATCTATGAAGTGGCAGGTCTGTTCTCAAGCTTTTACGAGCACTGCCCTATTCTTAATGCAGAGACAGAAGATCAAAAAATGAGCCGTTTACGTTTAGCAGCTCTTGCGGGTAAAACCATTAAGCAAGGTTTAAACCTTCTGGGTATTGAAACGTTAGAGCGCATGTAAGCGCGCTATCCTGTTATTGAGTGAGCGCATTGAATAACAGTATTTTAAATGACTGGATACGCAATATCACCCCAGTCTTCTTCACTGCTACTCAACATAATACGAATAATAATCGGCATTATGCTGGCTAGCAGAACAACACCATCATTAACTTGCTCTCGATTTACCTGGCTCTGGTACGTCGCACCGCCCTGTAATACTTGATTGCGCAGTACATATAAACGATCCAGTACAATAGAGAATAACGGTGCAACTTTCTTTCGGCTTAAGCAATTAAGAGCCTCAACAGATGATTGATTAAAGCGGGTGCGCCACGCTGACTCTGTCGCCTCTAACGCCTCACGGCTATCTTTCTGATCACCTTTCAAACGCTGCGCTTGCCAAAACTCTGCGAAAACATAAGGGTTTTTAATTAATGCCTTCACCGAGCCCGAATACTCATTCCACAAACAGGTATAAATACGCTGCTGATCATCAAGCGCTACCAGCTTTTCGATAAAAGGGGTGATAGGTTCCTCACCTTCAATATAAAAACAGGCACTGAAACTTATCCAAAGATTAATAAAGGCTTGATCGACATTATCACTTTGAAGTTGTTCTCCCGCCGCCTTTAACCAACTTAAAGAACGATGCAAACGCGTCCCGTGCACTTGGGTAAAGTCATCACGGTGAGCCCGTAATTCTTGTTTTAGTATTTCGTATTGGTCAATTAACAGGTGGTTACTCATGTCATCACTCTTATGTATTTATGCCCTTATCATTCAATGTTTCAAGAAAAAATACCAGTCTTCATGCTCATTAATTAACAGCAGGCTTAGGCAAGTACTAGCAGAGAGTTAATAGATAAAGTTTCAGAAATAACACAGCAATAGGAAAGTAATAAAAGTAAGGTAATAGAGAGCGAAAAAGGGAGCTAAGGTGACATCAAAGTGGAACGAGAGCTGAAAAAGATAGACTAGAAATAGTCAGAAAAAAGAGCAATAAAAAGAAGGCACCGCCTTCTTTTTATTCAACACATTAATCGTCGCTAGTAGCACCGATAATGTGCAGTAAAGCCGTGAACAAGTTGTAGATGTTCAAGTACAAACCAACTGTTGCCATAATGTAGTTAGTTTCGCCACCATTGATGATACGGCTGGTATCAAACAAAATTAGGCCAGACATTAACAACACAATAGCGCCAGATAGGGCTAAAGAAAACAGTGAAATATCAACGCCAAAGAAGTAAGACGCGATCATCGCGCCAACAGCACCGACGATAACAATCATCAAACCTGCAAACAAAAAGCCACCCATGAAAGAGAAGTCTTTTTTCGTCGTTAATACATAAGCAGAAAGCGAGAAGAAAATAATCGCGGTGCCGCCCAATGCCTGCATAACCATTTCAGCGCCGTTTGGCAAAGCAAGGTAGCGATTAAGCATAGGTCCCAGCGCTGCACCTAAAAGGCCAGTGAATAAGAATACAACCGGAAGGCCCATCGCCGTATTCGCTGTACGAGGAAGAACAAACCATACAAGGGCCAGGGCCGCCAACGACATCATCATCGCGGTACCACCACCTAGGTTGATCGACATTGAGATGCCGGCCGTTAAAGCACTGAAGGCTAACGTCATGCTAAGCAGCATATAGGTATTACGTAATACCTTTTGAGTTTGTGCACTCGTCACATTTTGCGCGGTGCCCGTATTTACATGTTCCATTTGTCGCTCCATTGATTAAATTATCGAGTACTGACGTAGATAATAAGGGCGTCACAGGGAATTTCAAGTGACTTATCCTTCTTATACGAGTGAACAAAGATAAATTTGTAATGTAAGGTCAGAATCTACGAATTAATCGCGATTAATTCAACGTCAAAGATCAAAACTGAACCACCAGGGATTGCTCCCGCAGGACGATTACCATAAGCCAATTTGCTAGGAATGAATAAACGCATTTTTTCACCGACAACCATCAACTGCAAACCTTCAGTCCAACCTCGAATCACTTGATTTAAACCGAACTCTAAAGGCTGGCCACGATCAACCGAACTGTCAAAGACCGTACCATCAATTAACGTACCGTGGTAATGAGCCGAAACTTTTGTTTTTGCACTAGGGTGCTCACTGCCCGAACCCGCTTGCAGTTGAAGATACTGCAAACCAGACTCTGTTTCCTGAACACCTTCGTTGATCTTATTTTCAGCTAAAAATGCGGCGCCCACATCAATATTGCCAGCGACACTGGTGCCGCTTGTGCCGGTAAAGGCGCGCACCAAGGCGAACATAATTAAAGCTCCGATCACGATATATAGAAAAATCATCAACATAAAAAATCCTCTGAAAGTTAATTATAAAGATTTTAACAGAAGCTTACGCAATATGGCGATGATAGTTAACCATCACACTTGACTATCACCAGATTAAGCCACGTTCGTCATTCAGCGGGTCTACATAAGAAAGATATTTATTCGCTATATTGGCATTGATACGATACATTTAATATTGAATATTGGATAATCCATTATTTTTAACGGAGTCTTTTCATGCGTACACTCAACTACACTATGCTCGCTGCGCTATTAGCCAGCATGCTCACAGCATGCGGAGACAGTTCCTCAAGCAGTGGCCTTGCATCAAATAACAGCTCAGATTCTCCGACAACGCAATGTAATGATGGTCTAGATAACGATAACGACGGAAATATAGACACTCAAGACATCGGTTGCAATAATGATGAAGATAATGACGAAACTGACCTGGGTGACTCAAAACTCACTCGGTATCAGATGAGTAATGCATGCTGGGTCATTAAAGCTAGCAACGGCAATTACATTACTGCAGATGGCGACAGCTACGCCGCATCAACTGACGATAGCTCAGCAGCGGAAACCTTTTACATGAAGCCAACGGCCCTTGGCAGTTATATGCTGTACAACAGTAACCATCAACTGCTTGCCGCTACTACTTCGTCAGCGATAAATAATATTGAAAGTGCAAACGCTAATGACAATGCTGATTGGCGTGTTCTTGCTGTTGGCGATACCAGTATTTATCCTGAAACCCCGGCTTATGACATTGAACCAACACCAGAAGCCATTGTTGAATTGTACGATTTTGTAGACCCTGAGATCCTAACGGATAACTTTACTCTGACCAGTCAAGACCTCAACCTAGCGATCAACGATGATGGCCGTTTACAAACGCAAGCTCCGGAAAGTGCACCCACAAAAGAAGCCTTTAGTTTTGAACGCGGAATTGGCTGTGCTAAATTTCCAGAAGCACAAAGTAATTTTATTGGTCAGCCCTTTAAGGGAACACAACCTGACGGAACAGTACTCGGCCACGCTGATGCCCATGTGCATATCAGCGCTACTGAGTTTTTAGGAGGGGCCCATTGGGGGAAGCCTTTCCATAAATTTGGAATTGAACATGCTATTGGTAATTGTGCAGTCGATCACGGTGCTAATGGTGAAAAAGACGTTATTGGTGGACTATTTGCGGATAACCCTGAGGGTCATGCTACCGATGGTTTTCCAACATTCAGTGAATGGCCAAAGCGCGACAACCTTATTCACGAAGCGATTTACTGGAAATGGATAGAGCGTTCTTGGGCAGGTGGACTGCGTGTGGTTGTTAACGACCTCGTCGACAATGAAACGCTCTGCGAACTTCAGCGCAATATATCGGGTGATCCAACCCGCGACTGTAACTCAATGAACAATGCCGGTCGTCAGGTAGGCACCATGTACGCGATGGAAAATTACATCGATGCACAATACGGCGGCCCAGGAAAAGGCTTCTTCCAAATTGTTCATTCTTCTAACGAAGCCCGAGCCATCATAGAAGATGGTAAGATTGCTGTCGTTCTCGGCCTAGAAATTTCAAACCTATTTGACTGTAAACTGAAATATAACCCCTTAAGAACGCAGCGACCTTTTGAAGAAAACGGCACTGGAATCATTGAGAATAGCTATGAATGCACGGTAGAAGAAGGTAACCCCAACTCTATAGCCACCCAAATGAAACGTGTTCATGACTGGGGCGTACGACAGATCATATCCATTCATGAGTTTGACAATGCTTTTGGTGGAAACGGTATTTTTGACGGTTTAATTTTGAACGTGGGTAATAAAGAAAACAGCGGCGGCATGCCGTCAGGTGATCTTGCCGGTCTGACAGATCTCTTCGAAGGCCAACCCAATGCGGCGAAACTCGAAGCTCTGACCGCTAATATAGAAACCACAGAACTGCCAACGGGTGAATGGTGGACAACTTATGACTGCCCAGAAGAAGAGGTTACGGTAGGATTTAGTGGGTACTTATGGGGCGACACCGGTGGCAGCATACAAGATCCCTCAGAACTGCCTATTTGCATTCCCACTGGCCAAGAGAATCGCTATGGAGGAACTACAGCTTGCTACCCAGAGACCAGACAATGCAATGCGCGCTGGATGACACCCGCAGGTTTATATACCTACGGTAAAATAATGCAAATGGGATTTATCTTTGACTGGGATCACATGGAAATGGGCATGAAAACCCAAGCACTAGAACTTGCAGAGGCCCAAGACCCTGTCTATCCATTTGTTTCAACCCACGGCACTTTTGGCGGTACTACCATTGACCAAGCCACCCGTTTACTGGCCAATGGCGGTATTTTGTACCCCAGCAATGGCTCGAGCGCAGGCTTTCGCAACAACATGGACGAAACGGCGGACATTTACTCTACAGCAATGGCAAACCGTGCCGCTTTAGGCAAGAGTCCATTTCTGTTTGGTTTTGGCTACGGCACCGACACAAATGGCTTATCCGGACAATCTAGTCCACGCAACAATCCTGACAATCCAATTAGCTACCCTTTTTCTCTATTCAGTGGCGCGCCTTTCAGCACAATGAGCGAATTCAACGGTGTTGGAGCCGTCGTCTTTAATCAACCCAATAGTATCGATACCAACGGTAACGAAGCACGCACTTGGCACCAAGATGTTGATGGAAATGCTCACTACGGAATGCTCACGGACTTTGTTGAAGAAGTTGTACTTGATGGAAATACTGAGCAGACTCGCCACTTGTTTAATTCTGCCGAAGTCTTTCTGCAAACATGGGAACGCACTGAGCTATCCAGCGCAGCCATACAAGCCAACGGTCTACAATCAGCGACTGCGCCGATACTGCGTCAGGCACCACCGCTGGGAGATTTCGCACCCTAGACAAAGAATTGGGACTCAGATATAAGTATAAGAGTTGATATTTCTATAGAGGCCTGCGCAAGCAGGCCTTTTTTTTGTAATTAGCCCGTCGGTTGCGACAAAATCCATAACCCACTCGTCGTAAAACCAATCATGAGAAATAACATAGGTAACTGGCTGAGATGTACTCTGGCATCCTTATTAGCCTCTGCCCACACCACTCTGTGAGCCAGATAGACACTAACAACATGACCCATAACGATCAGTCCTACCTGCACATGCCACGTCACGTTAGCATCAGGAATAAATACCCGCTGTAACCATTTTGCAGTGCCAAACCAATTGTCTCCCCAACCGAATGGGTCTGACGCCAAGCTGATTATTTTAATTCCCTGAGATTGAATCAGCGTATAATAATGCGCTATATGGTAGACCAACGCGATCGGTAACAAGGGATAGGCCATTTTTAAGAGCAGTGTTTTAACACTCACTGTCGAACCCATTAAAAAGCTACTCAAGCTGATCACTGCGAACAAGATTGCCCAGTAAATTAAAGGGGAAAGTAGCAGCCATAAACTTTGCCAATATCGGTACAATTCTGACATCGCAGCATAAGCAGCAAAAGGATTTTGACTCGTATAGTATTGCAAAAAGCCATGATACAAATCCAGCCAGAAATATTGTTTCCAGATAACAGTCTCGTGCAAACCGTCAAAGGCAGTAGAAGACAACATAAACAAAATAAACACCAGTAAACTGACATGCTCAGCAGAACCTTCCAGCAGTCTACTAAAAGGCATTCTCAACTCTATCCGTGATGGACTAATTTTCAACCCAATACGATCTGAAGGTGAATATTTCACGGGCGACATTAAGGCAAGAAGCCCAAAAAAAACGCTAAAGAAATCACAGTATTTAAACCACACTTGGCTGCCCAATAATGCCACACCAACCATACTAATTAAGCTATAACAGAGCAACATGATCGATAGAGAGTAAGGCGTACCCCCAACAAATAACTCAATCCATATAAAAATAAAATAGAAAAGTAAGGCCGGCCAATATGCTAACCTAAGATCGTAGCGGATACGTATTCGATCAAAAGAAAACACTTTATTTAGCAACAAGCTTATTAACATAAAGGGATTGATCCGCGCATAAATATTGCCAAATAACGCACTTAAATAACTAAAGCCCAACATGAAAACAATCCAGAAAAACGTCATATTAAAATTGCCATAAGGGCTTTTATTACCGAACAACCCTGTGGCAATACAAAGTAATAAGCCACCCACACTCAATAGTTGCAGGAAACGAACCGTATGGCAGCGGCGCGCAAAAACGATTAATTTACTGTGAGAGATGTCTTTAGACCAAGTATGAGCTCGCTCTTTGGAATAGGCCACCACAAAGGCCACTACCAGAAAGGAGCACACTAATGCCAACGCGGCACCCCAAGCATAAAGATGAAACGGCAGCGGTAAGCTATCAAGTTCACCAAAGGAGTGTGCGTGTACAGGTGCTGATGCTGATGCTACGAAAGTAACTATCAAAGCCAAAACGGCCAAGTGCTTATGCCACATGTTTACTTTTATCCTATAATTATTACCGTTATACGCTCGGCATTCTTCACGAAAAACTTGCCAGTTAGATTAGAATAACCATCGAGTACAGGACATCTAAATTTATTATTTTACCTTTTACTGACTACTTAATATAAAGTAATTCCCCCTACTAATTTGACGTAATAAACATAACATCAATAGTAATAGCCGCTAACAATGCAATCAAAATAATGACTCTTAAAACGCAAGCTTAACGCCTAACTGCAACGAACTTGACGATAGATCATCAAATCTCGTTCGGGTGTACTCAATATACGCCCCCTCATTTGTCGCTTTTGCCATAGGAAAAGAAAAACCCACCGTATTTAATTCTGAACAGCCTTTCTTTGACCAAGGCTCAACCAAACCCGTTAATACCGCAGACCAGCAATGCTGCCCATAACGATAATAAGGCCCTGCACTCAACGGTGAACCTGTATTGTCGATAGGCCACTGCAACACGACCTCCCAAGAAGCACTTAAGCCATCGAATAAAGCAATCGTATCTTGTTCAGAATCATCCTCAGAGGCTCGATCAGATTGTGCCTTACTGCTCCACGACCAAACCCCCAACTGTGTACTTAAAAAAGGAAACCACTGAACGCCCATACCCGCTTTAATGAGTTTGCTAGCCGCGCCCTCATCAGACTCCCCCAGCACATGAACACCTAACCCTAATGCGAGATCGATATAAGTCACTGGTGCCGACAGGGCGGCCATTGGACAATACAAGAAAATGACTAGGCAAAAGAGACGACTTTTTACATTAAATATTTTTGTATATACGATAGGTTCAAACAGGCTCAGCTTCACATCAATTCCTCAGCATGATTAAGAATTCGCAGCGCAATGACTGTCTTGCAATGAGACGATTAATTCAGCCAAGCGGTCAATTTTAATATTTGAGAGCTGGCGATAATCAAAATAAGGACACACAATTATTTTCAGGGGTCGATTAATCGCAAAATCCTTATCCAACCACTCGACTCGCCCACATTTTCCTGGGACATCGGCTAATAGGCGCTCAGAGAAAGCCTTACCCATAATAATATGAATCGCAGAATTATTTTCAGACACTCTGTTCAATTCTGACGACGTTGCAGAGCTATCAACAAATGAACCCTCAAGATGTAGCTCAGTTTCACTGCCCTGCTGTAACAGAGATTGCTCTCGATAAGCTTGCCAGCTGGGATACTGTTTCAATAATGGATTAGCCGTTTTTTCAGCTAAACAATAAACAAGTTTGGCATACACATTAAATATTTTACGCCAGTGATTGCCCGTTTCGGTCGCAATTCGTTTTACTTCCCCAACCGGCAACTGGTCTATTACCTTGGTATTGAGGTACTCCGCTAAAGGTGGACGATTTGCCAAATACACTTTTATCATTATTTTTCGTCCATTTAGAATGTCTTTTGACACTAAATAAATGACTGTAAACAAAAAAGCCCCATTATTAATAACGAGGCTTTTTTGTTGTCAGTCTTACCTGTACTGACAGACTACCAAGGTAAAACCTCACCATTGGAGTGCCAGAAGCTTCCTGTATTTTCTAGTGTCAGCTCTTCGATGCGCTGAGCTAAGCCATTAGCCGCTTGTTCTGGAGAAATATCACCGTTAAAACCAACCATACGCGTTTGCACAAAACCCGGGTGCAATAAAGCAACGGCAATCCCCTTAGGCTTGAGATCAATGGCTAAAGATTTACCAAAAGCATTCAAGGCCGCTTTCGACGCGCGATAACCGTAATAAGCACCGGAACTGTTGTCTGCCAGCGAGCCCATTCGACTGGTGATCATAGCGACCTTGCTGCCTTCAAAAAGCATACTTTGAAAAGCGTGCGTGATACGCAAAGGTGCAATCGCATTAACGTCTAACTGAGTTTGAATGCTATCAAAGTCCATGTCTTCTAAAGAATCATTCATCAAGACCCCAGCATTATTAATCAAGATATCGATTTTCTGCCCCGAGTCAGAATTAATCAAGGTACTGGCAAGCACTTCAGCCACCATGGCAATCGAATCTTCAGAGCGCACATCAATATCACTGATGACCATGTCGGCAATATCATCTAATGCGTCTGATGACTCACGGCAAATGGCGATAACGGTACAATCCTGAGCGCGGTAATGTTTCGCAAGCTCTAGACCTATGCCTCTGTTTGCACCCGTTATGACGACGTTTTTCATATTTGAAACCTCAATAATTAATGTCTTTTTTCGTATTTCTTTTTTCGTATTGCTGTATGTGTATGGCTCAATTTACGGATAACGGTATTTTTCTATACATCATCCGGATCAATAATTTTTTTGGTGCGAAACGTCGGTAAATTGATCCCCTTCCAAATAGCATAACCTCTCGCTAAGAAAATAAGACCACCGGCAACTAAACTCGCTAAAATCATACTAACCTGTAATTCTATCAAACCGATATACAACCAACTGCCTAACCATGAAGGCGTTGCATTTAGCGGCCCTTTAAAGACCATCGGCTCTTCATTGCACAATACGTCCCTTAATATTCCCCCCATAACACCGGTCGTTACACCCATAAAACTGGCCACCAAAGGTGAAGCGTTAAGCTGAAGCGCAGCCTCTGTGCCCGTAATACTGAATAACGCCAAACCAATGGCATCAAGCACTAAAAATAAACGCATCGGCATCGCCCACCAGCGCACTAAGACGAAGACACTGAAAGCCGCGAGCATGGCAATTAATAGATAAGTTTGATCAGCAATCCAAAATACCGGTCGATCAAGCAACATGTCTCTTAACGAACCACCCCCTAATGACGCGGCAAGAGAGACCACTACAATGCCAAATAAATCATATTGTTTATTACCCGCTTCAAAGACAGCGGCACTTGCCATAGCGGCAACCGCGGCCATACCGAGCCAATAAGTAAACAGACTAAACGTCTGCTCAGACGCCGCTAAATCAAACATCGCGATTAGCTCCACACCTTAATGCGTTGATAAAACAGGGCTTTTATTTCTAGGCTAAATAACCGGCAGACCGCGGCGAATATCCAATAAATAATGGCCATAAACTTCTTTTTTAGCTAAATCCAAAACCAGTGCCATCGCTATTTCAGCATATTGAGATTGAATCAGAACGTGCTCAAATTGATCTCCCATGCGATAAACATGGCCAACCACCCCTGCAGTGCAATCATTATCACCAAAATCTTCTGCAGGAATGGCTTCAACATACGCCCAAAAATCAAATAATGGTTCGCCGGCTTCAATTTTTTCAGGCTTACCGATTTTAGTCGCGTGAAACTCTGCAGATGTTAATTTACGAGTGTCCATAAATACCTTCTTACCTGTTCAATAATGACCAATAACAATTTTCGTTACGGCAGACAACAATAAAGCCAGCAAGCTGGCTTTATTGTTACGTTTAAAACCGTGCTAAAGATTATTCAGCTTTAGGTTTTTCACGCAGTTTAATATTCAATTCTCGTAACTGAGCATTACCCACAACACCTGGCGCTTGTGTCATTGCACACGCCGCCGATTGTGTTTTAGGGAACGCAATCACTTCACGAATCGAAGTAGAACCGGTTAGCAACATCACCAAGCGATCAAGACCAAATGCCAAACCACCGTGGGGTGGCGCACCAAACTTAAGTGCGTCTAATAAGAAGCCAAACTTCTCTTGTTGCTCTTCTTCGCTAATGCCTAAAATTTCAAACACTGTCTCTTGCATAGATTGATCATGAATACGGATTGAACCGCCGCCCAACTCACACCCATTTAAAACCATGTCATACGCACGAGAAAGGGCGGTCAATGGGCTCGCTTTCAATTCTTCAGCGCTACAAGAAGGCGCCGTGAACGGATGGTGAATGGCCGTAATGCCACCATCTTTTGTCTTTTCAAACATTGGGAAATCAACCACCCACATTGGCGCCCACTTGCAGGTATAAAGATCCAGATCTTCACCCAGCTTACTGCGCAACGCACCCAAAGCTTCGTTCACGATCATTTCTTTATCCGCACCAAAGAAGATGATATCGCCGCTTTCGGCGCCCAACTTCTCCATGATCGCTAGGGTATTGTCATCGCCAATGAACTTGATAATTGGGGACTGTAAACCTTCTATGCCCTTCTCAATATCATTAACCTTAATCCATGCCAAACCTTTAGCGCCATAGATGCTAACAAACTTTGTATAGGCATCAATCTGCTTACGGCTAATGCTAGCGCCACCAGGAACACGTAATGCCGCAACGCGACCTTCAGGATCTTTAGCAGGCGCCGCGAATACTTTGAAGTCGATGTCTTGCAGGAATTCAGCAATATCAACCAACTGCAAAGGAATACGTAAGTCAGGCTTATCGCTACCGTACTTAGACATGGCTTCGCTATAAGGCATGCATGGGAATTCGCCCAACTTCACCTCTAATTCTTTTTCAAACAATTCAGTAATCATGTTCTGAGTCAGAGTCATGATTTCTTTTTCGTTAATGAACGACGCTTCGATATCTATCTGAGTAAACTCAGGCTGACGATCGGCACGTAAATCTTCATCACGGAAACATTTAGCAATTTGGTAGTAACGGTCAAAACCGGCCACCATCAACAACTGCTTAAACAACTGTGGCGACTGAGGTAAAGCAAAAAAGCTATGTTCATGGGTACGCGAAGGTACTAGATAGTCACGGGCGCCTTCCGGCGTTGCACGGGTCAAAATAGGCGTTTCGATATCTAGGAAACCGTTATCTTCTAAATAACGACGTAGATTTGAACTTACTTTAGAACGGAAACGCATTTTCTCTTGCATTTCAGGGCGACGCATATCCATATAGCGATACTTTAAACGAATATCTTCACCAACATCGGTATAACCATCTAGTGGAAAAGGAGGTGTTTGCGCTTTGTTTAAAACCGTAATCTCTTGACCCAAGATCTCAATTTTACCGGTACGCATGCCTTTGTTTACTGAGCCATCAGGACGACCACGAACAAGACCTACAATCTGTACAACAAATTCAGAACGTACGCTATCAGCCGTATTAAAAGCTTCGATTGTATCTGGGTCAAAAACAACTTGTACGATGCCTTCACGATCTCGTACGTCTAAGAATATTACCCCACCATGATCACGGCGGCGGTGAACCCAGCCACAAAAAGTGACGGTATCGTCAATCGAGGTTTCGTTGATATCACCACAATAGTGAGTGCGCATTAATTAATCCTATTTATTAGATAAAGAGATAGATGGATATGAAGATAGTTAAGCTCAGCATTATACCGACTTTAACGTCTTTGCCGATACTTGTTCGCCCAGTTTGCACGACTTTAATTAAAAATATCGGCTATAAGGTAAATATACGGCGTAATTGTACCTTGTTGGCGCTCACAACTGGAGTAGTCTTATGTTCATCACTAGGTATATGACTATTTTTCAAACGAACCAGCAATACAATCGTTTATAAACGGCACATAATAATTACTAACGCTAAGGTATTCCATGAAATCTTTTTCAAACAAAGTAGCCGTCATCACTGGCGCAGGTTCTGGTATCGGTCGCGCACTGGCACAAGAATTAAGCTCAGAAGGTGCTTTTCTTGCATTGTCAGATGTTAATCTAAAAGGACTTGAAGAAACCAAGGCAAGTTTAAACGGCAATGGCAAAGTATTAATCACCCAGTTAGACGTATCAGAGCGCCAAGCATTTGAACAGTATGTTCAAACAGTCATTAACGAATTTGGCCATGCTGACATGCTCTTTAATAACGCGGGCGTAGCACTTGCAGAGACGGTAGAACATTGCAGTTACGACGATTTTGAATGGATAATGAAAATAAATTTCTGGGGCGTAGTCTATGGCACCAAAAGCTTCTTACCACACTTTTTAACTCGTCCTGAAGCCGCCATTATCAATATTTCCAGTATTTTTGGCATCATCGCGTTGCCAACACAGTCGCAATACAATGCGGCTAAATTTGCCGTTAGAGGCTTTACAGAATCATTAAGACAAGAAGTAAAAAATACCCATCTTTATGTTGGCTGCGTTCATCCAGGAGGTATTAAAACAAATATTGTTGCCAATGGTCGTATGCATACGTCAATGATAGGCGATCAATCCCATGCCCAACAAATAGAAGATTTTAACAAGATGGCACGCACGACGCCAAAACAAGCCGCACAAACAATCCTGAGTGGCGTGCGTAAAGATAAGCGCCGTATTCTAATTGGACAGGATGCCAAATTCATGGATCGTTTACAGCGTTTATTGCCTGAAAAATATACCGGTATTTTAAGTTCATTAATTAAATTATTGCGTTAAACCGGCCTTTTGTTAATAAAATTAACAAAAACACTGTAAAAATAGGGTATTGCACTTGCATGCCCTATTTTTTTGCTTTAAAAATAGAGTCTATAAGCAAAGTACAACGCGTAATTCGAACTTTTTCCAAAAAATAGCTTACCTCAATTTAATAGTATCAAAGGAACTACCATGGCTGCTAAGAAAAAACCTGTTGCTAAAAAAGCACCAGCAAAGAAAGCTTCTGCTAAAAAACTAGTAGAAGCACCGGTTAAGAAACTAACGGCTCTTAAAGAAAAGTTCACTAAAACTCAGCTTGTAACTGAACTTGTTGAGAAAACTGAATTAAGTAAAAAAGAAGTGGCTAGCGTTCTAGACGAACTGGGTGACATCATTGAACGTCACGTAAAAAAACGTGGAGTTGGCGAATTCACATTGCCGGGGCTGCTAAAAATAAAAACCGTTAAAAAACCTGCCCAAAAAGCACGTAAAAACGTACCTAACCCGTTCAAGCCTGGCGAGTTAATGGACGTTGCGGCTAAGCCAGCAAGCACCAAGGTAAAAGTGTTACCCTTGAAGAAACTAAAAGACATGGTGCTTTAGGTTCTTTTATCAGTTGAATTTTAGATTCAATGTATAAACATAAAAAAGGCTGCTCACGCAGCCTTTTTTCTACATCATTCACGCTATAATAATTACAACACGTCAAAAATAGCAGCTTTTAAAGCGTCTTCGTCGTGCAAACCTCGTTCACAAGGTTTCATATCGACTTGTGTTATTGGATACTTTGCAAGATCTTGAGCTAATAAATCACGATTAGCGGGCCAAAGAATATGTTCAAGAGCCCGAATCCCTGCTTTTTGTAACAGATCAATCTGATTGGCAAAGGTTAATACCATATCACCCCCCAAGTGCTCTTCTTTTATGTTCACCACTAAAATAAGGGGTGCTGTGCTCTGATTGATAGCATCGCGAATATTAGCCACCAACATAGACGGCATAATACTGGTCATAAAACTACCCGCACTTAAGATAATCGCATCGGCTTGCTGAATCGTTGAAACGACTTCTGGCCCTGCAAGTACTTGGGGCTCTAGATACAAATGATCAATTTTTTCATCACTGTCATCGATTGAAAGCTCACCCACCAACACATTCGCTTCGCGACCCGGCAAAGCCACTGTTTTGGCCATTAACGTTGTTGGGCTATCTGCCATAGGCAGCAAGTGACTTTTAATATTGAGCATGTCACGCATAATACGAATGGCATCAGTCGGACGAACAGACAACTGATCCAGTGCAAACAAAACCAAATTGCCTAAATTATGACCGTCCAATTCACCTTGGGTCTGAAAGCGGTACTCAAATAGCAACTGACCAATGCCGTCTAATGTACAAAGCTGTGAAAGACAATTTCGTAGATCCCCCCACGCAATGGTCTCGGCCTCTTCGCGCAAACGCCCGGTCGAGCCACCCTCATCCGTTGTTGCAACAATGCCGCTTAAACGCGGCCCTGACTCTCTCAAAGAAACGAGTAATCGACCTAGGCCATGGCCACCGCCAAGACAGACTAAATTTGATTGTTCCATTAAACTCACAGTTCCATTATTTTTATAGCAAGATAACACAAAATCACAAGGCCATTAATTTTAGACTAAACACCCCGTGAAGAAAATTAAGTGTTAATATTACACTTATCATCTATTCAGAACGATTCATTACGGCCACAATTCTCTTTACATTAGAACTCGCGTACAACTCATGCAAGAACTACAGCAACGCCAAGAACAAAAAAGAGGCGTATTGCTTGCCCTTTCCGCCTTTATCATGTGGGGAATCGCACCAATATACTTTAAGCAGTTAATCCATATAGATGCGCTAGAAATTTTAGCTCAGCGTATTATCTGGGCCGTTATGTTCTTACTTGTTATCAGCTTATTCTCACGCCAGCTCTATAAAACAATCGAGATTTTAAAGCAGCCAAAACAACTGGCCATACTCTCGATTAGTGCCTGCTTATTGGGTTTCAACTGGGGCTTATTTATTTGGTCGGTGAATAACAACCATATGCTGGAAGCCAGCTTAGGCTATTATATTAACCCGCTTATTAATGTATTGATGGGTTATCTTTTTTTATCAGAGAGACTCAGAAAGCGCCAAGGATTAGCCGTTACTCTTGCGCTCTCAGGGGTATTAGTCCAATTAATTAGCTTTGGCTCGGTGCCCTATATTGCATTATCGTTAGCGGTCTCTTTTGCTATTTACGGGTTACTGCATAAAAAAACCACCATTGAATCGATCCCAGGATTATTGATCGAAGCGCTTATATTGCTGCCGCTTGCCATTCTCTACTGGATATTCATGGAGCCCTCAAAGACCTCCAACATGGTCGCCAATGACACCACAACGAACTTACTATTACTGAGTGCGGGCATTGTCACCACCTTGCCTCTGCTATGTTTTACTGGCGCGGCAAAACGCCTGCAATACTCAACACTCGGATTTATTCAATATATAGGTCCTAGCTTGATGTTTATTCTTGCGGTGCAGTTCTACGGTGAAACCCTAGGATTAAAGGAATACATTACTTTTGGCTGCATTTGGTTAGCCTTGCTCGTTTTCAGCTGGGATTCTTTGCGCCACCAACTTAAAAACAGGACGATATAACGGATGAACAAAAATCCATTCACCCCCTCCAAAAAAACCATCAGAAAACCAGGTGATACTAAGGTCACCAATAAATTCAATACCAGTGTCCGCAAGGCAATCGCACAGGCGAACATTACAGCAGATACCCTGCTAGAGTTTGACCATTTTAGTTATGAAGCTGATTGGAGTAACTTCCCCAACAGCCTAATGATAAGCTGCCATTTGAACCCGCAGCAATGCCCTGCAGACACCACGGTGATTGAGGCGCAGCTAAGCAAACTGTTGCAGCTGGGTTTGATCAAGCAAGGCATTAAATTCAGAGATTTTCGTAAAAACATTACGCTAAAGTGTGATTTAAAAACGCTTACCTAGATAAAAATAGGCGGTTTGTCCATGGGTGTTTGTTTTTCCATATCCCAATGCTTATAGCAATCAGGTCCAGATACCGCTAAAATCGCCCCTCAAAATTACAAGTTGTAAAAGCAGTGAATCAGATGAGCAGAAAGATTGAATTATTAGCCCCTGGCGGTGACGTTGAAGCCATTAAAGCCGCGATTGTAGCTGGTGCTAACGCGGTTTATTGCGGACTTGATACCTTTAATGCGCGTAACAGAGCTGCCAATCTTTCATTTGATGACCTAACAGGGATTTTACGCTTAGCACACAAGTATGACTGCGAGGTTTTCTTAACCCTCAACGTAGTGATTCTTGAGCAAGAACTACCGACTATGATTAAATTGCTCAATAAGCTAGTGAACAGCGGCATTGACGGCATCATAGTGCAAGACCTGGGTATGTTTAACTTGGTCAAAAAATTCTTCCCAACCCTCGATATTCACGCGTCGACCCAACTAACCACCCATAATGAAGGGCAGATACATTTTTTAAATAAAATTGGTGCTTCTCGCGTCAACTTGTCACGGGAGCTGAACATTGGTGAGATAAAATCAATGACTAAGCTGTCTCATGACCTCGATATTCTGACCGAAGTGTTTGTCCATGGCGCTTTATGTATTGCGTTTTCCGGTCAATGTTATTCCAGCTCGGTGAGCGTTGGTAATTCGGGTAACCGTGGTCGTTGTAGCCAAGCGTGCCGCGATGAATATGAAGTCACGGCCACGGGTAATAAATACCCGCTGAATTTAAAAGATAACTCCGCCTACTTTGATTTGCCTGAACTCGTTAAAGCAGGCGTTGATTCACTTAAAATTGAAGGCCGAATCAAAGGCGCACACTACGTTTATACCGTGGTCGATACGTGGCGCAAAGGCATCGATAGTTTTGTCGAAACGGGCGAACTGTTAGCCGACGATTCAAATTTGCACAAGGTCTTCAACCGCGACTTTACGAACTCGTTTTTGACCGGCAACTTGACCAAAGACATGTTCATCGACAACCCTCGCGACCATAGCGTCAAGCATGCAGTCGACAGTTTAGCAAATACCAGTAGCAGTGCGATTTCGGTTGTGCAGATACAAGAAGCGAAAGACGAACTTTACATCGATAAAAATGAGCTAGGCGCAGAGCTTAGAAGCAAGATCCAATATTTAAGTACGGCTAAACTGCCTCTTAACATTGAATTTTCCGGAGCACTCAATAGTCCACTGACCATAACCGCAACCGTTGGCGATGATGCCACGGCATCGGCAAACGCAAGCAACGAAGATGCGAAAGTTATTACCCTGCAATCAGAGTCTGTGCTGGCACTCACGGGGAAATCTGAACTGGATGAAAAAACCTTAACCAAGCGCTTTAAAAGCTTCGATAATGCCGAGTTCACACTTAATGAATTCTCATTCGACAACTATACTTCGGGTTTAAGTATTCCGTTTAAAGAATTAACCGCCCTTAAAAGCCAGTTAACCTTTTTACTGAACAACTCGGTCGACGTCGTCCCTAATGTAGAAGTACCGTCGCTGGACAAAACCAACAGAGCATCGGGTAAACCGACGATGTCGATTTTAATCGCCGACGAAAAAGACTTTCACTTGTGCGATCTAACCGATGCTGACGTTTACTTTAAACTGCCTGAAAGCTTCAAAAAAGATTGCCCTAAATACATCAATTTATTGAACGCTAATCCCCGCTTAATTCCATGGTTTCCAGCCGTATTAATTGGTAAAGATTATTTAGAAGCGGTGAAGATTCTTGAGCAAGTAAATCCTCAGCGCATCGTGACCAATAATACTGGTATTGCGTATAAAGCGTTTGAGATGGGTATTGAATGGGTCGCAGGTCCTTTCTTAAATACCACTAACTCTTATGCGCTGCTAACGCTTAAAGAAGAATTGAATTGCGCGGGTGCGTTTATTTCCAATGAAATTAACCGCCTGCAATTAAGAAATATTTCGCGCCCTGATGATTTCAAATTGTATTACAGCATCTACCACCCAATTTTGATGATGACTAGCCGCCAGTGCTTCTTCCAGCAAACCGTAGGCTGCAAAAAACCCAGCATTGAAGATGGCTGTATGTTGAAGTGTGACAAAGCAACCACAGTGACCAATGTGAAAGGCATCTCGTTCAATATTGATAAGCAAAAAGGTGGCTACCCCAGCATCTATAACGACGAGCAGTTTTTAAACTTAGATGTTATTAAAGATTTGCCTGATTTATTTGATGAGTTTTTCATTGATCTCACCAACATTGGTGCGGGTCCAGACGCTGAGCAAGATAAAGCGCAACTGATCGAACACTTCGAAAACATATTGCAAGGTAACGAAGAAGCATCGTCGCAGCTTAACGATATGATTACCGTGTCGACCAACGCTCAATATCGCCAAGGGCTTTAGGTTTTAAAGAGGCCCATTCATTATTGAATAGGCCTCTATCTTTGGTAAACAAATCTAGATCGCAGCGGAGTTGTTTTGAGTAAAAAGATTGTTATTGCGGGTGCAGGGATCGGTGGTTTGTGTGCGGCATTAGCCTTGGCTCAACGCAAGTTTGAGGTGGCTGTTTACGAACAAAGTCCTCAATTGGGCGAAGTGGGTGCAGGATTGCAACTCAGCCCCAATGCCATGCATGTATTTTCAGCGTACGGAATAGCAGACAAAATTAAGGCAAAGGCTTTTAGCCCAGATTCTGCGGTAATGCGCCATTATCAGACGGGTAAAACTTACTTTACGGTGCCTTTAGGGGATGCTGCCAGACAAAAATACCGTGCGCATTATTTACATATTCACCGTGCAGATTTGCATGCCATTCTTTATAACGCCTGCCTGAATATGAATGTCAGTATTCATCTAGATAAAGCGCTGCAAAGCTACCAGCAGACCTCAAAAAAACTAATCATTAAATTTAATCAGAATGACAGTGTAGAAGCCGATATTTTAATCGGTGCCGATGGCATCAAGTCAAAGGTTCAAGCCTGTATGCTGGGCGAAATAGCCCCTGAGTTTACCGGGCAAGTGGCGTGGCGTGGCGTGGTGAAAGCGAGCAAACTTCCAAAACAATTAATCAAACCCAATGCCAATCTCTGGGTAGGCCCAGGCAAACATTTTGTAAGCTATTATCTGCGTGGGGGTGGCCTAGTCAATTTTGTTGCGGTGCAAGAACGCACGGATTGGCAAAAAGAATCGTGGAGCGAGCCCGGTGATATTAATGAACTGCGGGCTACCTTCGCGGGCTGGCATCCCGAAGTAACAGCGCTATTAAGTAACGCAGAGGATTGTTTTTTATGGGCGTTGTTCGATCGCAAGCCGCTTAAAAAGTGGTCAGATCAAGGGGTAACACTGTTAGGAGATGCCTGCCACCCTATGTTGCCCTTTCTAGCGCAAGGGGCCGCGATGGCGATTGAAGACAGTTATGCTTTGGCCCATTGCTTAGCATCTTATGCCGATACACAAACCGCGCTGAAAACTTACCAAGACATACGATTACCCCGTACGCGCACGGTGCAGCTTAATGCCCGTAAGAACGCGGCCTTATATCACATGAGCTCCCCTGTTGAACAAAGCAAATTAGCACTGCTTTCAGGTCTATCCAACATGGGTCTAAGCGATAGAATCGCCGCAAACAAACTCGATTCTATCTATGCCTACAATATTGTTAAGCAATTAAAACGTTAAGCAATTAGACCGTTGAGCTAATATCAATCAAAAGATAAACCAAATACGCTTAACCCTGTTTTATAGGGCACTTGCTGTGCACCCTCTTGATTACTTTCAATCAAGGTTAAATATGACCCTATTTCATGGGCTCGAAGATTATCTTCACTGGGTAAAGCCGAGATAAACTTTGTCGCTCGCATCATACTTTTAAGCCCCTCAATCACGGTATATTGTTTTTCAGCGACTAAAATAACTTCCACACCGTTGTGCCAATAAATATCTAGATTTTGCAGCTGCAAGGGATTTAAGGGCGGCACCAAAGGTACGATATCATTGGGCGTGACTACGCGTATTAATGGCAGACTTTTAAAGGCACGAGCACCGTGAACATTAGTCACCTTAGGCTGACCAAAGGTAATAACCTGTTCTAACTGAAAACCATCGCGCTGCAAATACATCCCGACAATAACGGCAATCGCCCCGCCCAAACTGTGCCCAGTAGTTTGTACAGGTTTTGATTTATCAAGATACGGCAGTGCATTTTCATACGCGACTTTTGCCGCTATTGAAAAACCTTGATGCAGCTGAATACCTAGATTTTTATCCAGCTGTAATTGCACATCCAAATCCACCAAGACATTTTCTAAATTAGACGTACCTCTAAAAGCCAGTTGCTGCAAACCTGAGGAAGAACGCGCAAGATAATAACTCACTGCAGAATCGGGCAATTCAGTATGATGAACCAACTCGTAGCTGAGTCGTGGTAATCGCTTACCAATAAGATCAGGTTTAGCGTAAGAAACCGCTGATAACTGAGCCGATTTTTTAATCGCTAAAAAATCCAATGCACAGAAAGCCTTTTGGCTTAACAGCGGGGTCACCATCACTAACGACAATAACAATATTTTAAACATAACATTCTCAAAAAATAAACTGAGCGGATAATACTAAACTACTGCACTAAAGCAATCATCTTTGAGCAATCATCTTTGAGCAATTAACGTAAGCAAACTTACGTTATAATAAAAAAATGAAACTACCTATATTATATTCGCTCCAACATTGTCCCTATGCCATGCGCGCTCGATTTGGCTTACTCATGGCTCAGCAAGACGTAATGTTGAGAGCCATTGTGATGAAAAACAAACCCCAAGAGATGCTAGCGGTATCTCCCAAAGGCACCGTTCCTGTTTTAATATTGGCTGACGATACCATAGTAGACGAAAGCCTTGATATTATGATCTGGGCGCTGCAAAAAAATGATCCTGAAGATCTGCTGCATAAAAACAGCCCTAATGACTTAGCCACTATGGTCGAGTTAATTAGACGCAACGATAAAGAATTTAAACCGCAGCTAGAAATTTATAAGAAATCGAAACGTTTCCGCACAGGAACCGAAATTGAAGAACGCAAAAAGTGTGAGATTTTCATCGCAGAATTAGAACAGATGCTGGCAGAAGAGGCACGGGGTGGAAACTTTATCGGCCACAAACCCGGTCTTATCGATTATGCCTTACTGCCCTTTGTCCGTCAGTTTTCAAGGGTTAATAAAGCGTGGTTTAGAGAGGCACCCTACCCACTATTACTCGCGTGGGTTGAAGACCAGATGCAAAGCCGATTGTATGCCAAGGCCATGGCAAAATATCCACTGTGGTTAGACGAACATCAAGAGTGCCTGTTTACAGGTGACTAATACGATTGGAATTGTTTTAACACGGCTAAAAACTCAGCGCCGTACTTGTCTAACTTCATCTGCCCTACACCACTGATATTGCCAAAACTTGCCAGGGAAGTAGGTTTATGGTCGAGCATGTCTTTTAGCGTCGCATCGTGAAAGATCATAAAAGGGGGAATGCCTTGTTCGCTGGCTAAATGTTTACGACAGGTACGCAACGCTTCCCACAATTCAATATTGTCATCAGTGATATCCACCGACTCAGACTTATACTTAGACTTAGCTTTTTTGCCGCCCATACTACTTTGAGCTTGCAGAGTATCTTCGCGCAACATAAGCGACTCTTCACCGCGTAGAATTGCACGACTGCTAGCGCTTAACGATAATTGGCCATAATCAAAGTTAACGTTTAAATAACCACGCGCCACTAATTGACGAAATACCGAGCGCCACTGCCCATCGCTTAGGTCTTGCCCTATGCCAAAAGTGGATACTTTATGGTGATTAAATTGAGTAATTTTTTCCGTCACTTTACCGCGCAATACATTGATTAAATGCACCACACCAAAGCGCTGATCAGTACGAAAAACGCAACTTAACGCTTTACGCGCAGCGTCTGTGCCATCCCACGTTTTTACCGGAACTAAGCAATTATCACAGTTGCCACAAGGCTCGGGCTGGCTATCGCCAAAATATCCAATTAGGGTTTGGCGACGACACGTTGTTAACTCGGCCAGCCCCAACATACCGTTTAATTTTTGCTGCTCTATGCGCTTAAAATTCTCATCCGCCTCACTACCCGCCATCATTTGTTTTAGATTTATGACGTCTTCTAACCCGTAGGCCATCCAGGCGGTTGCCGCTTGTCCGTCGCGACCTGCACGGCCGGTTTCTTGATAATATGCTTCAATACTTTTGGGTAAATCAAGATGCGCCACAAAACGAACATCAGGCTTGTCGATACCCATACCAAAAGCAATGGTGGCCACGATTACAATGCCTTCTTCCCGTAAAAAACGTTCTTGATTACGCTGGCGAATCGATTTATCCAAACCCGCATGGTAAGGCAGCGCATTAATACCTTGCTCGCTTAACCACTGCGCAGTCGCGTCTACTTTTTTACGCGACAAACAATAGACTACACCCGCATCCCCTGAGTGCTCTGCTTGTAAAAAACTTAATAACTGTTTTTTAGGATTATTTTTTTGCGTTATACGGTATTGAATATTGGGGCGATCAAAGCCCGATACAAAGACCTTTGCTT
>JBNMOT010000006.1:0-53634 GCA_051275515.1 Oleispira sp. | reverse complement strand
ATCACCGTAAGGGCCATGCCAACACTTAAAGGCACCATAAATGTAACCGACGATAAATTAATAGCGACCTGATGCCCTGCAACAACTTCTGTTCCTAAGGGTGTTAAAAACAGTGCAATAACGGAGAAAAAACCGATTTCAAAGAAAATGGCTCCGCCAATTGGAATGCCCAACTTTAATAGGTTTATTATAGGTTCCTGTTTAATGTTTAAAAAGGTTGTCAGTGTTCGTTGATGAGCTGGTAATCTATTTTTGTAGCAATCAATGAGCATCGCAATAAATAAGAAGAGAAAAACCAACGCCGTACCATAACCACAGCCTGACCCTCCCATCGGCTCTATGCCTAACCAGCCATAAACAAACAAACCATTAGCGGGAATATTCAGTAGCAGTCCAGATAACATGATCTTAGTGACGGCCCCTGGCTGATTTAAGGCCTCGGCATGGAAACGTAATGCCAAAAATCCTCCTGCCGCAGGCAGCCCCCAAGAGACGGCTTGCACATATTCACGCATTAATTGGGCGCTGTAAGGATCTGGTAATAAATAACTAAGTTTAGGGCCAAAGAAATAAAGCAGTAATCCAAATAAGCAGCCAAGAGTTACGCCTACTGCAATAGCGGAGCCTAAAATATCACCCACCTTGTCAGTTTGATTGGCACCCACTAGCTTGGCGACTTGAGGTGTAAAGGCTACCATGACGCCGGCAACAAAAAATAGGATAGGGGTCCACAAGCTAGAACCAATGGCAATAGCGGCAAGATCTTCAGTGCCGACATGGCCAGACATTATGGTATCAATGGTGGCCATGCCAATCTGTGCGAGTTGAGTAATCAAAATAGGCGCGGTTAACGCGCAGAGTTGTTTAAAGTGTTGCTTCGATAAAGCAATACTCTTTTCAGATTGGGTATTTGTCATAAGCTTCAATTATCAGTAAGCTGCGCATTTTGCACCTTAAAGATGCCCGAGTATAGAAGTGACGTCATGAATGACTATAATCCTGATCAATTAATTAATATTTTCAATCGATTATTCATCGAGCGCAATAATACTTGCCTCGATCATAGCCACGACGAACCTATCTATTTACCGGCCGACGTGCAGAATCCAAACCATAGAATACTGTTTGCCCATGGTTTTTTTGCCAGCGCGCTGCATGAAATAAGCCATTGGTGCATCGCGGGAGAAGAGCGGCGATTGCAGGTCGATTTTGGCTATTGGTATGAGCCTGACGGACGCAGTGCAGAAAAACAGCGTGAATTTGAACAGGTAGAAGTCAAACCACAGGCCATAGAATGGATTTTAACCAAGGCCTGTGGACGCAATTTCAACATCAGCACCGATAATCTAAATGGTGAACCACACGATATTGCGGCAGGGCGAGAGCAGTTTGCTAAAAATGTGGCCAAACAAGTAGAAATATACCTGTTAAATGGCCTTCCTGAGTGCGCGGCCATATTAAAGCAAGCGCTATTGGATTATTATCAACCCAGTACTTTATTAGATAACGATCAGTTTCAGCTTAACGAACTAGGCGTAAAAGCCTGACGTGTGCATGAGAAGTTAAAACCAAAAGGTTACATTTTGTTTAAAAAAATAATATCAGCAATCACTGGCACTGCGAAAGTGCAGAAGCAGGGTAGCAAACATCAGGGCAATAAAAGCCCCGTAACTAAGAATCAAGAAAGCAGTCACCAAGCCAATAAAAGCAAGCCTCATGAGCGCAGCAAACACGAAAATAAGCCTCATAAAGCCGCCCAAAAACCAGAATTCAAACCGTCTGCCAAAGGCAATCAAAAGCATCAAGCGCAAAACAAGCCGCCTGAGAAACCTTGGAAGTTAGACGAATTCGTTGTCGAACCCGCAGAAGGCGAAACCCGTTTTCATGATATGCAGCTTCCAGACAGTTTAATGCAAGGCATTCAAAAATCGGGTTTTAAATATTGCACCCCTATTCAAGCGCAATCGTTACCAGCGGCCTTAAAAGGCAGTGATATTTTAGGGCAAGCACAAACAGGCACCGGTAAATCAGCGGCTTTCTTAACCGCCGTGATTAATCGTCTGTTAACGCAACCACTAGAAGAACGCTTCGCCAGTGAGCCGCGTGCCTTAATCGTCGCGCCAACGCGCGAGCTCGTTATGCAGATTGGTAAAGACGCACGAGGTCTGGCAGAATTTACCGGACTAAAAGTCGTTACCATCGTGGGCGGTATGGACTATGAAGAGCAACGTCGCCAACTACGTGATCATGTAGTGGATATTCTAGTGGCAACCCCTGGTCGATTAATCGATTTTATGGGTAAACAGGACGTTTATTTAGACGAAGTTGATATTCTGGTCTTAGATGAAGCCGATCGCATGCTCGACATGGGCTTTATTCCTGACGTTCGTCGCATCGAGCGAGCAACACCCCCCAAAGGGGATCGCCAGACCTTATTCTTCTCGGCAACGTTTACCGACCAAATTCGCCGTCTAATTGATCAATGGACTCACGAACCTGTTGAAATTACGATTGAGCCTGAAAGTGTTGCTACAGACAATATCGATCAAAAGTTTTTTATGGTAGAAGGGGCTCAGAAATTCAATATTTTGTGCAAATACCTACGTGATGAAAAAATCGAACGCGCCATTATCTTTGCTAACCGTCGAGATATTACGCGTAACCTATGCGATAAACTGAATAAAAATGGCTTGGTTGCCGGTTTATTATCCGGTGAAGTGAACCAACAAAAACGTATCAAAACCCTCGAACGTTTTCGCGACGGTTCATTGCCTCTTTTAGTGGCTACCGACGTAGCGGGTCGTGGTATTCACGTGGATGGCGTATCACACGTATTCAACTACAACCTACCGGATGATGCAGAAGATTATGTTCACCGTATTGGTCGAACAGGCCGTGCGGGTACCAAAGGTATTTCAATTGCGTTAGTGTCAGAAGACGATGCGTTTGAATTACCGGCACTAGAAGAATTTCTAGGAACAAAACTGAAGTTAGAGCAGCCGTAAAGGCATTACAAAAACCCCCTACTTTTTATACTCTCACCATAAATAACCGGTTAGCATTGGGGTTGTTTATGTGTGTGAGTATGAGCCGTTATAGTGATTTTTTTTGACTGTGTTGAATGATTTTTTCTGCAAGCCATTGCGGATTGTCCAGTGGTAAATCATGTCCTGCTTCTAAATTACTCTCTAATGGAACCTGCCAAAAGCGCGCGAGCATTTCTGAACATGTCCAGCTGACTAATCGATCTTTCTTACTGCAATAAACAATGCTGTTCGTATTGGTTTTTGAGTCTAATACATAATGTGACGCAGCCCAAAGTTGAGCGAACCCATTACGCAAAGAAAGAGGGTGCTTCTCGGCTTCTTCAATCCACTCTGGCACTAAATCCAAAGACGATGGGGTATTAGACGTCCATTTTAAGATGGCACGTTCACGTGTTCCTATTTGCCAAATATTAGCCATTAAATTGATAACAGCAGGCAATTTCATTCGCTGCCAGAAAGGCGATAAATTAGCGAAGCTCGAATTAATAATATGAACACTGGCAAAATCAACGTTCGACTTAGAGATTAAATCAGCCGCAATCATCCCCCCCATAGAAATACCCACTAGGTGAATTTGGTTACAAGCGCTAATAGCACTCGAATTAATATTATGGAGCGTTAGATAGTGGTGTATTTGTTTATTAATGTCATCGGCTATATCGGCAATAGAAAACGGTGTCACTTCTTGATAGCGATGACCATTGCCGGGTATATCAAAAAACACAGAAGTGCTGTTCAGTGATTGCTGCTGAGCGATGCGTTCAAAGTGAGTGCGGAATTGGTGCCAGTGAAATTGGCTGCGAATTAAACCACGAATAAAAAAGTAATAGTGAGAATCTGTGTTCTTAACCATCACTTGATTATTCATATAATATTAAAAAGAAAAGTTACGGCTGTAAGTGAACACAATCTGAGTACTGGCATCAAACTCGCTAGTTAGATTGGTTTTTTCAAAGGCTAGACTCATGTTATGTTCGAAGTAGTTGCGAGCAACACCGAGACGAAAATGGAAATAATTATCACGGTTATTACCACCCCAGTTCACATCATCTGAAACTTTTAAATAACGATATTGACGGGTTGAAATCTCGAAACCAAACTCGCCAGCATTGACATTATGAGCCAGCTCAAGGGTTTGTAATGCCTCCCCCGATCCCATGTAGTCATCTGATAAACGATAACCCAACGTCGTTGCATCATTTAGCAATACGTTAAAGAATGCCTCACCATAAGCTTGCTTAGTTGCTTCGGCATCACCCAGAAACGTAGCACGGGTATAACCCAAGTCAAGTGCTAAGTAAGTCGTAAAGGGAATGTACCAACCGGCAAAACTATCGATTTCAAAGCGCGTGCTATCAGGAGAACCGCGTTCAATACCCGACATCCAAGCGCCGCCGTAGAATCCAAGATGAGAGGTATATATTGCATCGAGTTGCAATACCGGTTTTGCATTACTTTGCTTGATCCCATCGCGAACGAATTCTGAAGCAAAGCCAGCATTTAATTGAATATCCGCTTGGCTAACGTTTGATACCGCAAGCAAAAGCGCTAATAAAGTACTGGATGTTACACTGAAACGCATAAATACAACCTAAAAAATTAAATATTAAACCAATAAAACGCCGTCATAATAACCGCTTGCGGCTATTTTAACCATCATTTTGATACCAGCGATCAATGGCTGCATGGTAAAGAGGATTAAAGTCGGCCTCTGAGCACTGCCAATTTGGCATTGCCCTTACTGCAGACATCAAAAATTCAAAAAGAGTTAAATGTCGGCGCATGATTCTCGCGTGGCGATGGGGCAAAACAGGGTTAAAAAGTGATGAGTAATTAAACAGATGCCTAGGGTTTTTCTTTACCCAAAGCCAAGATCCCATCTCTAGCGTCAGCGGAAGATACTGCCCAGACGGATTAGCGTGATTGAAGTTATCAAACATATAATCCCAAAGATCCCCGTGCGTCGTATAGCTATTTGCCTGAGGTTCAAATAAATAAAATTCGTGATGATTATAAGTCGATTCAAACAACTTAGTTAAAGCCAGCGCGTTGGCAATGTTCGGCCAAGGTTCCTTAGAGCGGGCGTAAGGAAACCAAATGCGGTCGCGGCTACCAAAGCCAGAATGGCAATCAAGACTGATACAGTGCTGTTGACCTTCTAGCGTTCGCGCAATATCATCAATCAATAACTGTGCTTCCATCTCCATGGGGTTATTCTTTTTTCCACGATACCAAGGAAGGTGACGACTTATTCTATGGCCACCCACCATAAAAGCCGGTTTCTGATCCGCTTCAATCGGAGCATTGCGCATCAGGTCGACGCCATTGGCATTACAGCGCTGGTTGTTCCACATGCCGATAGGATTAACGATGGGATAAATCACCAGCCGAACATGTTGCAGCTGTTCATGAATGGATGGGTCCCAAGTTAGGCGTTTAATCAGTGTTCGCAAAAATGCTAAAATAACCTGACTACCAATGCGCTCAATACCATGAATACCGCCCACCAATATTAACGTCGGCGCGACAGGTTTATTAGACCCAAGTTCAAGCCGATAAAATGGTAGTTTGATGCTTTTATGTTCAATCTGACCGATAATTGCCGGACGTATATGTTCCTTGCCTAACGCAATTAACTGTTCCAGCTCGATTAACTCAGGCAAATAACGTTTGCTATGGTAAAATTTATCTTTCATCTTCACAGTGTAACCAAGCTGGCGTTACAGTCACAGCAAGAACAAGGCCTGTCATGAGATCTTCACAATGGAGCGATGCTCCAGAAGTTAGCTTAAAAAATATCACGTGGTTAAAAACTCTGTGGCCTTATTTGATGGAGTACAAAGGACGAGTCTTTTTTGCTGCGTTATGTTTAGTCGGCGCCAAGATTGCCAGTGTGTGCATTCCTTTTTTATTAAAATATCTCGTTGATGGATTATCAGCGACGGGGGATGAAGCCCTTTCTGCAGACAATATATGGATGTGGTTTCCGCTGAGTTTATTACTCGCCTATGGTTCAGCACGATTATTAAATGTGTTGTTGGGTGAAATACGTGATGTTTTATTTGGTCGCGTTACCGAACGCGCTATGCGGCGCATGGCGTTAAAAGTTTTTCGTCACCTGCATCACTTAAGCTTAGATTTTCATTTAGTGCGTCAAACTGGAGCTTTGCAAAGAGACATTGAGCGCGGTACCAACGGTATTAGCTTCCTAATGCGCTTTGTTATTTTCAATATATTACCGACTATTCTTGAGCTAATAATGGTCATCGGTTTACTGCTTTATAACTATCCCTTTTGGTTTGCCTTAATTACTTTGATCGCAATGGTTTCTTATGTGATTTATACCGCCCGTGTAACCGAATGGCGAACTATGTACGTGCGTGAAGCCAATAAGATGGACTCTAAAACTCATGCTCGCGCTTTAGACAGCTTATTAAATTATGAAACCGTTAAGTATTTTTCCGCCGAAGAACGTGAAGCAACTGAATACGACGATTCACTGTGGGGCTGGGAACAGGCCAGACGAAAAAATCGCTTAACCTTGTTCGCCCTTAACTCAGGTCAAGCCATTATTATTAGCGTCGCGATGACCTTGATGCTGTGTCTATCGGCTTATTATGTTATTCAAGGCACGATGACACTTGGGGATTTTACCTTGATGAATGCCTTTATGTTCCAGTTGTTTTTGCCGCTAAGTTTTTTAGGGTTTGTGTACCGCGAAGTCAAAGCATCACTGGCCAGCATTGAGCAGATGCTTAGTTTATTAGATCAAGAAACCAGTGTAAAAGACTTGGGTAAGCAGACTCTTGCCAGCAAAAAACTTAGCATAGAATTTAAGGACCTAGAGTTTAGCTATCAGTCTGAACGTTCTATATTAAAAGGTTTAAACTTTACCATCGAAGCCGGTGAGCGCGTCGCAGTGGTCGGTAGTAGTGGTGCTGGAAAATCAACGTTAACAAAATTACTGTTTCGCTTTTATGACAAAACAGCTGGGAATATTTTAATTAATAAACAACCCATCGATGACTATTCACTCGCTAGCTTGCGTGAACATATTGGGGTTGTGCCCCAAGATACGGTGCTTTTTAACGATACGCTAAGAAACAATGTATTGTACGCCGCCCCTGATGCCAGTGATGACGACATTGCACGAGTTATCACTATGGCTCAGCTCGATTATTTTATTAGTCAATGCCCAGACGGTCTGGAAACCGTGGTCGGTGAGCGTGGGTTAAAGCTTTCTGGTGGTGAAAAACAACGCCTTGCCATCGCGCGTATGTTATTAAAACGTCCAGCGATCATGGTTTTCGATGAAGCAACCTCTTCCTTAGATTCACGCACCGAAAAAAATATTAACCAAGCCATACGAGAAGCCTCTGTTGGACATACCAGCTTGATCATAGCGCACCGTTTATCAACTATTATTGATGCCGACAAAATCGTTGTACTCGATGATGGTATTGTAGTCGAGCAAGGCAAGCATGCAGATTTATTAGACAAAGAAGGGTACTATTACCAGCTTTGGCAGGCACAGAAAGACCATGCACTTACTGATCATTGATGCCATGAATCTGATTCGCCGCATGTACGCGGCGATGCCAGATCATGACAATAAAGAAGAAGCGTGTATGAATCGCTGCATTAACACCATTGCCGATAATGCCAAGCGTTTAGATGCAACCCATTGCGCTATTATTTTTGAACGCAAAGAACCAACTTGGCGCCATGCTGTGTGGCCTGATTATAAACTGGGCCGCAGTCCGATGCCGGAAGCCTTAGATAAGGCGCTTGAGCAATTCAAAAAAGGTTTTAAAACGGCTGGCTTTTATTGTTTTGAATTCAAGCATTGGGAAGCTGATGATGTGATTGCCAGTCTCGCGGTAAAGTCGGCTTACAACGGGCTTCCAAGTACGATTATATCGACCGACAAAGGTTTCTTTCAACTTGTTGATCAGCGCATACAAATACTCAACCATTTTGATCGCCAGTTGTTTAACGAAGAAGAAGTTCGCGCGCGTTACAGTGTGGAAGCGGGGCAGTTAGTTGACCTACTAGCCTTGACCGGTGATACCACCAATCATCTGCCAGGCATTAAAGGTGTAGGAATCAAAACTGCCACCGACTTACTGACCCAGCATCAAGACCTGGATACCTTGTTGATCGAACTGCCCGGGTTGGCATTGAAACCCAAACTAAAAGAAGCGTTAGAAACGCAGTGGCGTAATGCCTTACTGACAAGAAAACTAGCAAGGCTAGTGACCGACTTACCGCTGGGAATTAACCTTAATGACATGCGACTGTAAATTTTAAGAGCTATTTAAGAGCTATTTTAAAAACCATTTCAAAATTATTGTAAGAGCTATTACTAAAGCTATGACCAAATTGCTGTTTAATCTGCACGGTGTGCCAGAAGATGAAATTGAAGACGTACGCGAACTTTGTGAAACTCACGAGTTTGCTGTGTATGAGACCGAAAGAGGGCGCTGGGGAATTGGCTTAGCAGCAATCTGGTTGAGTGATGATGACCAGTTAGCGACGGCAAAAGCTGTATTGGATGAATACCAACAAGCGCGGTATCAAGATGCACAACAAGATAGAGAAGAACTGCAAGGGCTTAGTGTTGCAGAAGGTTTATATGTAAAATTCAAGCAAGATCCCAACCAATTCATCATGACCCTGTCAGCACTGACAGTCATATTGGGCCTAACTCTGTATCCTTTTATAGATATTTTCTAACCACGCAGTAAGTGATCGGCGGGTATTCCGCTATGAAAACGAAACTGATCATCTTCTGATTCAATGGCATCTCGCTCAATTTCACGGAAAACAGTAATACGCTCTTCTATTGGCGTTTTGCTGTAGCTCAGAGCCAAGGTTAAATAATCTTTATAGTGGCGAGCTTCAGACCTGAGCAGCGAGGTATAAAATTTGGCCAGCTCAGCGTCCACGTGCGGTGCTAGCTTAGCAAAGCGCTCGCAAGAACGGGCTTCAATAAAGGCCCCGATGATCAAATAGTCCACTAACTTTTCGTCAGACGCTTTGCGTACTTCTTTGCTTAACAGTCCGGCATAACGCGATGGTTTTAAACCACGATACGTTAAACCACGTTTATTAATGATTTTAATGACCTGTTCAAAATGCACTAGCTCTTCGCGCGCTAAACGAGACATCTTGCGCTGCAGGTCAGGCTTGTCGGGGTAAGTAAACATTAGATTCAGCGCGGTGCGGGCGGCACATTTTTCTAAATAAGCATGATTAATAAGCAAAATATCTTGGCGCTGTAATGCCACCTGAACCCACTTATCTGGGGTTTCACAGGGTAAAAAATCAATTAGCTCAGCCAAGTCTTTAGGATCAACATCTTTAGCGGCAGAGTAGGTAGCAGGCAGTTCAAAAGATATTTCAGAAGGCAGTTCAATAGACAGAGAAGTAGAGATAGACATAACAATCAGCTGATATAATAAAAGAGCATTATTATCGCAGAAGCCCTAAGGCGGATCAATCAGGCCATCAGTAATTATTCGCTAATCAGTGGATGTGCTTTATAATGCCCACAAATTACGCTTATTTAACAGACTAGAGAAACTTCATGACCGTACGTACTCGCGTCGCACCATCTCCAACCGGTGATCCACACGTAGGCACCGCTTACATCGCATTATTCAATTTAGCGTTTGCTCGCAAGCATGGCGGCAAATTCATTTTACGTATTGAAGACACCGATCAAAGCCGCAGCACGCCAGAGTCTGAAAAAGCGATTCTAGACAGCATGCGTTGGTTAGGTTTGGAGTGGGATGAAGGCCCAGATGTGGGTGGCGAATTCGGCCCATACCGTCAAAGCGAACGCAAAGACGATTACGCTCAATACGCCGAGCAGCTGATCGAAAAAGGTCACGCATTTCGTTGCTACCGCACAAGTGAAGAGTTAAATGCACTTCGTGAAAGCATTGCTGACCTTGGTCGTGCGTTGAAGCCAAGTGACCTTAAGCTTTCTGCAGAAGAAATTGATAAGCGTGAAGCTAACGGCGACTCGTTTGTTGTACGCATGAATGTACCCGAAGAAGGCATCTGCCCAGTCGATGATATGTTGCGTGGCACGATTGAAATGGATTGGAAAATTGTAGACGCTCAGATTCTATTAAAATCAGACGGCATGCCAACCTACCACCTTGCCAACGTTGTTGATGATCACTTAATGAAAATCAGCCACGTTATTCGGGGTGAAGAATGGATCAATTCAGCGCCTAAGCATAAGTTGTTGTATGAATACTTCGGTTGGGATATGCCAGCTTTATGCCACATGCCACTATTGCGTAACGCTGATAAGAGCAAACTGAGTAAGCGTAAAAACCCTACTTCAATCTTGTTTTACAAGCGCATGGGTTACATGCCAGAAGCATTGTTGAATTACCTGGGTCGTATGGGTTGGTCAATGCCGGACGAAAGCGAAAAATTCACACGCCAAGAAATGTTCGATAACTTCGACATTCAGCGCGTTTCACTGGGTGGCCCGATTTTCGATACTGAAAAACTAAGCTGGCTGAACGGCTTATGGTTACGCGAGCTGGATAGCGAAACCTTTGCGCAAAAATTTGCCGACTGGGGTTTAGATAAAGAACGCTTAATGCCACTTATTCCACACATTCAGCCTAGAGTAGAAACGTTTGCTGATGTTGTTGGTTTAGCAGGGCACTTTTTAGGCGGTATGACTGTATTAACCGAAGAAAGCTTCACGCATAAGAATCTAGAGCAAGAACAGCAAGTAGAAATACTGCAGTTTGCGTTGTGGCAACTAGAAGCGACCCGTCACTGGGATCGAGACCAACTTCAAAAGCGTATGTTTGCTTTAGCAAAGAATATGGACATCAAGCCAAAAGACTTTTTGAATCCTTTGTTTATGGCCATCGCCGGTACCAGCGAAACTATCTCAGTATTGGATACTATGGCGTTGCTGGGTCCAGACATGAGCCGTGCACGTTTACGTCACGCCATTAATGTGTTGGGTGGAGTAGGTAAGAAGAAGCTGAAGAAGATGGAAAAAACCTACCGCAGCCACGAAACAGCGGTTGCAGCAGCCCTTATTGTATAAGGGGCGTACATTCTTCTAACGTGTTGAAAAAACAAAGAAAACTTGTTGACAGGTTAAAGGGCGGGGCCTATTATACGCCCAAGTTTTGAGACGGGGCCTTAGCTCAGCTGGGAGAGCGCAACACTGGCAGTGTTGAGGTCAACGGTTCGATCCCGTTAGGCTCCACCAAATGTTTCAAAACGTATTGTCTTAGTGTCCCCATCGTCTAGAGGCCTAGGACACCGCCCTTTCACGGCGGTAACAGGGGTTCGAATCCCCTTGGGGATACCATATCTACTTTCTTTTGAGAAGAAGGATAGACACTAAGATAAATCAACCGGACATAAGTAATTATGATTCGGTTTTTTTATGCCCGTCGTTTACACTCATTAGTCATTTTTTTTATTCACTTACTTTTTTTGACGGCAAAAAAATACCCAGCAAAAGCTAGGTATTTTTATTAACTAAATGCGAGATCGCATTAGTCAAACTCAATGCCGTTATTGGTCGTAACCGAGAACCCTGGTACGTCGAAATTATCAGGTCCAGAAAATTCCTTTCCTGCAGGACTGATGCCCTTTGGAACAGCGGCAGTAGGAAGAGTAACCCTAGTGCTGGATCCAATAATTTTAATACCTGTCGCAGTTGCGTCAATAAAATCTTCAGGGTTTTGATTATTTGCAATGGCAGCGGTAAAAATATCAGATTCAGAAACATTAGCACTACGCAGGGCTGAAGCTATCGTATTGACATCAATATCAGCGGCTAAAGCCACGCTCATGACAGAGGTAGCATCAATACCGACTTCAATAGCTTCAATAATAATATCAGATTCACAAGCGGTATCAGTACATTTTTCGAGGGCAGCACTAATAATGTCATAGCTTACAGCGCCTTTAGTCTCAAGGCTTTCAGCAATGTTACCAGCAAATACATGGGAACTAATGGCCATTAAAATAGCAGAAGCAAGTAGAGTTCGTTTCATAGTAACTCGATCCATCTAATGAATAATATACTTATTATAGACTATAAAATGAACTTGTAATGCTAAATGCTAGTATTAAATCGCCAGCAAGATAAATTCTTCACCCTTATAGGCCCCAGGCTCAATGTAATATCGGTTGCCTAGCAATAAAGCTGAACTAATGCCATTTACGCTATGCGCTGTAGAATTGTGGCCATGCACCAAAAAATCAATGCCTGCAACGATATGTTCCGAACGCTGGTTAAAGCTAGAGCGCGACCAAAGACAAGCCTCTAGATCTTCCTGATCGAAATCAGAAAAGTCTGCCCAATCATCTGTCGGGAAATCAGCGTGTAACAAACCATACTGCTTGCCGTCTTGTCCTTCTAATTGCATTGCAATGGGCAGTTGGCTTAACATTTCAAACCATTGTGGCCAGAAGGTAGGGTTGGAACTTGCGATCCATTCGCCGCCGTTCTGCAACCACAGCATCTTATGCTTACTGTTATTATACTTTAAGCCACTCAGCATAAAATATTCATGATTGCCTAATAGCGAAAAAAACCAATCCTCAGACAGCAGTTCAATCACCTTGGCAGACTCTGGCCCGCGATCGATCAAATCGCCCACACAAAACAAACGATCAACACTAAAGTCAAATCCCTTATTTTTTAAGCAACTCATTAACCGCGAATAGTGGCCGTGAATATCGCCGATTAAATAATCTGAACCGACGGTGTTTTTAACAAAAGTGGTCAATTTGCTGTGGGTTGTATTTTTTAATTGTATCATAATAAATAACCCTTTTAATTATGAGGGCGGTGTTTCTTGGGGCCTTCTTTAGAAGGAAGGTCACTCCATCGAGCAATGCAGGCAATTGCCAGAATGAACATAAACATAAAGGCATTTGCAGGAATCTGGAGGTTAAAATCCACCGTAGAGTGAATCATAATCGCTATAATTCCCATCGCACTAGCAAAGCCTAAGCCCTGGTTAATAGGTCTACGCCGGACTCTCATCGCTTGAACGGCCCAATAAAAAGACCATATGACCGACCCGGCTAAAAATATAAACGCAATTGCGCCAAATTCAGCCAAAAACTGCAAGTAATCATTGTGCGCATAATCATAAAGTCTATCTGAGGTGACATTGTCACCCTTGTAATGCGGGTACACATACTTATAGCTGCCAGCTCCTGTGCCTAATAACGGACTGTCTAAAAACATTGCAAACGTATCGCGACTCACCTCATCACGACTTTCTTTTTCAATGCTCGTACCTTGTAAGCGCTCAGCGACTTTCTCGACACCAAAAAACGTCCCGACAATCGTAATATCAATAATCAACAAGCTTGATAATAGAATAGTGGTCGATGCTGACTTGTTTTTCATCAGCAACAGCGCCAAAAATCCGGTAAGCATTAAACTGGCAAAAAAAGCCGTATTGCCCATGCGTGATCGGGTCATTACCAGCCCAATTACCATAACTGCAAGCAATAATCGCATAACCACTTTAGGGCTGAGAAGCACTTCAATAAACTGGCGGAGTTTTTGTCGCCAATTACCTGAATAGCGAGTAGATGAAGCCAGTAAAAAACCAATGCCCAGTGCCAAAGACATCTCAAGGTATCCGGCCAAATGGTTACGATTAACAAACGTACCAGTGGCCTTGCCTAAATAGGCCCATTTCTCACTGAAAAAGCTCCATTCTAGGCCCGTCATCACCATCACCGAGCCATACATCGCCTGAAACGTCGCGGCAATCACCACCAGCCAAATAGCACGCTGGGCTCGACTGCGTGAATTTAAGTGCAAGACAGTCAGGGCAAAAAAGGTGATCAGCGAGAAACCCTGAATTAACACAAGGTAGTTTTCGTGTGGAGCAGAAGCCGTAAATAACCACGGCAACAGATATTGAACCAATACAATCAACTGCACAATAACGAGGGCAGCAATAATAGGGAGAGATTTTTTGACACTGGTCGCCATGCTAGGCCGTTTTTTAACAGGGGCGATGTACTGATATAAGTGCGCACCCAACGAAGCAAATGCCAGCGCCGAAAATAATCCCCAGCCCCAGCCAGGTACACCCGCAAAAGGCAGGGGGAGTATAAATAATAAGGCTTGATAGAGTCGCCAGCTGAGCATATAAACGTAATACCTCACTCATTAATAAACAAAAAAATACCCAGCAGAGCTAGGTATTTCTAATAAGTAATAACTAAGTCACTAGACACGTATATTAGCCAGCAGGGCTGATGCTTGAAGGCTCAGTACCCACTTGAACAGTTGCAGCGGGAAGCTTAACTGTTGTGTTTTTTCTAGTACCTTGTGAATTAGCGCCACCAGCTGTAGCAACTGTAACGTCGGCAGGGCTTAAGCCATTTTGGTTCGCAGCAGCAACAATGTCAAATTCAGATACATTTGCTTTTCGCAGAGCGTCAGCAATACTGTTTGCATCCATATTGGCTGCAAGACCAAGGCTCATTACAGAAGCCGCATCAATGCCAGCGTCAATCGCTTCGACAAGAATATCTGCCTTACAAGCATCGTCAGCACAGCTGGCAAGTGCATCATTAACCACGTCGGCACTTACAGCGCCTTCAATGTTTAAGTTGTCGGTAAGGTCGCCTGCAAGAGCTACAGAGCTGGCGGCCATTAAAATAGTAGAGGCAAGTAGATTTCTTATCATAATAATTCTATCCATGTGTTTTGAGTAATTTTTCTATTGTATAGTCTAAAATATGAATTTGCCAAGAAGAAGCGTGTAAGTCACAATAATTTTTGTTAAATAATGGAATGAGGACCCGAGGAGTATATTGATTAGTCTTGTCCAGCAAGGTTGCGAGTATAAAATTTATCTTCCACGACGTTAATATCATCATGCGCTGCTTTAAATTTATTTAAATCATTGTGTTAGATTAATCATAAGTAAGAAAAAATCTTAGTGTGTGGAGGAAGTATCATTGTGATTAAGTCGCTTTGTAACTTTAAGTAAATTACTTTTCTAGGTTTATTTTGTTATTGAATTCACGTAAAGTGCCATGAAGTACACTGGCAGCATCGGATGGTGCATTAATTGCCGCTAAGGAGCAGCTTCTATACAGTCATTATCATCAGATAAAGGCGAGCTACTTTCTTGTTATCGACTTATTACGGCAAGGAATTCTTAATGAAGATAATGGTTGTATTTGGAACTCGTCCAGAAGCGATTAAGATGGTTCCTGTTGTTATGGCACTCAAAACCCGACCTGAGTTTGATGTTCAGGTATGTGTAACGGCGCAGCATCGTGAGATGCTAGATCAAGTATTATCTCTTTTTGAAATCATTCCAGACTTTGATCTCAACTTAATGACGCCAGGCCAATCGTTAGGCGGTCTAACGTCTAGAGCACTTGAAGGACTAGAAGAAGTATTTCAAGCTCAAAAACCAGATCTTGTATTAGTGCATGGCGATACAACAACCACGTTTACCGCATCGCTTGCTGCTTTTTATCAGCAAATTAAGATCGGTCATGTAGAAGCAGGTCTGAGAACGGGCGATATTCATTCGCCTTGGCCAGAAGAATTCAATCGCCGTGTAACCGGCATTGTTGCCAATTATCACTTTGCTCCGACAGAAGTATCAGAAAAAAATCTACTGGCAGAAAATACCAACCCAGAAACGATTTTAGTAACCGGTAATACCGTTATTGATGCTTTGCAGTGGGTAGTTAAGAGAGTAGAAGAAGATAATGCGTTATCGGCTGAGCTTACAGCAAAATTCGATTTCATTGATACTAGTAAAAAGATGATATTAGTGACAGGACATCGACGTGAAAACTTCGGTGATGGTTTCTTAAATATTTGCCAATCATTAAAAGAGCTTGCGCAGCGTGATGATGTACAAATTATCTATCCAGTACACTTAAACCCCAATGTACAAAAGCCAGTAAATGATATGTTGGGTGAAATGGACAATGTTCATTTAATCACGCCACAAGACTACCTTCCTTTTGTCTACTTAATGAATCAATCGTACATCATATTGACTGACTCAGGCGGAGTGCAAGAAGAAGCACCTTCGTTAGGTAAACCAGTGCTGGTTATGCGCGATACCACAGAAAGACCAGAAGCCGTTAATGCTGGCACTGTTAAACTTGTGGGAACAAATGTGCAGACAATTAAACAAGCTGTAATAGAATTGCTTGATAATGACGAAGCGTATAAGGCAATGTCGTTTGCACATAATCCCTACGGCGATGGTGAAGCTAGTCAACGTATTGCTGACTTCTTGCTGCAAATAACTCTTCAGGAAGGCCTGCAAAATAACTCTCAACCTAGCAATGTATCTAGCGAAAGTAACGGATTAAATGGACAATGAAATCTAAATTAAGCTTTAAAACTGTTAGCGTTATTGGTCTAGGTTACATCGGCCTTCCCACGGCAGCCATTATTGCATCACGCGGTATCAAGGTGATCGGGGTAGATGTAAATCAAAAAGCCGTTGATACCATCAACGCTGGCGAGATTCACATTGTAGAGCCAGATCTAGATATCGTTGTGCGCGGTGTGGTATTGACGGGCAATTTACGCGCAACAACGACACCAGAGCCAGCAGAAGCATTTATGATCGCGGTGCCAACACCATTTCATCATAGTGAAGACGGATCGCATAAGCCGAATCTAGATTATATAAAGTCAGCTGCCTTTGCGATTGCCCCAGTATTAGAAAAGGGAAATCTCGTAATATTAGAATCTACAGCGCCAGTAGGGACTACTGAGCAGATGGCAGAGTGGTTGGCCGAAGCACGCCCTGATTTGTCTTTTCCACAACATACAGGCGATGGCGCTGACATTAACGTAGCGCATTGCCCAGAGCGTGTATTGCCAGGTTATGTATTGCAAGAACTGGTATCGAATGACCGCGTGATTGGTGGGATGTCTAAAACCTGCAGTGAGCGAGCAGTAAAGCTATACAATACGTTCGTTCGTGGTGAATGTATTATCACTAATGCCCGTACTGCAGAAATGACAAAACTGACTGAAAACTCATTCCGTGATGTGAATATTGCTTTTGCCAATGAATTATCGGTTATCAGTGACAAATTAAAAATCAATGTATGGGAATTGATCAAGCTAGCAAATCGCCACCCGCGTGTAAATATTCTAAGACCAGGCCCCGGTGTCGGCGGCCATTGCATTGCTGTAGATCCATGGTTTATCGTTGATAGTTGCCCTTTAGAAGCCAACATTATTCGCCAAGCACGCTTAACAAACGACGCAAAACCATTTTATGTGATTAATAAAATTATAGAGGCTGCAGATCAGTTTAAAAAGCCTGTAATCGCGTGCCTAGGCTTAGCCTTTAAAGCAGACATCGATGATCTTCGCGAAAGCCCTGCATTACAAATAGTGGAAGAGCTAGCCAAAAGAAATATCGGTGAAATAATTGCGGTTGAGCCAAATATTAATAATGAAGAAATGCCTGAGTCATTAATAAAGGCAGAAGTGCAATTAACCAGTTTTGAAAGCGCACTTGAAAAAGCGAATATTGTTGTTGTATTGGTTGATCATAAACAATTTAAAGAGGCTGATAACGGGCAGTTTTCTGAGAAGGTTGTGATTGATAGCCGTGGAATTTTTAAGGTCTTTACTTAAATGGATAGTAATTATCGAATACTTTCGCAGGCCGGTGTATTATTTTTAGTATTACTGCTGGCAACCCCTGCAGCTGATTTCTTGACTGTATATGCTAGATATTACAACATCTCGTCCATGGAGAGGCTTACACTAATATATAGAATGCTGACTATTGGAGTTGGATTCCTATTATTTTTATCCAATGGAGATGAAAAAAGGATAATTCTATGGGGGAGTTATTTTGTAGCTCAGTTCATATTGCTGATTAGTGGCGCGTTTTCTGATTCAGAGTCGATACATATTACAGAAACGATGTTACTACTATTCAAGTTTTTTGCATTTTTTATCTATGTTGATGCTCTTGCAATTTTATTGTCGAGAAAAATAATTAGCCTACATCAATTTACTATTATTTTTAGCTTATTAATATCTATGTATTTACTCGCTATTATATATGGATTTATTTTTGATTATGCATTATTCCAAAATTACGATAGTGGCCGGTGGGGAGTAAAGGGAATAATAATTGCTGGTAATGAAGCATCATCGTTATTAATAGTGGCTCTTTGTTGGGGTATTGTTATGCGTGAGAAATATACTTCAAGTGTTATTCTGATTTTGAGTGTAATCGCTATTCTAGGTTCTGGCACTAAGGCTGCTGTGTTTGGCATGCTGTTAATCTTTGTTGGCTGGACGCTAGTTAAATATGGACTTAAAGGCATAATTTACAGCTGTTTTGGATTATTTATATCTTTAGTTATTTTATCTCAAATGTATAGTTTCTCCCCAGTAATTCAGCAAGAGGTTTTAAATACATACACTTATTTTGAATACCATTTTGACAATACAGTGGGTGGTTCGATTATTTCGTTATTACTATCCGGGAGGGATTACAAGTTGGCGGTGGTGACTGATAATGTTTATGAACTCTATCCTTGGGCTTTTGTAATTGGTGGCTATCCAATAGCTTCTTATACTGTTGAAATGGACTTCTTTGACTTGTGGTACATGATGGGAATAGGGTCTTTTTTTTATGTTTATTACTTCATTAAATCATGGGAAATTAAGGCCACCACTGAATTTATGGTTGTCGATAGATTTAAAATGGTTGTATTTAGTACGTATGTTTTATTAGCATTTACTGGAGGTCATTTCATGTATTCTGCCGTAACAACACCAATATTAGCAGCACTAATTCTTCATATGAATAGCAATAATGAATAATGAATAATGTTAATAATGTTAATAAAATATTAGCGATTGTCGCTTCAGGGTTCCCTGGGGGGCAAAAAATAATAATAGCGACGGCAATTTTTTATTTGTTTGATGCCGAGTATTTAGGTGAGTTTAGTGTCTTGATTGCAATACCATCAATAGTGGTTATGTTTACTGCAATAGGGCTTGGTGCAAAGTTAATGGTCGTTATACCTGGCTCGGATATTAAACAGCGTAGGCTTAATTCCATAATGATGGTAGGTCTGGCTTACGTTGCCGTTAGCATACTGATTTTCATCGGAATATCTCTACTGGTTAATATTAAAACCTCTTTATTATCTTTTTCGTCATATTTATTATTTCTAACTATGTACCAAATATTTAGACATTTTTTGATGGCTGAGAGACGCTACTACAGAGTACTGTTTCTTGATTCTGTTATAACTATTATTAATGTGGGTTCCTTGTTCTTAGCGTTAGATGTAGAAAATTACGTTGTTTATAGCTCAACTTTTAGTATGCTTTTCATTATGATCTTGTATTTCACTTTCTGTAAAGACTATTCATTTAATAGGGAGTATTTGCTAGAATCCCAATCACTTCAATTTTCGTTAAATACTGCCTTGTCTGGCGGTGTCTCTGCATCCTTCCCTTTAGTGATTGACTTGTTATTTGGTACATCTACTACAGGCAGAGTAGTCTTGGCGTTGAGTTATTTTTCGCTTTTGCAGTTATTATCTAGATCCTATATCAATTATGTCATGCCTGACTTAGTGAAGCTTCATAATAAAACTGCAATGTCATTGAGTGTTTTATCTGCTATTAGGAAAGATTATTTTAAAATAATGGGGGGGGTAGCTTTTGTTTCAATATTTGTACCTATTCTCTATTTTTATAGTATGCCTCAGGAAGAGAGTTTGGCTGTCATCTATGCAGTGCTTGTATTCTCCTTGAGTGGTTCGTTGGCAGTTGTAGAGGGGGTGTTTTTATTTATTGTTTCTCGACAAATATTTAATATATATTCTAACTTATTGTATGTTTTTTTGTTTTTATTAGTTTGTATTTTATCTCATTCTTATTCTATTCAATTATTGTGGTTTTTAATTTTAAGTTCAGTAGTGTCATTTCTTCGCTGGCCATATTTGTATTATATCGTGAAAAGGAGTTTTTGAAATGAAATTGAAGGTCATTAATACTGCTGAGGAATTCCGAGGGTATGATTTAAAGTGGAAAGAACTTTATTATAATAGTAAGGCTAGAAATCCTTTCTTGTCATATGATTGGCTACTTACTTCGCTAGAGTTGTTCGGGAGTGAAGTCGAAGCGTTTTATCTTATTATTGAGGTGGATGATAAAATTCTAGCTGCCCTACCTTTAATTGTCGAAAATAAAAAAAATGGATTATTAAAGAGGAAGGTTTTGAGGCATGCTAACAACCTTAGAGCTGATTTTTCTGATGCATTATGTTTATCTGGTGTAGATAAGAAATCTGTCTTGAAAATATTATTTAAGGAAATAGACAACATAGAATTTGATATTATGCATGTTGACAACATTAGTTCTGTGTCAAATATGATGAATCTTTACATGAAGAAACTTACCGATGATGGTTATTTTTATGGTAAGTATGTGAATGTTGTTAATCCTGTATTAAATTATGTTGATGTAATTAAATTTGACAAAAAACAAACAAGAGAAATTAATAAAAGATTTGCTGAGCTATCGGTTGAATATCTAGTTGAGGTTGTCGTAGGAGGAGAGGTGGAGTTGAAATATTTTGATGCATTGAGGGAGTTTCATTCCAAATCATTTCCTAATGTTGGTTTTAATACAGATGAAAGCCAATCTTTTTATAAGCAAATGTTGAGTCGTAATGACTTTGACTCATCAGGCATCGAATTCTCGTATATTTTAGTTAATGGTCAGTGTGCTGCTTGTCACTTTGGTTTTAAGGATGGAGAGTTAGGAGAGGTGTATTATTACGTGCCAGCCTATGATAATAAATATAAAAAATATAGTATTGGTAAAATATTACTGCTAAAAATGATGTTCGAGTATGAAGAAAGGGGGTATAAGTGTTTTAATTTTTTAAGGGGTGCTGAATCTTATAAAACAGTTTGGGCTACAAATGAATATCAAAATATATCAGTTTTTGGGTGCAAAGAGAAAGCGGGGATTTTAAATAAAGCTGTTGTTTTATGCTGGTTATTGGCAAAGAGCGTTCAAGGTTTATACAAGGCCCGTGATTAATGCACCACTTTATGATACTGCTAAAAAAAGTTAAATCATTTATTTACAAGAAGAATGAATTGATTTTCTATATTTATGCTGGAAACGATAAACCACAGCACGATAAAAATGTTGAACTTATTGATCGAGTTGAATGTGTCCAATTTACAAAATTGAAATTCATTGACCCCAGTACCAAAAATAACTTGGTAGATGAGTTATCAAAAGGCTCATTTTTAAATGTAATTACTAATTTTGATGGGTATGTCTGTCATCATAGTTGCGTTACAGAGAAAGGGGTTGTGATCGGAGAAATTGACATTTTTTTTGATCTGATTAGTAATCAAATTTATATCTATAATTGCCAAACTGAGATAACAGGACAACGACAAGGACTGTATCGCGCTGCCCTTTCTGAAATTATTAATAGTTATCCAGGGAGGGATATTTATATATGTAGTTTAAGTTGGAATTTTGCATCGATCAAATGTTTAGAAAGTTTAGGGTTTAGCTCTATTTTTACGATTGATTATTTGAAAATATTAGGTATCAAAAAATATAAATCTGATAATGCAGAGGTGTCAAAGAATGTTATTGGGATCTAGTGATAATGTAGAAATAGCATTATGGAAATATAATTCTGAGTCTCCAGTTATTTTTATGATTGATGATCTTGCAAATATTTATTTTGATTGCGATACAGGTGATTGGGGTGGGAGATGTAGCAAAAAGGGTGGGTTATATGATTATTTGAAGAATAAGATAATTCGTATATTTCCAGAAGTTAAATTCACATTCTTTTTGGTATCTGGAAAGAGAGAGGTTCAGCGAATCGGTGACTATGATTTTGTTCAGGAATGTAATAAGGGAGAATTTCCTGACCTTTTGAAAAAAATGATAAGCGATAAACATGAAATTGCTTATCATGGATATGATCACGGTAGTATTGTAGACGGAAATCTTATTCAGGAATGGACTAATTATCGTACTCTTACTGAGGCTTTAGAAAAAATCGAATTTGGTGTGACGTTAATTCAAGACTCTACAGATTCTTGTGTTAAAGGCGGGAAGTATTGCGGTTATGAATCAGGTGATTTTGGACACGATTCAATAGTCGACTCAGGATTTGAGTGGTGGTTCGATAGCTTGGATACTCGGCCTTTGGTACGTCCCCATGGTGTGTTTAGGGATGGTGTTTTTTATATGCCTTCCAATATTGATTGTTCGGTATATTCAATACGTTTGTTAAAGTATTATACAAATAAAAAATACTTGAAATCATTGTATAGGCAGATACTTAGCGGCACATTAGAAAGTAAGATAAAACAAATTTTGTCCGTTAACGGAATTGTCTCTTTGCAGGAACATTCGTCTCCGATAAGAACTGATGGAGTTAGGCAATACCCTAATGTTTTTGATGATATATCATCTATCCTATATATTTTAGGCTTACTTTGTGAATACGATATTTGGTGGGCTACTGCTAGTGAAGTAGCAGATTATTCTAGATGTAGGGAGTATCTTAAAATAGTAAAAAAAACAGACTCCTGCTTTAGTTTTGGTTGGAAAGGCGAGGGGATACATAAGCCTAGTGGATGCCTCACACTCATAGTGAGTACAAAATTCTCTGGCATACGTACATCAGAAGAATTCTTCCCTGTATATATTAAGGATGGTAATTCTTTAGTTGATGTTACTGCTGAGTTAGATGTTTTTTATTATCTTGTTAATACGTGAGGGATTTTTTTTTAGAGGATAAAGTATTAATGATCGGTGCCAATCTAAATAGTGTTGTTGGCGTTGCTAGCGCAATACGGTCAATTCAAAACTCTAACATATATTCGGATATTGTGTACATTCATCCAAATAGCATCGGTGGTAATAATCTTAAGAAAATATCTTCAATGGTTACTTCATACATTATTTTAGTCTGTTTAATTCCTGAATTTTTTTCTGAATTTTTATCCATTAAGTACAAGGGGTGCTGGTGAGTGTCGAAGTAAAAGTTAATTTAAGAAAAATATATTTTGTTTATGGTCGATATTTAAGAATTAAAGGGTTTTCTAATGTTGTTACGCTTACTTCTTAGTTAAGGTCTGTTTTTCCTAGTCTGACTTTGAAGTGCACAGGGAACCTAACAATAATATTTTTATTTTGTTGTCAGTAGTAGGACGCCAGAGTTTTTTATCATGGTGTGGTATTAGGTTAGATGAAGAATTTATTAATGCAGGATACTTTTTTTGAGTCACCTAGTAGGGTGGAATTATTTAGAATGTCGAATTTAGAGGCTGCGTTAATTGATGTTCCCTTCCTTGCTCATTCTGATGGTGGAGTACCGACGATAATATTAAATGTTGTTAATGGGTAATTAGTTAAAGTTAATTGTTGGTATTATTTTTTATAATTTTTTTCGGTAATTATTGGGAATAAGGTTAAATATAAAATATTCATATCTATTTTTTATGATAATATAGATCCCCGATATTCATTAGAACCGATCTATTTAAATATAAAAAATATCAATAGCGTGTGGTTTTTCTGCCTTAGTTAAAATTAACCAAAAATCATATTCTTGTATTTAGCGTGTCCGATTCACAAAATATTTATTGAGAGTTAAAATGAAGCTTTATAGAATAGGTAATTATTTTCATCGTCACAATATTCCAATTATCCCTACGCTAATTAACGGCTTAATTAGGTTGATTCATAACAGTGCTGTGTACTCCGAAACTCGTATAGGAAAAGGTACTTTCTTTGGTTATGGTGGTATTGCAGTTGTAGTACATAAGGGGGCCGTAATCGGTGAGGACTGCATGATCGGCAGTAATGTTACGATTGGTGGCAAGTCTAAACGCGCTGGCCTGCCTGTAATTGGAGATCGTGTTTATATTTCAACTGGAGCCAGGATTCTTGGTGATATTGTTATTGGCAGTGATAGCGTCATTGGAGCGAATGCAGTGGTTATAAAAAATGTACCTCCTAATTCAATAGTTGCGGGAGTTCCTGCCAAAATAATTAAATCCGGTATTGATTCAAAAGATTATCGCTGACCTATACACTTAATTAATTCGATTTATCAGAGGAAAGAATTATTATGAAATATGATATTGATATTTTAGGTCCTTATCCTCCTCCATTTGGTGGTGTCTCGATTCATGTTAAGCGTTTGCATGAAATGTTGCAATTTAGGGGCGTATCCAGTCGTGTACTTGACCAATATAGTACATATGATATCGAAAAAAATGTTTATCCTACAAAGTTGCGAGCGACTTGGTGGGTAGCTTATTTTTTCAGAAAGAAGCCTGAAGTTGTACATTTCCACATTTTTTCATACGTTCAGTATTTATATATATTTTTACTTAGTTATTGTAGTACGTCTAAGATTGTTATCAGTATTCATAATGAGAAAATATTATTCATGCCTTCTTTGTTAAGACTTTTTATTATTGCGCTTATTCGTAGCTCTAGGATAAAAAAAAGTATCGTCGTTTCAGAGGCCGTTTTTGAGAGCTTTAAAGCGTGGGGTGTCAAAGGTGTTCAATGGATACCTGCTTACATTCCTCCTTTAGCCATATCTAAAAAAAAACTGCAAGGAGATGGGGAGTTTAAGGTACTTTACAACGCATCGACGCTAAAGAGTGAAGAGGCTAGGAGTGTTTACTCTTTAGATATGATGCTTCATTTAGTTAAGCAAAATAATGAGTGTGATTTTCATATATTTATTGGTGAGGAAGAGTCTAGTGCTTTAACAGAGATTCTTTCCGAAATTAATTATTTTAAAAATACTTATCTCTATTTTAACAAAAATATGATTGATTATATGCATGCGGCTGATGTTTTTGTTAGGCCTAACCGGGTTGATGCATTTGGCATATCAGTTCAAGAATCTCTTGACCTTGGCGTGCCTGCAATTGCTTCAGATGTCTGTACCAGATCAAAAGGCGCTATTTTATTTCCTTCCGGAGATGTAGGTAAATTAAATGCTACTCTTCATTTCACATTGAATCAAGACAGATCGCAATCGTTGAGGGAGTATCAACCCACAACTTATGTTGATGAGATGATTAAAATGTATGCGTCACTTGGAATTATACTTCATGATCATTAAATCTATATGTAAAGGGGTGTATCTTTCCTCTAAGGCTAATAAATTTTCAGGTCAAGACCCTTTTGATGGGCTTAATAGCCATTTTTTCAAGCCCGCTCCAAAGTTAAGAAAAGGTTTTTTTGGCCTTGCTTGGATTCAGTTTCATAAACGTTCCATCTTCAATTTACGGCCTTTATGTGTAATTCCTTCGGGGCGTAATCCTAAAGGTATTGGCTTATTTATTTTGGGGCTTCTTGAAGATTATAAAAGAACCGAAGAACAGTCTTACCTTACAGAAGCGATTGAATTAGGTGATTGGTTGTTAACTCAGCAGTCAAATTTATCGGTAGAAGGAAAGGCCCAGTGGCAGCATCCTTGTTGGGGTTATCATTTTGATTGGAATGCTCGCGCTTTTTATGTGCCCAAAGGCAAGCCAAATGTTATTACGACTATTTATGTCTCTCAGGCTCTTTATACGCTTGGGCAGATAATAGATGATCGTAAGTATATTGATGTTGCTATAGATTCGGCTCACTTCATTGTTAACAGTCTTTACAGTGAATTTGATGGGCGCAAATTTTTTGCCTATATACCCGGTGAAGAGGCTTTTGTTCATAATGCCAGCTTATGGGGCGCAGCTTGGGTCGGTTTTGTTGCGGACATCACGGGCAATAGTGAATATAAAGAACTGGCATTAACGGTGGCTCGGCAGTCCTTGTCTGAGCAAGGTCCTGATGGTTCTTGGGTATACGGCGCGCGCCATCATCATCAGTTTATTGATGGTTTTCATACCGGTTATAACTTAGAGGCGTTGCATGTATTGCGCACGGCAATAAAGACGACTGAGTTTGACAGGGCTATTGAACGTGGCTTAGTTTATTACAAACAAGAAATGTTTGAGACGGATGGCACTGCTAAATATTATAATACCAACCGTTATCCATTGGATATGCACTCTGTATCGCAAGCCGTATTAACACTGCTTAAAGTAAGTGGTAAGAAAGAAGATGTTGAACTTGCGGGTAAAATAATCCAGCGATCGATTGATACTCTTTACATGCCTAAAAAGCAACGCTTTGTATATCAAAAGCATCAGTACTTTACCAATAAAATAAACTACATTCGCTGGACTCAAGCTTGGGTTTATTATTCGTTTGCTTATTATAACCATTTCACCGAAGCGTTAAAGGAAGTTTAATATGCAACGGATAGAGTTTTTGGGTTCGCCTATGGACAGTGCGACCATGAGCGAGACGGTGGCGTTAATTGCTGAGCGTATCGAGAAGAAAGATTTCTTGCAGCACGTAGTAGTAAATGTTGCTAAGTTAATAAATATGCAAAAAGATAAAGAGTTGGCTGAATCGGTTAACGCTTGCGATTTGATTAATATTGATGGCATGGGTGTGGTATTAGGGGCTCGCTTTATGGGGCATGATATTCCTGAACGGGTTGCGGGTGTTGATTTGTTTCATAACCTGTTGGAAATGAGTGTTAATAAGGGGTTTTCTATATTTTTACTCGGTGCTGAAGATGAAATTGTTGCTAAGACCGTTACGAAAGTTAAAGAGTTACATAAAGGCATTCAGGTTGCGGGTTATCATCATGGGTATTTTTTTAATGGTAAAGAGGGGGATGACGAGGAAGCTGTGGTTAAGCAGATAAAAGAATCAGGTGCTCGATTATTGTTTGTTGCTATTACTTCGCCTAAGAAAGAGAACTTTATTAATAAATGGCAAGATCAGCTTGGTGTTGATTTTGTGATGGGTGTGGGCGGTACGTTTGATGTGGTTGCCGGTAAGGTTAAGCGCGCACCTATTTGGATGCAAAACTATGGCCTTGAGTGGATCTACCGTGTGATGCAAGAGCCTCGTCGCATGTGGAAACGCTATGCTAAAACTAATTCTAAGTTTGCTTTACTTTTGATCAAAGAAAAATGGAAGGCACTTTATTCAAAATAGGTGATTCTTTCTTTTGATCTGTCATAATGAAATTGTTTATATTTTTTAAGGTTTCATTATGATCATTCCTGTAATTATGGCCGGCGGTTCTGGCACTCGTTTATGGCCGCTATCTCGTACGGCTTTTCCAAAGCAGTTTATTGCACTGACTTCTAGCTTAACCATGTTACAAGAAACTGCTGCGCGACTTAACGGTCTTTCAAAAACGGCACCGATGGTTATTTGTAACGAAGAGCATCGTTTCTTAGTGGCTGAGCAGATGCGTCAGCAAAACTTTCATCCTGCTATCTTGCTAGAGCCTGTTGGTCGTAATACCGCCCCTGCTATTGCTTTGGCTGCCATTAAGGCGGTTGCGGATGCTAAGGCGAGTTCTTCTCAAGAAGCGCCTGTACTTCTTATTTTAGCTGCTGATCATGTGATTGAAGATGTTGAGGCGTTTCAGCAATGTGTGAAAACGTTATTACCAGAAGTGCAGGCCGGTAAGTTTGGTACCTTGGGCATTGTGCCAACCGATGCTGCTACGGGTTATGGCTACATTCGATCTATTAAAAACTCGAATAGTGCTTCAGCTATTGACGTAGTGAGTGAGTTTGTAGAGAAGCCGGATGCCGAAACAGCGGCTAAGTATATGGCTGATGGCTATTTATGGAATAGCGGTATGTTTTTGATTCGTGCTGATCGCTACTTGGACGAGCTACAGAATTGTCGTCCTGATATTTATGATGCCTGTGTTAAATCGATGGACTCTACCCAGCAAGATTTAGATTTTGTGCGTATTGATAAGGCGACGTTTGAAGCGTGCCCTGATGAATCGGTCGATTATGCGGTGATGGAACCGTTGGCGGCGAAAGGCGAAGTAGTCGTCGCGTCTCTTGATGCTGGTTGGAGTGATGTCGGCAGTTGGTCTGCTCTATGGGAAATTGCTAATAAAGACGGACAGGGCAATGTGATGGCGGGCCAAGATAAAGAAAACTTTATTTTGCAGGATTCTACTAATTGTTACGCGTATGGCTCAAGCCATAAAGGCAGTAGAAAATTGATCACTACTTTGGGGATCGATAATTTAGTCATTGTTGATACCCCGGATGCTTTGTTGGTGGCGAGCAAGGATAAAGTACAAGATATTAAAGAAATTGTGGCTCAAATTAAAGCTTCGGGCCTTACTCAGCATCACCAGCATCGTAAGGTTTATCGTCCTTGGGGGATTTATGATTCTATTGATAATGGTGAGCGTTATCAGGTGAAGCGTATTACGGTTAAGCCTAGGGCTAAACTGTCTGTGCAAATGCATCATCACCGTGCCGAGCACTGGATTGTGGTATCGGGCACGGCAAAGGTAACCATTGGTGAGAAGACGTTTTTGGTGACTGAAAATGAATCAACGTATATTCCTATTGGGCAGGTACACGCGCTTGAGAATCCTGGCGTCTTGCCTTTGGAGATGATTGAGGTACAGTCGGGTTCTTATCTGGGTGAAGACGACATCGTTCGGTTTGAAGATAAGTATGGTCGGGTGTAAGGCTTGGGTGGTGAGTTCGAATAAGCGTTTTAGGCTTCCTAACAGCACTCACTCCGTTGTTATCTAAGGTGCTACTCCGCCTATTAAGAATATCGATATTTGTTTGATTAAGATTGTGCAGTCTATGAAATTCAGAAAAGATGTTAACGGGCTCAGAGCCATTGCTGTAATAGCCGTGGTCCTATTTCATTTTAATGCCTCTTGGATGCCCGGAGGCTTTGCGGGCGTTGATGTTTTTTTTGTTATATCAGGGTTTCTGATGACAGGAATAATATTTAGAGGCTTCGAGCAACAAAAATTTTCTATCTTGAAATTCTATGTTGCCCGCGCCAATAGAATTATCCCAGCACTGGCAGCGCTTTGCATGGTTTTACTGGTTTTCGGTTGGTTTTACCTTACTCCGCTCGACTATGAAACGCTGGGTAAAAACGCTGCTAGTAGCATGACATTTATATCTAATATTATGTATTGGAGGGAGTCTGGTTACTTTGCATCGGTGTCACGTGAGAATTGGTTGTTGCATACGTGGTCATTATCGGTTGAGTGGCAATTTTATATCATCTATCCATTAGTGCTTGTTGCAATGCGAAAATTCATGTCTATTAAAGCGATGAAAGCGACGGTTTTAGCGGGTGTGGTGTCTAGCTTTATATTATGCGTTATCGTTACTTCTATAAAGCCTAACCCTGCTTACTATCTATTACCAACCCGAGCATGGGAGATGATGGTTGGTGGCGTTGCTTACCTTTATCCTTTTGCGCTTCAAGAGAAAAGGAAAAAACTGTTTGAGTGGTCGGGTTTATTTTTAATTCTTGTTTCTTGTTTCTTAATAACTAAAGATCACCCTTGGCCTGGCTATCTAGCAATATTCCCTGTGTTAGGAACGTTTCTCATTCTTCAAGCACAGCGCAATGACAGCTTTATTACTACTAACCTAGTGTCTCAAAAGATAGGGGCTTGGTCTTATTCTATTTATCTGTGGCACTGGCCACTAGTTGTTGCCATTTATTACTTCTCATTAAGCGATGCTTATGTATATGCAGGGATTTTGTTATCGCTACTGCTGGGTTTTCTTAGTAATAAATACATCGAAAATATTAAGTTGAGAAATGATTTCTCTGACTGGCTTGATTATTTGAAATGTAAGCCTGTATTGTTATCCGCTTTTATTTGTCTCGCTGGCAGTATGGTTTTTATAACAAGTGGCTTTGAATATCATTACCCAAATGCCGTAGTGATCGCTGATAAAGAGTCTAATAATATAAACCCTCATAAATGTTTGTTTATTAATAAATTTTCTTGTTTTATTGGGAATGATGAAAATATCAAAGCAATTATTGTGGGTGACAGCCACGCAGATGCATTAGCGACTGCTATCTCACATTCTCTTAATCTATCGCAAGATGGAATGATCGCTTTAACTAAGTCAAGCTGCCCTTTTGTGCTGAATATTATATCCATCAAACGTGGGGATTTTTGTTATAAAGAAAATATTAGACGGATGGAGTATTTGAGTACTCATTATTTTGGAGTGCCGGTATTCTTGGTATCGAGAATAGGGTCATATTTATATGGTGAAACTGACCTTCAAAGGATTAATAATATCAAAGATACCCAGCCTTCGATATATTTCACTAAGAAGTACTCGAAGGTAACCGCATCTTTTTATGCTGAGTTTGAACATAACTTAAATCTTACCGTGTCAGAGCTTTTAGTTAATCACCCTGTATATCTTGTTCAACCTACCCCAGAGATGAGAAGAAATATCCCTAAAACGTTATCGCGAAATATCTTTAAGGGTATGTATAGTGATGATTTATCAATAGATTATAACTTGTACCTACAAAGGAATGAAAACGTTAGGCGGTTAATTTCTAGAACGGCCGCTAAAAATGGAATACAAGTTTTAGATCCGGCGCCATATTTATGTTTTGATGGGAGGTGCATAGCGCAAGTTAAAGGGCGGCCAATCTATTATGATGGTGATCATATGAGTGAATATGGAAATAAGCTGCTGGCCCCTATGTTTCAGTCTGCATTAGAAAAACATTAGCCGTTAAATAAGCCGTTGACATGTATTGTTCGTTCTGAAGATAAATACGGTCGAGCCTAAACGCTCTTTAGTTTTTAGGTTTTATAACCTTCTGGGTTTTGGCTTTGCCAATGCCAGCTGTCTTTTACCATGTCTTCTAGGCTCATTTCGGCTACCCAGCTTAGTTCTTCTTTGGCGCGGGTTGCGTCGGCGTAGCAGGTGGCTATATCGCCGGGTCTCCGGTCAACTAAGGTATAAGGCACTGATACGTTATTGATAGTGGCGAAGGCTTTTACCATTTCCAGTACGCTAATGCCGTTACCTGTGCCTAGGTTGTTGGCTTGCACGCCCTTAATGCCTTCGGCTGATAATAGTTTTTCGACGGCTTTTACGTGGCCTCGGGCTAGATCGACTACGTGTATGTAGTCGCGAACACCGGTGCCGTCAATGGTATCGTAGTCGCTGCCAAAGATAGACAGTTCTGCTCTGCGACCAACGGCTGTTTGGGTTGCTGAACTATTTAGAGCATCGGCGGCGGGTTAGTCACGGAGCATTTCTTCGATAATCAGTTTAGATCGACCGAAAGGATTGGTAGCTGATAGCGACATGTTTCGGCTAACGGTAATGTCACTGGGTCACCGTAAACCGTCGCACTAGAGCTAAATACGATGTTGCTGAAAAAGGGTGTTCATTAACTGGGTGTCGCGCACGTGGCCTTTAATAAAGGTGACGGCTCTGCCGGTAATATTTTTAACGCGTTTCAGTGACAAGAATGTTCGATCTCTTTTGGTGTGTGCCCATATTTATTCCGATACTGCTATTAAAATTGAAAATTAATCGAGTTGTGTCTACTGTTAACCAGTATACACAAATTCTATGTTCCATAGACAATTTGACTGCCTGTGGCATAATGCAAAAAATTAAAATACTCACCTGTCAATTTGTCGTTAGCGACAAGTTACATTTGAACACTATAGGAACGTTTATGTCACATCAAGGAATGATTCAATCGAGGCAAGGAAGCTTCAATTTTGTCTATCGTCTAATCGATCTCTCCATTATATTCAGCGGTTTGTTTGCGGCAGCCCTTGCTTATCGTGTTAGTGTCCCCCCACTTTATACCACCATCGCCTTGGCCGCTTCTGTTGCGTTTATGTTGTGCGCTGAAACGTTTGACTTATATCGGTCTTGGCGCGCAAGTACCGTGATGCGAATGATCATGATAACGTCTGCTACCTGGTGCCTGTCTGCGCTGTTCGTTTTGTTACTGGGCTTTTTTGCCAATTTCAGCACGGATGTTTCGCGGTTCGTTATTGGTGGGTGGTTTGTGATTACCTGGATCAGCCTAATAAGTTGGCGCTTTATCTTTTTTCACATATTGTGGGCTTTGCGTGCCCGAGGGTATAACTCTCGAGTTGCCGCGATTGTAGGCTTGAACGATACCGCCATTCGGATGCGCGATGAAATTAAGGGTTCGCCTGATTTAGTGATTCGTTTTACCGGTTTTTACGATGATCGGTGTGTTAAGCGTTTGTTAGAAGATCATCCTGATGAAGTATTGCTGGGCTGCACTGAAGAGTTAATAAATCAAGCCAAAGAAGGCGGGGTTGATTTGATTTTTATTGCGCTTCCTATTAAAGCACAAGCACGAATCGCTGAAATTAAAGAGCGCTGTGGCGATACTTCGGCCAGTGTTCATTTGATCCCTGACTTTTTCACCTACAATCTTTTGCATGCGCGCAGGGGGTCGGTGGAGTTTAATGATTTTTTAAAACGCAGCTTTGATGTGGTGTTTTCTAGTGTTGCCTTGTGTTTGATCGCTTTTCCGATGCTGATAATTGCGGCGGCGGTTAAGTGTACGTCGCGTGGCCCGATTATTTTTAAGCAGGCGCGTTACGGTTTAGACGGAAAGAAAATTTTTGTTTGGAAGTTTCGCAGCATGTCGACTTTAGATAATGGCACCAAGGTTGTGCAAGCCACCAAGGGCGATGCACGCATGACTAAAGTTGGCGCGTTTATTCGTAGAACGTCGCTCGATGAGCTGCCTCAGTTTATTAATGTGTTGCAGGGGCGTATGTCGGTTGTGGGACCACGTCCTCATGCAGTTGCGCACAATGAAGAATATCGTAAGTTGATTCCTTATTACATGCTGCGCCATTCAGTGAAGCCCGGCATTACGGGCTGGGCACAGATTAATGGTTTTCGGGGCGAAACTGATACCCTTGATAAAATGGAAGGCCGCATAGATCATGATCTTGAATATATTCGTAATTGGTCGCTATTAATGGATATTAAAATTATTTTTCTGACAGTGTTTAAGGGCTTTGTAGGCAGTCACGTTCATTGATTATGACTGCTGTTTTTACGCTTTATTGTTGTTTATTATTGATGCTGTCGTTTTTTAAGTCAGCTGAGTTGTTTCTTCCTGCTATTTATCAGTTTGAAGCGTGGCTTGGGGGCGATAAGCTGATGCATTTAAAGCTTTCGGTTGTATTGAGTGTGCTGGCTTGCTTTGCGGTCAGCAACATTAAAAAGGGTTTTGCGTTAAATATTTTTTGGCGGTTATTATTTGTTCATTTGTTTTTAGTGTCTTGCTTACTGCTTGACGAAGCTCATCAATATTTGGCCTCGTCTCGTCGCTTTGAATTGATGGATTTTTATTATGGGGCTGTTGGTCTTTTTATCGGTCTGTTACTTTATTGTTGTTTTTTTGCTGTGAAAATTGTCTGCAGATTAATGCTAAAAACTGAGTTTAATCCTGATTAGAATAGAAGTTACAATAATTTATGTTATTAGTGCTTCTCGTGGTGACAAGCTAATTATTAAAGGTTAGCATTGTCAGTATTATGTTAATTTTATAAATATTTAGGAAGATTATTATGAAAGCTTGGAAGCTGTCACCTTTAGTTGCCGCCATTGTTAGTGTGAATACCTTTGCAATTGAATCAACGGGTATATTTTTGGGTGGCGGTTTGAACTTTGCCCCATCGGTTGTATTAAGCACTGAAAATAATGATAACATTTACAGCGAAGAGACGAATGAGCAAAGCTCTACGATCAATCGCTTATCGCCTTTGTTCTCACTTTCAGGTGATTATGGTAAGGCAACGTTTAATACAAACTACCAAGCGGAAGTAGGCACTTATAGCCGTAACAGCGATGACGATTATTTAGATCAGATCGTTTCTGGGGATATATCATATGAATTGTCGGGTCGTCACCAGATTGATTTTGATGCTAGCTATATTGATGCACACGATGCGCGGGGTTCTGTTATTGGTGCAGAAGCTAACAACTCTGCTGATCCTGATGAGTACAATCAGGCCGCGGCTGGTTTAACATACATCTTTGGTTCTGATACGGCGATGGCTAACGTCGATGTGTATGCTGATACGTTCCAGAAGCGTTATGATAATAATAAAGCACTCACGTCTATTCGTGAATACGATACAAATACGTTTGGCGCATTGTTAAGTATTAAAGCAAGCTCTTCTGCTCAGGTTTTGTTTGAAGCTCGTAAAAAACAGCTAACCTATCAAGATGATTCTGTTGATAACGATGGCAGTGTTCAGCATTTACTAACGGGTATGCGTTGGGATATGACAGGCGCAACATCGGGCGAAGTTAAAGTCGGTCGAGTTGTTCGTTACTTTGATAGTAGCAATAAAAGTTCAGGTATTCATCTTACCTGGTCTGCAAAACTAGCGTGGCAGCCGCTGACGTATTCAAAAATTGTTGCCTCTAGTGAGCAAATTACCAGCGAAAGTAACGGTACAGGTAATTATATATCGTCGTCTATCTCAAATGTTTCTTGGAATCATGAATTCTCTAACTTCATCAGCGCGGGTATTTCTGCTAGTTATGGTGAAGATGAATATGTGAAAAACCGTCGTAACGATAATAATAGCGATTTTGGTATTAATGCTACATACTCTCCTTTAATTTGGATGGATGTGGACCTTTCTGTTAACCAGTTGCTGCGTGAATCTAACGTCACTGGCTTAGACAAAAAAGCAAACCTTATTAGTTTAGGTTTAACGCTAGCACTGTAAGTTGAGTATTGTGCGGTATCAAACGGCCTACCTTACGTAGGCCGTTTTTTTTGCTTGTGTTTATTTGGGTGATTTCAATGCATAGAATTTTATATCTTTTATTGTTTTCCATATTAAGTGTTATGGCTTCTGCTGATGAGGTCGGTTTAATGGGGTATCGACTAGGCGCAGGGGATTTAATTAGTATTAACGTTTATGACGAACCCGATCTTAGTTTAGAGGTGCGAATCGGCCTGTCGGGGCAAATTTCTTATCCTTTATTAGGAGACGTAGTTGTTTCTGGTCTGACGCCAAAATTATTAGAAGAAAAGTTAACCGTGGGCTTATTAGGCCCATATCTCGTGGCACCGAGTGTGAATGTCTCTATTAATGAGTACCGACCCTTTTATGTAATTGGTGAAGTTAAAAAGCCTGGCAGTTATCCTTTTCATCCTGGGTTGACGGTTGATAAAGCGATTTCTATTTCGGGTGGATTTACTGAACGAGCGTCAAAAGACAGTATTTATGTTATTCATGACGTTCGTAAGCCCCGCAGCGAGCAAAAGGATAAGCGCGAAGAGAAAAAGCAGGTTGAGTTGTATGATGTCATTCAGCCAGGTGATGTTTTAACAATTGAGCAGAGCTTCTTTTAGGGGATTATGGATATGAAAAATAGCGGTGCAGTAGAAGTTATTGATTTAGGGCATTACTGGTCGGTTATTCGACGCCAATTAAAAAAGATTATTGCACTGAGTAGTATTACCACATTAATTTCTATACTGGTTGTTTTGAGCTTGATACCCAAGTATTCGGCTACGTCGACGTTGCTGATTGAGGCCAGTGAGAACAAGGTTTTATCGATAGAAGAAGTTTATGGTCTTTCTGGCAATGGTTCGGAATATTTTTTAACGCAATTTGAAATTCTTAAATCGCGCGATATGGCGCTGCGTGTTGTAGAAAAATTGAATTTGGTTAATTCTGCAGAATTTAATCCTTTTCATGCAAGCAATCAAACATCATTTTCGATTAAAGCCACCATTCTCGCAATGATTAATGGTCAGTTAGAACCTCCAACAGAAAAACAGATTTTAGCAAGTACGGTTGACAATTTTTGGTTGGCTGTGTCTATCTCTCCGGTAAGAAAAACTCAGTTAGTTAAAATATCGGTTGAGAGCAAAGATGCTTCGTTTGCGCCGATTGCTGCCAATGCGGTTGCCGATGCTTACATTGAAAGCCAGCTTGAAGCTAAAGTAGGATTAACTCAGCAAGCGGCCGATTGGTTGGGTGCCCGTTTGGGTGGGCTGAAAGAAAAACTTAATATCTCTGAGCACAAACTACAAGCATTCAGAGAAAAAAATAACCTGATTGATGTTGAAGGTGTTAGCACACTGGTCACTAAAGAATTGGACCAAGTAGCAGGGCGCTTGGTGAGTGTGCGAATTGAATTATTGGATTTTAAGACCAGTTATAATCAGCTGCAATCTTTAACAGATATGTCTTATAACAGTTTAAGCAGCCTGCCTTTTATTTTAAACAATCCGCTGGTAGTTCGGTTAAAAGAAAGTGAATCCTCTGCTGAGCTGAAAGTGTCTGAGTTGTCTGATCGTTACGGCGCTAAGCACCCTAAAATGATGGCGGCGCGTTCTGATCTGAAGGCGGTTCGCGCATTGCTGTTAACTCAAATGGAGCTTATTGCAGAGGGTATTGAAAATAATTATTCTGCGGCAAAATCAAAAGAAAAATCTTTGGTTGCGGCGTTAGATGAAACAAAAGCCCGAATGTTATCGATTAACCGTACTGAATTTGCATTGTCTGATTATGTACGCAACGTTCGCGCTAACCGAGCGCTGTACGAAACGTTTTTTAAGCGTATTAATGAAACGGCAGAAACCAGCACGTTACGGACGGCTAACGCGCGAATTGTGGATGCTGCCGTTATTCCTGACGAAGCTTTTAAACCCAGGAAAGGACTCATTGTAATGTTGGTGTTGGTGGTTAGTTCGATGTTGGGAGTGGCGTTGGCTTTCTTGCTGGACGCCCTGCATTCTACGATTAAGCACGCCGATGATGTTGATTATAAATTAAATGCTTCAATGCTTGGCTTACTGCCACTGTTACCGGCATCTAAAGATAAGGCGACTGAAGAAAGTGCCCACGTTAGGGCGTTTATGCATGGCGATCATACGGGCTTTAAAGAGTCGGTACGTACCCTAAGAACCAGTATTACCTTGGCCAGTTTAGAAAAGCCTGTTCAGACGCTATTATTTACCTCTTCTGTACCGGGTGAAGGTAAAACTACGACCTCGGTTAATTTGGCGTGTGCTTATGGGCAGATGGAAAAAGTATTGTTGATTGATGCTGATATGAGAAGACCGACCGTTGCTAAGCAATTACGTTTGCCGCAAGGTAGTCTTGGTTTATCAAACGCGGTTGCGTACCCTGAGATGCTGAATGACAGCATTCATGCGATAGAAGATCTGGGCATTGATGTCATGCCTGCGGGTGCGATTCCACCGAATCCTCTGGAGTTGTTATCGTCTAAGAATTTCTCTGATATTCTTGGCACATTGAAAACTCGCTATACTAAAATCATTATTGATAGTGCGCCGATGCAAGCGGTAAGTGATGCCTTGTATTTGTCGACGCTGACCGATGGCATTGTTTATGTTGTTAAAGCCGATGCGACGGGTGATAAGTTGGTTAAAGCGGGCTTGTCTCGATTAGACGATTCTAATGCGCGTATATTGGGTGTGGTATTGAACCAAGTGGATGTTGAAAAGGAAGCTCGCTATGGCGGAACTTACGGTGGTTACTATGACAATTATGATTACAACAATTCATAACGTATGACGTCTGCAACAGATAAGAATAGATCCAATGCTGGCAAGTCTAAATGGGTTTTGTTAACCCTTGTGTTTGTTGTGCTGTTGTTTTTGGCTGCGTTGCAGGTTGCGGTAGTATCGGCGAGTCTTTATTTTGCTAGCGCGAACGTTGCCAGTATTGAGCAGCCTGATAATTATTGGTTGAATTTTGCTGAAATCTTGTCGACGTCAAATCCAGATGTATTGTCTGCTAGGGCTGATTTTTTAAGACAAAAATCTCTGCTGGTCGCTTTTAAAGAACAAAAGCCTAATTTGTTACACGAGGCACTGATGAACTTATCGCAAGCTTCTGAAATACGCCCTTTATGGCCTTATTACCCGTTGGCTGAATTGAATTTATTGGTCTTACTGGATGCTGATATTGTTGAGGTCCAACAGAAAGTTGAGCAGATTATTACCCTGGCCCCGAATGAACGAGGGCTAGACAAGCACTTTTTAGAATTAGGATTTCACAGCTGGGTTAAGTTAACCGCTGAGCAACAAAAATGGATGATCGCGCGATTGGCTATTGTTCCTCGTCGCACGTTGAATTATGTGTATTTGGTTGCTAAAAGTCTTAACCAGGCCGCTGTTATCTGCACCCGCTTGCCTTACAGTAAAATCAAAAAAATATGTAAGACGCGCTAGTACATTTGATAATCGCGAGTGAACAATTCGCTTAACGGTTGAGTAATAGTTTTTCTACCCGTGCGATATCATCGGGCGTATCAACACCGTGTCCTGGTGGTGTTGTGGTAATCCCCATATGAATTTTCTCACCATACCAAAGTGCGCGCAATTGCTCTAGGCACTCTGCTTGCTCGATTGGGCAGGGTGACATACGAGTATATTTCTGTAAAAAGGATACACGATAACCGTACATGCCAATGTGACGATACACGGGCATGATGTCGGTGATTTTATCTTCGCCGTGTTTGTACAATTCACGATCCCATGGAATCGCAGCTCGGCTGAAATACATGGCAAAGCCGCGACCATCTAATACTACTTTGACGACGTTTGGATCAAAAGCATCTTGTGCACTTTCAATCGTGGTGCAAATTGAGCTCATGCCCGCTTCAGGATTTAATAATAACCCTTGGGCAGTTTGTTCGATTAATGCTTTTGGGACTAATGGCTCGTCGCCTTGTAAATTTACCAAAACGTCGTCTTTGTCCCAGCCTTTAATTTCAGCAACTTCTGCAATACGCTCTGTGCCATTTTCATGATCAGCTCGAGTGATTACAACATCTGCGCCAAAGCCTTTTGCAACATCATAAATACGCTGGTCGTCGGTGGCGATCACGATTTCTTTTACGCCTGTTTCGAGAGCGCGTTCGTAGGTATGCTGGATCATAGGTTTTCCGCTGAGTTCTATCAGAGGTTTGCCCGGTAGGCGGCTGCTTGAATATCTTGCTGGGATGACGATTTTATAATTTGGCATTATGTTGGTGAAACCTTTTGTCTTTTTTCGTTTTTTTGTCTTTATTGTATATTTTAAACGTCTTGTGTTTTTTCAAATTCTGGCAGCATGGCTTTAATATAAGCTTCTTCAAGGGGCATTCTGCTACATAATATTATGTCGGCGACTTCGCGCGCGACACCTTTACCACCCGCGGCGTCGGTTATTAGATCAGCGTGTTCTTTTACTAGCCAAAAACCATCGGCTGGGGTGATACTTAAGCCAATACGTTTCATGACTTTTAAATCGATTATGTCGTCGCCTACGTAGCAGACTTCACCCGGCTCTATCCAGAGTTCGTCCATTAAGGCACTGAGTTTTTCCCACTTGTCTTTGCAGGCAGGGTAAAAGTGAGGAATATCTAGGTCAGCGATGCGTTTTCTAAGTGGAGCGCTGTCTTTGGCAGAAATAACAGCCGTGGTTATTTCGTAGGCGTTTAAGAGTTTGATTCCTACGCCGTCTTTTACATTAAAATGCTTCACTTCTTCGCCGTTCGCGCTGTAGCTTAACGTACCATCGGTCAAGACTCCGTCGACATCAAAGACGACGAGTTTTATGTCACGGGCTTTTTCTTTTATTGAATTTGGAAGGTGCACCATAAAGTTCTCGATTCATTAAATATCTCTCTATTGTAAAGCAATATGGCAGCAGCGAAAATTATTAAAGCTGCTATAATATTGTAGTTTATAATATTAGGGGAATAAAATGATCGATGCTGCTAATGATCGTAAGTATGGATACGCGGGCTTAATTCCTTTAGCGGTTGGTTTTGCAGGTGCTCTTTTTGCAGTATCAGGATCAGTTCAAGTGTTTTTGGACTATTCGCTGTTAGTCCTAGTGTTCTTAACCGGCAGTTGCTGGGGTGCGTTGCGTACCAAGAAGAAAAAAGCAGAAGACTGGCAGCTAGGTTTTACCATTGCCATTTTTCTATGGGGCTGGTTTGCGACATACTTACCACAGAATATTACCGTTCTAATGCTGTTAGTCGGCTTTTGGATGCTTCGTTTCTTAGAGTCTGACAAGGTATTCACAAAGGTATATACCGAGGAATATCACAATATTCGTCGTAATTTAACCTGGGTTGTAAGTGTTCTGCACGTATTGGTTTTTGCGCTAAGTAACTACACGAATCAATTATCTTAAATTGATTTCGCTTTGGCTGTCGGCTTTCATTAAGCCCAGCCAAAGTTGCTTTGATGGCCTAATAAAAATACTAAAAAAGCTATACGTTTAGCCTCCTTCCTTCGACTAACTCTCTTGAATCTTCCCACTGTTTTTCAAAATCTATGCGGTAGCGGTTGACGCTGATGCGATTGCTGAAATTGCAGTCTGTGGTTTTGTAATCAAATTTCAGATAGCCTGACCGATCAAATAAGACTTGGTTGTGTTTCGTTTCTTTGCTGTTGGGCAAGAATAGGGCGCGTACTTTTAAACGGCTGCTCATTCGTTGCTGAAGACGAAGTAATGGGTGTTCTGATAAACCAGGTACTTCTTTATTAATGAGTATACGCACTTGGGTATGGCGAGATTCTCTGATGAACTTGGCTAGATTAGAGATACAGGCGGCATTATGGAAGAGTGGGTGTGCCAGATTATTGATCTGAATATTGATCTCACGGCGACATTGGCTACTGCCTATTTGAAACCATACCGAGCTTGCGGCTGGCTGACCTGATTGATGATGATTTTCGTCTTCGCCTAGCAGGTAAGTTTTACTAGTCGGGTCAGGATTTAACAATAACTTTTCCATCTGTATATGCGGAATGCCGGCATCCCAACACATGTTATCGGTTGGGCGATAGCCGTTGTTGAAATAAAACTGATAGCTATTGGCTTGGCTGTCTAAATAGAGCTTGCTCTTCTTTTGATCTAGTAGATGTTGCTCTGCTGCTTGCAAAATACGACGCCCCCAGCCATTACCGCGGCAGTCTTTTAAGACGGCTAAGCGCCCCAACTTACCGTCTTTAAATAGGCGCGCGCAAGCAACCGGGCGATTACCTTCTTTACCTAGAAAGTGGATGGCTATCTGGTCGCCGCTATCCCATTCTAACTCTTCAGGTATTTGCTGCTCTTCAATGAAAACCTTTTGTCTAATAAGACGAAGCTCAGAATGGGCATCGTCCCAGGTTACTGTATTGATGCTCATTCAAGCTCCTCGGTTATTCAGCGCCAAAGAAGTGGCCGTCTTGCCATAAGTTTAGCAGTAGCGTTTCATTGTCTTTGTTTTCGCAAAGCGATTTTAACTCGCGACCCTCATATTTGCGCTGCTTGGTTAGGTATTGAGCAAGGTTGAGGCTGCTTTCGGTGATGGGGTATACCTTGCCACCCGCGTAGAAGCTTATGCTGTTTCCATTCTTATTAAAGGCGAATCTTGAGTGTAATTCTCTTTGTATATCATTAGCTTGAAGATCATACTTAAGGTCAATTACTAGGTATGTTCTCTTGCTTTTCTCATCTTCTTCATCGCGTTCTTGCGGGTATTTAGCCTCTGTCATTAGCTTGCCAATCGCGTCACTTAGCAATACCGGATCGGCGAGTGCTTGCATCATAAAATCACGTACTTGTTGCAAAGCGGCTTCGTTGATTTCTCCGCTATGAGTTTGTAATGCTAATTCTGGATCACCATAGCGTTGGTCTTCGTTACTGCTGGCGTCTATTTGATCGACCAGGCTGTGCATGAGCTCGCTCTGGCTGGGGGCGCGAAACCCAATGCTATAGGTCTGGCCGTTGCCTTGTGAAATACCGTAATGGGCAAGTCTGGGCGGCAGATAAAGCATGTCCCCAGGTTCTAGAATCCAACGATCTGTTTCTTCAAATTTGGCTAATAAACGCAGTTTGGTTTCTTGCAGAAACGCGTCATGCTCACTGCACATTTGCCCGATGCGCCATTCGCGCTGACCTTCGGCCTGTAAAAGGAATACGTCGTATTGGTCGTAATGTGGACCGACGCTGCCGCCGTCTGTGGCGAAGCTGATCATCAGGTCGTCGATACGCCAGTTGGGTATGAAGTTGAAGTCTTGTAATAAGTCAGCCGCTTCTGGCAGCCATTGGTCAACGCCTTGAATAAGCAGAGTCCATTTGTCTTCGGGTAATGAGCCAAAGGTTTCTTCTTGAAAAGGACCGCTTATTAATTGCCAAGGTGAATCTGGGCCGTTTTCCATGATAATGCGGGATTCGATTTCTTCTTCAAGACTCATGCCTGCAAGTTCGTCGGCGGGAATCAGTGGCTCAAAGTTGGGGTAGGCTTGACGAATCAGCAGGGGTTTTTTCTGCCAGTATTCTTTTAAGAATTGTTCTTTGCTGATGTTACCTAAAATATCCACTACGATTCACCGTACGCTGATGTATTAATTGCTGCGCATAATACAGATTTTGGCTTTGTGTTGCTTGATTTTACTTGAATTGAAGGTCTTTAAGATGGGTGTCCGGTTTGTGGAGGCAGAGCATCAAGGGTTTGATGCTCTGGTATTAATCTTTTTAGATTAACTAAACCGCTTTGGCTTGATCCGCGGCGTTACCCACATAAGAAGCTGGGGTCATTGCTTTCAATTCGGCAATGGCTTCCGCTGGCATGTCGAGCGTTTCGATGAACTCAATCATGATTTCTTTGGTGATGGCTTTGCCACGAGTAACCGCTTTAAGCTTTTCGTATGGCTGTTCGATGCCGAAACGACGCATAACGGTTTGTACTGGCTCGGCCAATACTTCCCAAGCGTTGTTCAAATCTGCGGCAATGTTAGCTTCGTTAACCTGTAGCTTGCTAACGCCTTTAAGAACCGCTTGATAAGCAATTAAGCTGTAACCAAAACCAACACCCATATTACGCAGAACGGTAGAGTCAGTAAGGTCACGCTGCCAGCGAGAGATTGGCAGCTTCTGTGCAAGGTGGCCCATAATGGCGTTTGCCATGCCTAGGTTGCCTTCAGAGTTTTCGAAATCAATTGGATTAACTTTATGCGGCATAGTGGAAGAACCGACTTCCCCTGCAATGGTCTTCTGGGTGAAGTAGCCATTGGAAATATAGGCCCAAATGTCGCGGTTGAAATCGATCAGAATCGTATTAAAGCGCGCCATGGCATCAAACATTTCTGCGATGTAATCGTGGGGCTCAATCTGAGTCGTATACGGGTTAAAGGCTAAGCCTAAAGACTCGATGAATACTTTTGCATTGTCTGCCCAGTCAATTGTAGGGTAGGCGGATAGGTGGGCATTGTAGTTACCCACGGCGCCATTGATCTTGCCCAGTAATGGCACAGATTCTAATTGTGTGATTTGACGTTCTAAGCGAGCAACGACGTTCGCCATTTCTTTACCAAGCGTAGTCGGAGAGGCCGTCTGGCCGTGAGTACGTGAAAGCATCGGCAGTTCAGCATAAGTATGTGCAAGACCACGAATGGCGTTGGCTACTTTACGCATGTATGGCAAGGCTACTTCTTCACGGCCTGCTTTTAGCATTAGGGCGTGAGATAGGTTGTTTATATCTTCCGATGTACAAGCAAAGTGTACGAATTCAGAAACCGCTAATAGCTCAGTATTTCCTTCTATTATCTCTTTGATGAAGTATTCAACCGCTTTCACATCGTGATTGGTGGTAGCTTCAATATCTTTGATGCGTTGAGCATCCGCTTCTGAAAAGTTAGCAACGATCGCATCCAGTTGTGCGTTCGCTTCAGTACTAAAAGGTGCAATTTCACCCACTTCTGTATGGTCAGCTAAACGTTGTAACCAACGGATTTCTACTTCTACACGACAGCGGATAAGACCGAATTCAGAAAATATTGAACGTAATTCTTGAGTTTTGCTGCCGTAACGGCCATCAATCGGGGAAATCGCACTTAATGCAGAAAGTTCCATAGGATTCGGTTCTCGTCAGTAGATTAAAATATAACTGTAAAATTAAGGCGCGCATTTTACCTGAAAAGCAGGCCTTGTGCATCCTTGATGTAGCGTTTGCGATTGAACAGCAAATGCCAGCGGCGTCCACCGACTTGGCGCCACAGGATGGCGCCTCGAATTCCGGCCAATAATAAGGCGCGTACTTTATTCGCATTGTGGTTGTTTTGAAGTATCTGCGGGTTGCCTGCGACCTTGATGCGGAACGATAAGGTGCTTAGGGTTTGCTTGTAGGTATCCGCAAGACTGCCAATGACGCTTTCGTGGGTAATGTGAAAGTGGTCTGCTTGGCGCACGCTGGATTGAATGCTTTCCCCCAATTGATTCATCATGTGGCCATTTTTACGGAGGCGGCTTTCTAGGTGAATAAGACTGAGAGCATAGCGCATGACGTCTGGTTTAATGTCTTGCTTCATTATAGCGTTATCGCTGCCCATTAGTTTACAGATGCCATGGTAGCCAGCCTGTAGGTTGGGTCTTGCGCCGTAAATTTCATCAAAATTGTCAGGGTTTTGTTTGAACAAGCTGGTTATTAATAGTTCTAACTCGGGCGCGGGTATCTCTCCAGTGCGGGCAAGTTGCTCAACCAGGCTGGCCGCTTGAAATATAGCGGCGAGGGCGATGGTTTGTTGTTCGTGTTTATTAATCTGACTCATGTTTGTTATGTATATTCCGACTAAAACTTTATAGGGCGTTCAGGATCAACCTGAGTTTGTTCAATGACTCCGCCGCCTAGGCAAACGTCTTCAATATAAAAAACGACACTTTGGCCGGGAGTAACGGCGCGCTGTGGCTCGTTAAAAACGACCTGATACTGGCCTGTTTGATCCTTGCTGATGGTGCATACTTGATCATCTTGGCGGTAACGTATTTTGGCGGTGCAGGTAAGCGGGAATTGTGGCTCTTCGTTTACCCAATAAATTTGATGCGACGTTAACGAGTGGCTGAATAGGATAGGGTGATTTTTACCCTGAGCCGCGACTAATACGTTTCGTTCTAGATCTTTTTGCGCTACATACCAAGGGTTATCAGAATAACCATTTAAGCCGCCGATGCCTAAGCCTTGGCGCTGACCTAGTGTGTGGTACATAAGTCCTTGGTGTTTTCCAATAGCGATGCCTTCGGGTGTCTCGATGATGCCGGGTTGGGCGGGCAAATATTGCTGTAAGAAATCTTTAAAGCGACGCTCGCCAATAAAGCAGATACCGGTGGAGTCTTTTTTATTGTGCGTTACTAGGTCGTGCTCTTCGGCAATACGGCGCACTTCAGGCTTTTCTAGCTCGCCCACGGGGAAGAGTGTTTGAGCAATTTCAGTTCCGGCGACGGCATGTAAAAAGTAGCTTTGGTCCTTGTTGCCGTCTAAACCTCTTAACAGTTGCACATGTTTTGGCCTGCCTGCTTCACTTGAAGCTGTTTCATCTGAACCCGCTGCAGCGTCGATATCGCGACGACGAACATAGTGCCCGGTGGCAATATAGTCTGCGCCAAGTACTTTTGTATAGTCTAGGAAGGCTTTGAATTTGATTTCACGGTTGCACAAAATATCTGGATTAGGGGTTCGGCCGGCTTTGTATTCTTCTAGGAAGTGTTCAAAAACATTATCCCAGTATTCGCTGGCGAAGTTGGCTGTATGGAGCTTCATGCCCAGTTTGTCGGAAACCTTTTGAGCGTCGGCAAGATCGTCCATCGCAGTACAATAATCGCTACCGTCGTCTTCATCCCAGTTTTTCATAAACAAACCTTCCACCTGATAACCTTGCTGTTGCAATAATAGGGCGGATACGGAGGAATCAACACCGCCGGACATGCCGACTATAACGAGGGTTTGTTCTTTGGGCTTGTTAATCATGTCTGCCTTCTAACTTTTGAGATGTATTGTCGTGATCTTTTTGCCCGTAATCTGTATGTTCATAGATAATGTCGAGCGGGTATTGCTTACCCTCTATATGGTCTTTAATGCAGCGTCTTACAAGAGGCGTACGTAAATTATCAAGCTTTTGGATTTCGTCCCAGCTTAACCATTTAGCATCAAGAATACCTTCATCAAGCGAGCATTCTGGGTGATACATTATGGCTTCTGCTGCAAAACAGTATCGGTGGTAAGTGAGGCCATTAGAGGCTGCGACGAAAACGTAGAGGCCAATAAAGTGCTTCAACTTAACTTCCCATCGTGTTTCTTCTAAAGTTTCTCGTATGGCCGCGGCCATAATGGTTTCGCCTTCATCAACATGACCGGCCGGTTGATTGTAGACAATACCAAAGTCGCCTTGGCTATTAATAAGGCGTCTTTCTTCTACTAATAAGAACTTGCCCTCTTTTTCAACAACCGTTGCAACAGTTGCGTGAGGCGTCCATCGGGCAGGTTGCTTGAGTCTTTCTGGCAACATGCTCATTTGCGGCTGTTCTTTTTGTATTTGTTGCGTGTGACGTTACCATCGAATTTTTTATCGATGTTCTTTTTAGTCGCGCCGCTGGTTGCTTGTAATACAGACTCGCTGGGTAAGGCCACGGTATCGGAGCGGGATTCGCCTGGTTTAAGGCCTTTTATGGTCCATTCTCCAACTTGCATCCGTATTAAACGCAAGCAAGGTAAGCCAACAGCGGCTGCCATTCTTCGTACTTGGCGATTCCTGCCTTCTACTATTGTTAGTTGTATCCAGCTTGTTGCTTGTCCTTCGCGAGGACGAATAGGGGGGTTGCGTGGCCATACTTTGACGGAGGCCATTTGTCTTACCTTGGCCGGTGCTGTCATGCCATCACTGAGACGTAGGCCATTACGAAGTTGCTCCAAGGCGTCTTTAGTAACGTCACCTTCTACCTGAATCCAATAAGTTTTTGGCAGTTTGTGGCTTGGGTGACTAATCTGATGTTGTAGCGCCCCTTGATTGGTTAATAGCATCAAGCCTTCGGAGTCATAGTCTAAACGACCAGCCGGATGAAACCCTTTGGTTTTTATATATTTAGCCAACGTAATTTTGCCTTCGTGAGCCGAGAATTGCGACAAAACGTTGAAAGGCTTATTGAAAAGGATGAGATTGGACATAAAAAGATGAAACCTTGTAAAGAAACTACCAAATACCACAGCATTGTATAGAAAGCGCGCTAAAACTGTAGAAAAACTACAGAAAGCCCTGTTGATTATACCATTGCGTGTTAATATTCGTGCCTTCTATAACCCATAAAGTTGTATTTAAAATAGAAATGAACAAAAAAGGTGACCAAAAGTGACCTTTTATATGCCTGATAGGCCGAAAGTTAAGAGTCGACCAAAAGTCGCCTTTATTAAGGCTACTGGCGACACAGCCAAAGAAGACTAGGACAAATAATGACCAAGTATATTCCTAAGATTATTTACACCGAAACCGACGAAGCTCCAGCATTGGCGACCTTTTCGTTATTGCCTATCATTCAAGCCTTTGCCAAAACTGCAGACATTACGATTGAAACCCGTGATATTTCTCTAGCAGGGCGCATTATTGCTAATTTTCCAGATAAATTGACCCCTGAACAAAGGCGCCCAGATGCTTTGGCTGAATTGGGCGAGCTGGCTAAGACACCCGATGCCAATATTATTAAACTGCCAAACATCAGTGCTTCTGTTCCTCAGTTAGTTGAAGCGATTAAAGAGCTGCAAGGTCAAGGTTATGATTTGCCAGACTATCCTGAAGATCCTGAGAATGCGACAGAGTCTGAAATCAAGGCGCGTTATGGCAAAATTTTAGGCAGTGCCGTTAACCCAGTATTGCGCGAAGGTAACTCAGATCGCCGTGTTGCCGATCCTGTTAAGCAGTATGCCAAACAGAATCCTCATTCTATGGGTGCTTGGTCGAAAGATTCAGCCTCCCATGTTGCACACATGAAAAGCGGAGATTTTTACGGTAGCGAAAAGTCTTTAGTGATGTCAAAGCCTGACGACGTGCGCATTGAGCTAATAAAAGTCGATGGCAGTATTAAAGTTTTGAAATCGAGCACGCCACTTCAAACCAAAGAAGTGATTGATGCTTCAGTCATGAGTTGCAGTGCTTTGCGTAAGTTTTTTGAAGCCGAAATGCAAGATGCAAAAGCCAAAGGTGTGATGCTTTCGTTACACTTGAAAGCGACCATGATGAAGGTTTCTGACCCAGTTATGTTTGGCCATGCCGTGACTGTTTATTATAAAGAAGTGTTCGAGAAGTACGCTGACTTATTTGAGGAGCTGGGCATTGATGAAACCAACGGTTTGGGCGACGTTTATGCCAAAATAAAAGCTTTGCCTGCTGCGCAAAAAGAAGAAATTGAAGCAGCTATTTTGGCGGTTTACAGCACTCGCCCTAAGTTAGCGATGGTCGACTCTGATCGTGGTATCACTAACTTGCACGTTCCAAGCGACGTTATTGTTGATGCGTCTATGCCGGCGGCTATTCGTGCATCGGGTAAGATGTGGGGTTCTGACGGTGAACTGCATGATACGAAAGCAATGATTCCTGATCGCTGCTATGCCGAAATATTCCAAGAAACGATTATATTCTGTAAAGAGAATGGGGCATTTGATGTTAAGACCATGGGCAGCGTTTCTAACGTTGGTTTAATGGCGCAGAAAGCGGAAGAATACGGTTCTCACGATAAGACTTTTATTCTTGAAGAAGCCGGTACGATTCGTGTTGTTAACAAGGCAGGCGAAACGATTATTGAGCATTTTGTTGAGGTGGGTGATATCTGGCGCATGTGTCAGACCAAGGATGCACCGATTCAAGACTGGGTTAGGCTTGCGATTAGTCGCGCATTACATACCGGCCAGCCAGCCGTATTTTGGTTAGATCCACAGCGTAGTCATGATGCTAACATGATAGAAATTGTGACGGGCTATTTGAAAGATTATGATACCTCAGGGCTTAATATTTTAATTAAGTCTCCTGTGGATGCGATTCGCTATACGATGGCTCGTGTTAAAGCTGGTGAGAATACTATTTCTGTTACGGGCAACGTATTACGTGACTACTTAACGGATCTGTTCCCGATTTTAGAATTGGGCACCAGTGCTAAAATGCTTTCGATTGTACCTTTGTTGGCAGGCGGCGGTCTTTATGAGACAGGCGCTGGCGGTTCAGCACCTAAGCACGCTCAGCAATTGGCTGAAGAAGGGCACTTGCGCTGGGATTCGCTGGGCGAATTCTTAGCACTGTCTGTGTCTTTGGAAGGTCTTGGACAAAAAACGGGCAATCCTAAGGCGTTGATTTTGGCTAAAACGCTGAATCAAGCCACGGGTCGCTTCTTAGATCACGATCGCTCTCCATTGCGTAAGGTTGGCGAGGTTGATAACCGTGGTAGCCATTATTATTTGGCGACTTATTGGGCAGAGTATTTGGCAACTCAAGATGAAGATGCTGAATTAAAGGCGACCTTTAATAAGTTGAATGATGATTTAGCAGAGTACCATGCGTCCATTATTACTGAGTTGAGCCATGCACAAGGTCAGAAAGTTGATCTTGGCGGGTATTATCACCCTGATACGGCAAAAGCGACGCAGGTAATGCGCCCAAGCAAGACATTAAACCGTATTATTGATGCGGTTTAATGATTCGTTAGGATTGGGTACACATTGATTGCAGGTCAAAAAAGGCGAGCTAAATACTCGCCTTTTTTGTGCTTGTTTCTTTTTGCTACGGTCTGCTTTACGCTAAGTTATTTCTTCTAATTCGTTAGTAGTTGATTCTTTAGCCACTGTTCTTTTATGTTGTGGCTCAATAATCGTTGAGATATTAATGGCATGAATGCCATCGTGAACGGCTTTGGTATCAAACGTGACGGCTTGACCTGCTTTTAACGTTTTATAGCCATTCATTGTAATAGAGGAGTAATGAGCAAACATATCCTCACTTTGACCATCTGCTACGATAAAACCGTAACCTTTGGCATTATTAAACCACTTAACGGTACCGGTGACTAAACCGAACGTTTTTGTAGTAACATTCCCTGTAAGCATAACTTTCTCCCTGGCCGAGCGACTAGAGCGAGACAACTTAATACGAAAGTATTGTTTTAATTTCTTTCGCATTAACTTCGCCAAAATAGGCTAATTAATGAATTTCTACAATAAAAGCCTTCATGTTAAAGGTCAAGAGTTCTAGGGCAATTGCTTAGGAGTTGTTATTATTTACTTTAAAGTTAGGGAATCACCCCCATACTATTAAATACACTAAGTTAAAGTCGGTAAGATGTTCAAATATCAACTAAGATTACAAGAAGATGACCATTATGGTGATGGCAATTTGGCAGTCGAAACGGCAAAGCCAAAATTGAAACCTCCTGCCATGTATCAGGTCTTAATGATGAACGATGACTATACTCCGATGGATTTTGTTGTAGAAGTACTTCAAAGTATCTTTGCCAAGTCTGATGAGCAAGCAACGCAAATAATGCTCGCTGTTCATAATAAAGGGGCTGCGATTTGTGGAGTATTTAGTAAGGACATTGCAGAAACAAAAGCCGCTATGGTTAATGATTATGCCAGAGTGTGTCAGTACCCGTTGTTGTGTGAAGCGGTACCCATTGAAGAAGATGATGATGACTAAAAGATCTATTACTCCGGAGGCATTATGCTGAATAGAGAGCTTGAGCAAACTTTAAACGATGCATTCAAAGAAGCGAAAGTTAAGCGTCATGAGTTTATGACGGTTGAGCATTTGCTTTTATCTTTATTAGATAACGACGCTGCGTTAGTGGTGTTGAATGCTTGCGGGTTGGATATTGGTAAGTTACGTAAAGACTTAAATGAGTTTGTTAACTCAACCACCCCTCTTATTCAAGAGCAAGATGATGAGCGTGAAACTCAGCCAACACTTGGCTTTCAACGAGTTTTACAGCGCGCCGTTTTCCATGTGCAATCTTCAGGTAAGTCTGAGGTAACCGGTGCTAACGTACTGGTCGCTATTTTCAGTGAGCAAGAAAGCCAAGCGGTTTATTTTCTTAAACAGCAGAATATTGCTCGCATTGACGTGGTTAATTTTATTTCCCATGGTATTGCTAAGGTTCCTGGGCAAGAAGATCAAAGCGAAGGCATTTTAGAATCTGATGATGATGGTCAGGAGTCAGGTAATAAAAGTGCTCTAGAAAATTATGCTGTTAACTTGAACCGCCAAGCCAAAGAAGGCTTGATCGACCCGTTGATTGGTCGTGATTTTGAAGTTAACCGTGTTGTACAAATTCTTGCTCGTCGTCGTAAAAACAATCCTTTGTTGGTTGGTGATTCTGGCGTGGGTAAAACAGCGATTGCTGAAGGCTTGGCGAAGCGTATTGTTGATGGCGATGTGCCGGATGTGATTGCTGATGCAGTGGTGTTTAGTTTGGATATGGGTGCGCTTTTAGCAGGCACTAAGTATCGCGGAGATTTTGAGAAGCGTTTTAAAGCGTTATTATCAGAGCTTAAAAAACAACCTCACGGTATTTTATTTATAGATGAGATTCATACTATTATTGGCGCAGGTGCTGCTTCTGGTGGCGTAATGGATGCGTCCAACTTGCTTAAACCAATGTTGAGTAGCGGTGAAGTCCGTTGCATGGGTTCTACTACGTTTACTGAGTACCGTGGGATCTTTGAGAAAGACAGCGCACTAACTCGTCGCTTCCAAAAAGTGGATGTGGGCGAGCCCAGTGTTGAAGATACGTATTTGATTCTTAAAGGCTTGAAGTCTCGCTTTGAAGATCACCATGAGCTCAAGTATCAAGACAAAGCATTGCGCGCAGCGGCTGAATTATCTGACCGTTACATAACTGATCGAAATTTGCCCGATAAGGCGATTGATGTGATTGACGAGGCAGGAGCTAGCCAGCGTTTGCTTCCGCCTAATAAGCGTAAAAAAATCATTAGCGTTCATGATGTTGAAGCGATTGTCGCGGCGATGGCTAAAATTCCACCGAAGAGTGTGTCGGCTTCTGATAAAGAACTGCTATTTGGCTTGGAAGATAAACTTAAAATGGTGGTATTTGGTCAGGACGAAGCAATTTCTACCTTGTCAGCTGCGGTTAAGTTGTCTCGTGCAGGTTTGAATTCACCTGAGAAGCCAACGGGCTCATTCTTATTTGCGGGCCCAACAGGTGTCGGTAAAACAGAAATCAGTCGTCAGTTAGCCAAAGTAATGGGGATGGAGCTACTTCGCTTTGATATGTCTGAGTACATGGAGCGCCATACGGTATCGCGTTTGATTGGTGCACCTCCTGGTTATGTCGGTTTTGATCAGGGTGGTTTATTGACTGAGGCAGTGAATAAAAATCCTCACTGTGTTTTGTTGCTGGATGAGATTGAGAAAGCACACCCAGAAGTCTTTAACTTGTTATTACAAGTTATGGATCACGGCACGTTGACCGACAATAATGGTCGTAAGACAGATTTTCGTAATGTGATCTTGGTTATGACCACTAACGCCGGTGCTGAGACGATCAGTCGTCGTTCGATTGGCTTCTCTCATCAGGATCATACCTCTGATGGAATGGAAGTTATTCGTAAGCAGTTTACGCCTGAATTCCGTAACCGTTTAGATTCGATCATCCAGTTTTCTTCGCTAACGCGCGACAATATTATGTTTGTGGTAGATAAATTCTTGGTCGAGCTGCAAGCGCAACTTGATGATAAGAAAGTTCACATGAGCATTGATGATGAAACCCGCGATTGGTTTGCTGAAAATGGCTATGATGAGAAAATGGGCGCTCGTCCAATGAATCGTCTAATTCAAGAGAAGCTTAAGAAGCCGCTGGCTGAAAGGATCTTGTTTGGTGATTTAGAGGGTGGTGGTGAGGTTGATGTTTGTCTGAATGATGCTAAGGATGGTATTGAGCTGCACTTGGTTGAAGAGGTCGTCGCTTAGGCGATCTGTTCTTTTCTCAGTATGTTGTAGGTTGGCTGCTGGGATTTCATAAGACTTTTTGGTCAAATTGCAGGCAGAAAAAGGGCCGGGTAGCGCTGCTAACCGGCCTTTTTGTTTTTAACGTGCGCGGTAAGTAATACGGCCTTTACTAAGGTCGTAAGGTGTTAATTCCACCTTTACTTTGTCGCCGGTCAAAATGCGAATGTAGTTTTTACGCATTTTTCCAGAAATGTGTGCTGTTACAACGTGGTCGTTTTCCAACTTAACACGGAACATTGTATTCGGAAGGGTGTCGATAACCTCTCCGTCCATTTCAATATGATCACCTTTTGCCATTCTTCACCTGTTGACATTGTCTAATGCGGCGAATTCTGCCTTAAAAGTTACCAATAAGCAAAGACTTATATTCATTTAACTTCATTAGTAATTAATTTTCGCCAACTTTCACCGTCAAATACCTCTAGCGGTTGGTAATTGGCTTTATAATTCATTTTGCTAGAGTCTTTAATCCAGTAACCCAAGTAGGTGAAGGGCAGGCTCCTCCTCTGGCCCTGACTTACAAGTGCAAGGACGATGAATCGACCAAGTGAGCGGCGGGGTTGCTCTGGATCAAAGTAGCTGTATATGGCTGATAGGCCGTCATAGAAGATATCCACGACGCAGCAACCGATCAGTGTGCTCTCACTGTCGCGCAATTCAAGAAACTTATGCGTATTGTGGCCTTCAATTAAGAATCCTTGATATTGCTCTCTGGTGGCCGGAAACATTTCACCTTCTTGATGACGGTTAGCAATGTATTTCTCGTAT
>JBNMOT010000005.1:0-66433 GCA_051275515.1 Oleispira sp. | reverse complement strand
CCCAATAAGTAGGCTAAATATTATTTTTTTTATGGGCATGAAAGTATTCTTTTAGTGATCAAATACACAATATACCTCGCACAAAATCGACTGTCTCTAAACAGGCTGAATCTTTTCAATACGCCATCGATATTATCCAAACGACTCACACGACCTTAAATACTAAGCCAATTGGATTATATTCACTGATCAATTTTGGTACTTACGTTCAATCTTTGCATCAGAATGGTGCGAGATCTTGCTGAGTTTAGGGCCGTCTAAATAAACTGATGTCTGATGATATTTTGGTGTACGCCCGCCCTTCGCGTCCTCTTCACCCGCATAGCGTGCCCTCTTCACCCAAATATAACGCGGTAATTTTGCATGGTATAGAATTTGCTCTGGCGTAGTCCATACCCGAATCCCTGTAAGTTCCCAAAGGCTTGCGTCGCTGTATATTGTTAAAATGGAGAAATTAGATGCACCAGATTTTTGTTATTGGCTGCTTGAGTATTTTCTTGGCTGCCTGTGGTGGCAGTTCAAGTTCTAGCTCCCAAGATACGTTGCCCGACAATTCACCTGAAACACCTGAAACACCTGAAGCTACCGACACGGACGGCGATGGTGTAGGCGACACTGCTGACGCATTCCCCGACGACGCCTCAGAAACCACTGACACGGATGGCGATGGTGTGGGCGACAATGCTGACGCATTCCCCGACGACGCCTCAGAAACTGCCGACACGGATGGCGATGGTGTGGGCGACAATGCTGACGCATTCCCTAAAGACAGCACCGAGAGCGCAGACGCCGATAGCGATGGTCTGGGCGATAACGCAGACCTTGACGATAACAATGACGGCATAATTGACGACCTGTTTCAGCTAGTCGAAGCCACAATGGCCGACGTACACGCCGCGTTAGCCGGTGAGCAAGTCAACGAACAGGGTGAGCCCTTAAGCTGTGTGGCAATCACTCAGCAATACATTGATCGCATTCTCGCCTATAACAGCAACCCTCAACCTAACGGCGGCCTACCCATTTTTGGTGTGCTGGCTATCATGCCAAATGCAATCGCACAGGCGCAAGCCTTGGATGACCTTTACGCCAGTGAAGGCGGTATAGGGAATCGCTATCTCCACTGTATGCCAGTGCTGTTAAAAGATAACTACGACACCTTTGATTACCCCTCTACGCAGGGTTCTTACTCGATGATAGGTCACCAAGCAGGCGTTGATGCCAACTCAGTCAGTGGCTTGAGAGAAGCAGGCGCGTTGATTTTAGGGAAGGCAAACCAAGACGAATTCGCTTTCTTTACAACTGGTTTTTCTGCCCGAGCAATTCAGGTAAGTAACCCATACAATACGGCAGAGAGCCCAGCGGGGTCGTCCTCTGGAACAGGCGCCTCTTTAGCGGCTAACTTTGCATTGGGTGGCACCGGTTCTGATACGTGCCAGTCGATTAGACATCCCTCTTCTGTTGGTGGCCTAGTGGGTATTCGCCCAAGCTTAGGCGTTGTGTCACAACATGGGATTTATCCACTAGGACATAGCCGTGATACCGGCGGACCCATGACACGCTCAGTGACCGATTCAGCGTTAATGCTCACCGCCATGGGTAAGTATGACCGTCGTGATCCAAAGGCAAGCGCATTCCCAGCCGAACAGCGCCCCAGTAGCTACGCACTGTACTTAAATCGCGAGCAACATGGCCTAGCCGGACGTGCAATCGGTGTAGTGCGAGACCTTGGCGGCAATGCCAATGCGATGGGTACTGGCACACAGGGAGAACTGATCAACGATGCCGTGACAAAAATGGAGGCTTTGGGCGCAACGGTCTACGACATTTATCTTCCCGACTATGCGTCACTTGGTGCAGGCTCTAGCCATTATGATATGAATGAGTACTTTGCAGTATTTGAATCTGAAGGTGGCTCGAGTGCGCGCAGCTGCGTAAGCAGCGCTGCGATTGCTGGCGACCAACAAGAGTCAGCTCACCAACGAGACAGCGAGTGCAGTGGCGCAGACGGCATTGTTGAGTCGGGGCGCGTAGGCCCAAGAACGGCAGGGCTTTTCGCGTTAACAGCGACTGGTAATCCTAACAGAGCGCCCTCGCCAGCTGAGTTACAAGCGATTGTAGACATGCGAGCATACGTTACGGAAGAAATGGATGTTGTCAAAGACGAAGACGGTAAATCTCTGATAGGTCCTGATGGCTTAGCCATCAGTGTTGATGCGCTTATCTTTTCTCCGGGTCCCACCGGTGGCAGAACCTGTGACTTTGGCTCAACCACGCAAATGGGCTCTATCGTTGTGCCCGTCGGTTTTGACGATTCTGTTGGCGTTCCGCGCGGTATGGAAATCTTTGTTCGCCAGTTTGATGAAGGAACCGGGATCGGTATTGCTTACGACTACGAACAAGCCACCAAACACCGTCAGCCCCCCAACATTGTTCCCGCCATCGGCAGTGATAACGGTACCGTGAGTGAGTTTAACGCCCGTGTACAAGCCGCTATCGTCGTTTATGCCAAATCCGCACCGGAGGAGGTGGCGCCTGAAACGTATCGCGCAGCACTGGAAGAGCTAGTCGGCCCGCAAGAACCAGAACCAGAGGAATAGTACGCGCAGAAAACATAACAGTGTTAGTGAAAAAGGCCAGGGGTCACTTCAGGTTCCCGGCCTTTTGTTATGTGTCGTTTACGGAGCTTGGTTTTAGGGCACTTTTCGTCTTTCTCTTGTAACTTCTCGGCGACATGCCCGATGCTTCGCGAAAGAAGTGATTGAACGAACTTTGCTCTTTAAATCCTAATAACTGGCTGATCTGTAAAATACTCAAATTAGAATACTGCAAATAACCATAAGCCTGTTGCAATCTTACCTCGGCTAATACTTGCTGAAAGCTTGTCTTATAACTTTTTAATTTACGCTGTAAGCTTCGCTCTCCTATCCCCAGCATCGCGGCAGTGTGAGTCACTTTTGGATTGCTCATCAGATTATTTTCTAGCAGGTGCTTTACCTGATCAACAATACTTTCCGTCGTAAGTGCTTGCGATGACAGCGCTTGGGTTTCTCGCAGTGGCCAAGCTAACACTGCTGCAGCAATCACAATGCTATTGGTCTTTTGACTAAAATGGCACTCTGCGCGAAAACCTTGCTGATAAACTTGGTCGTCGTAATCGTTGGGCTTTGCATGTTCGAAGCTCACTTCACGAACGGGAATTGAGCGCCCCGTGAGCTGTTGAGCAAGATGAATGATGCCTGCCAATACACTTTCCGCCACCAGCCGAGCGGCCTTATCTTGCTGATACTGAGCTCGCCAAATTAAACGAATATTTTGCCCTTCAACGGCGATACGCGAATCACCCAACCTATGCACCAAACGCTCTAAGACCATCACTTGCTGTAAAGCTTGCGCTAAAGTCAGCGCTTTTGATTGCGTACTGGCAAGCGCCTGACCCAAGATATCAAAGTTAGCCAAACCCACATGCTGGCCAATGCGAACCCCTAAGTGCCCGTCGTGTAATAGCTGGCTGCTGTGCAGCAGCAAACTCAGGTACTGTTCGACCGGTACTTTCTCGGGGGGCTCAAGCATCCATAAATCATTAACCTCCATAGCATCGGCTAACGCTGACAGCCGCCCGCCTTGCTGTAGGTAAGTTTTTAATACTGGTTGGATGTATGCCGCAATTACAAACCCTGTCATTTAAAACTCGCTTAATAGTGTAATTTGCTAGGCCGCTGATGCTTACTTGTCGTTATTTAATATATTACTGTCGCATTAAAGCAATTAATATCCACTTATGCAGGCTATTATCTTGTTTAGATAGAAATAATAATGTGATCAATAACAATAATAAAACCACTCAGCAGGTGCATGATATGACTAGCGTATTAAAAGACGGCACGATTGAAGACAGCATCATCAAACCGATTACTCATTTTGATCAAGCACGTACCTGCCATACCGCGCACTATCGCTTAGATGAAATGCGCAAAGCCGCGGTCTCTTTTCGTGACGATATGCTGGCAAAGCCGCAAGTGACGTTTTATCGCAGCATGGAATTAATCCGTGTGCCTTACCCAAGTAAATACGCCTTTTTAAACTGCAACGTCATTCCTATGCCGTTCATTCATATTCTAAACCGTTTGTTTGTGGTTCAGGTTGAAACCGAAGACGGTTTAAAAACGCTTTTGCTGTCGCCATCAGATACTGCTGCAAATGCCGAAACACCGTATTTTCGTAAAATCACCGATAAAGCCGGACCTGCTAAAGGCTGGTTGAAAAAGTTCATCGCACCCGAAATTAATAGCGTAGAAAATTGTTTAACACAGTTAAATCTTAAGCCTGAAGATATTGATTACATTAGTTATGACCATTTGCATACTCAAGATATTCGCAAGTGGTTAGGGGATGATAAACAGCCGGGGCTATTGCCCAATGCCAAACTGTTGGTGATGAAAGATGAATGGGTATCCGCTCACAATTTAATGGCGCCACAAATTGATTGGTATTGCCCCAATGGTTTAAAAGGAGTGCCTAAAAATCGCATTATTCAGTTAAAGGGAGATGTAATGATTGGTGAGGGGTTAGCCCTTATTAGAACCCCTGGACATACTGTGGGTAATCACTCTTTTGTTGCCCATACTCCTGAAGGTCTAAAAGTGACCAGTGAAAATGGTGTCGGCCCAGACTGCTATGCCCCTGAGCATTCTCGTATTGCGGGTCTGAAAAAATACGCCAAGCAAACCGGTATGGAAGTGATTTTAAATGGTAATACTTTAGAGGGTGGCTTGGATCAATATATTTCTATGGTGGTAGAAAAAACCATTGCAGGTAATCACCCGAACTATACCGAATTTCCTAACATGGCAAACTCTTCTGAACTGACAGGTTATTGGGGATTTCCCGGTTATAAGCCTACCGTGACTTATGGGGATTTGAACTTTGGTACGCTAATCACCAAAAAATAAACGACTGAAATAGTTTTTTAGTCATCAGCATTATTATTTTCACAATATAAAAGAACAGGTGGAATATGGATTTATTATCGTACTGGCAAGACTTTTACAACGACCCATGGTTTTGGCAATTTCCGATGGCAACCCTAGCGTTCAGTATGGCGGCATTTTTAACCGTCGCCATTCCATGGACGGTGGTTGCTTGGTTAGACCCGATATCGTTGCGTAAATATAAAATTCAGCAGAAGCCGTTTGAACTTAAAAAATTCTTACTGCCGTCCATCGCACGCCTCGTCATTAATAATGCCATCTTAGTGATCTTGCTGATTGCTAGCTGGCCGTTACTGAAGCTTAGCAGCGTCCATAATGAAGCGCTGCCAGCGTGGTACATCATTATTGCTCAGCTGCTCTGCTTCATATTATTTGATGATTTTTTGTATTACTGGATGCACAGGTACATGCACGAGAATAAGTGGTTACTCAAAAATATCCACAGTGTGCATCACCGTATTCGCAATACTTGCGGCATGAATGGTAATTACATGCACTGGGTTGAATATACCTTAACCGCCACGCTTACGTTAGTCGGCCCAATGCTAATAGGGGCGCATATCTATGTTATTTGGCTATGGGTAATCCTGCGTCAGATAGAAGCGGCTGATGGCCATATTGGTTATGATATCCCTTGGAACCCTGCTCATTTATTTCCAGTCTATGAAGGGCCAGTTTATCATGACTTTCATCATGCTAAATTCAAAGGCAACTATGCGGGCTTCTTGCCTTACCTTGATAAATATTTAGGAAAGACTCATATCCCGGCTTACTTGCGTTATTTAAAGGCCAAAAAAGAGGGCCTTACGCCAATAGAAATTGAACAACAGGCATTAACTATCAACGCCAACATAAAAAAATAAGTACGGTACCACAGACAGAGTTCTGTGGTGATCGAGTTTAAATTTTGCCCTGAATTTCTAACGCTCGTTGATACAAGGCTTTTTTATTCTCGCCGGTCAAATCGGAGATAACCGATGCGGCTTTTTTCGGGGGTAGTTCTTTAAGCAATAACTTAAACAGCTTTTCACTGTCTACCGCACTGGCTGGATCTGGATCTGGATTACCGGTAATCATCACCACAAACTCACCTTTTTGCTGCTGATGATCTGCGCTAATTTCTTCAGTAATCTCTGTAAGGCTGCCCGAATAATACGTTTCAAAGGTTTTAGTCAGTTCACGCGCGACACTGGCTTTTCGATCGGCACCGAATACTTCTGCCATGACTTTTAGCGTATCAAGTATTCGATGTTTTGATTCATAAAATACCATGGTGCGGATCTCTTGCACCAAGGTCTCTAAACGCTCACGTTTGGCGCCACTTTTATGAGCAAGAAACCCTTCAAACGTAAAACGGTCGGTCGGTAAACCCGCGCCACTTAATGCGGTAATGATTGCGCTAACACCTGGAACAGGCTGCACGTTCATACCACGTTCACGCAAACCCGATACCAATGGATAGCCGGGGTCGGAAATTAATGGGGTGCCCGCATCTGAGACCAACGCAATCGATTGGCCTTTTTCTAAGCAGCTAGCAATCCAATCAATTTTGTCACGCTCGTTGTGGTCATGCACCGCAACAAGTCTATTTTGAATACCAAGATGATGCAGTAATTTGCCCGTGTGTCTGGTATCCTCGCAGGCAATCATATCGACTTCTGCAAGCGTGTTTTTAGCACGTTCGGTAATGTCGTTTAAATTTCCTATTGGCGTGGCCACTACGTAGAGAGTGCCCGTCTGTTGTTCAGACTGTGGATGCATATTGAGGATGAACTCTAAAAAATTGTTGATCGCTTTAGTACTGGTAAGCTTAGTGGGTTGTGCTCAAAAGCCTAGTCGCGAAATAATAACGGAAGACGCCCCAGTTAACGCTGTGCCAGCATCAACCTTGCTTGAAGAAGCTCAGCGAGTCGTCGATGCGGGAGAGTTTCGCAATGCTGACCCATTATTGCAACAATTAAACTTCTCAGCGCTTACCCCAGCAGAAACGCTGCAGTACAATTTACTAGCGCTGCAATACGCCATCGGGCGTAAACATATTGATCAATCTCAGCAAGTATTAAACCGCATTGATCGTACTCAACTAAACAATAGCAGCACTAAAGACCAAATTCGCTATGGCTTGTTGAAAGCTCAGTTTTATGAACTCAGTGGCAATCATCTTACCGCTGCTCGGGAACGAGATTTTCTTTCGCCCATTCTTGACGGTGACATCAAAGAGGAAAATCATCAGAGCATCTGGCAAAACCTCATCAACATATCTTTAGAAAGCCTATTGAAATGGGCCGAAACAGCTCCTAATACTCAATTTTCCGATTGGTTACAATTAGCCGCCATTGCTAAAGACACAAGCTATACACTTTCTGGGCATATTTCGGCTGTTAATGATTGGCGCTTGGCCCATCCCATACACCCGGCGGCTATCAAACTGCCTGGTGGACTCTCACTGCTAGCAGAAATGGCTCAACAGCAACCGAAACACGTGGCTTTACTGTTACCGTTAACAGGCAATCTAGCCAACAGTGGCAAAGCGGTGCGAGAAGGTTTTATGGCGGCTTATTATCACACCTTACAGCGTGGATATGACGTACCGACCATCAGTATTATTGATACAGAAGCCTCCGGTAAGTTAGAACTCGCTTACGGTGACGCTGTCGCATTGGAAGCTGAATGGGTGATTGGGCCATTGGACAAAAAGCGAGTAAACCAGTTGGCTAAGCTTGAAAATATTCCACTACCCACACTGGCACTTAATTACTCTGATCAAATAGCCATGGGAGAACAACCTGAGGACTTTTATCAGTTTGGGTTGGCGGCTGAAGATGAGGCACGCCTGATTGCTGAGCGCGCGTTTCAGCTAGGGTATCGCCGAGTATTGGCTTTGTCACCAGACAATGATTGGGGTAAGCGTATTTATGCAGCCTTTGAACAACGCTGGCTAGAGTTAGGCGGAGATGTCGCTGAACAACGTTTTTATAAGCAAAAGAAAGATTACAATCCAGAGATTAAAGCGCTGTTAAATGTGGATGATAGCCAGCAGCGCTATAAAACCATTCGTCGCTTGATGCGTGAAACTGTTGAATTTGAACCCCGTCGCCGCCAAGATGCTGACTGGGTATTTTTAGTCGCACTGCCCAAGCAAGGCCGACAAATTCGCCCCATGTTTGATTTTAACTTCGCCGGAGATTTACCCATTTTTTCAACGTCACAGATTTTTTCAGGTCAACAAAATCGTAAAAAAGATAGTGATCTAAACGGTATTCAATTTACCGATTTACCCTGGTTATTAGAAAGCTCTGAGCTTAAGACCGACGTTGAAAAGAACCAGCAACGCGCAAAAGGCAGTTATGCTCGTTTGTACGCAATGGGCGTTGATGCCTTTCGCTTATACCCAAGACTGAAGCAGTTGGCTGCATTACCGCACAGTAAAATATTTGGTGTTACCGGTGATTTATCGATGGATGGCCAAGGTAAAATACATCGTAAAATGCCCTTTGCAGTCTTCAAACGAGGCCGTCCGGTTACTGTGTATGGGGATCAAAAATAATTTAATTAACCTTCACTCGCAAGGATAGCTATGAGGTTTAGTGACCAAGATAAAAGAACCGATAAACGTATAAAAGGTGATGAGAAAGAACGCTTAGCGGAAAAGTATTTAACCGCGAGAGGTTTTATGCTTATAGAACGTAATTTTCTCTGCAAAAGTGGAGAGATTGACCTCATCATGCAAGACCAAGACTATTGGGTATTTATTGAAGTGCGTTATCGCGAAAACCGAGAGTTCGGTGGCGCGCTCGCCAGTATTACTAGCGGCAAACAAAAAAAACTTCGACGAGCCGCTGAATATTATTTGCTACAACACTTTAGCAATACACCCCCACCCTGTCGCTTTGATGTGGTCGGTATTGAGGGCCAAGATGAGATAATGTGGGTTAAAAATGCTTTTTAGTGAGAAACCTTCTCAAAGTTCTTTCCGCTGGCATTAGATTTTCGTATGATGATAGCTTATTAAGAACACACTCTTTTGGAGCGTTATCCGTGCAAGATCGTTTATTGCAGCATTTCAATGCCAGTATTGAGACAAAAACCCTAGCAGCGGAACTTTTACCCCCTTACATAGAACATGCAGCGGGTATGATGGTTGCCAGCCTTGTGAGCGGTGGGAAAATTTTAAGCTGTGGTAATGGTGGCTCAGCCGGCGATGCTCAGCACTTTTCATCTGAAATGCTGAATCGCTTCGAACGCGAACGCCCTTCACTTCCGGCAATTGCATTAAGTACTGATACCTCGACCATTACCTCAATTGCGAACGATTACAGTTATAACGAGATTTTCTCTAAACAAATTCGCGCTCTGGGTAATGAAGGTGATGTATTATTAGCTATTTCAACCAGTGGCGGCTCTAAAAACGTCATTGAGGCGATTAAAGCAGCGCACGACCGTGGTATGCAGGTTGTTGCATTAACCGGCAGAGATGGCGGTAACGTAGCCGCATTATTAACGGATAACGATATTGAGATTCGCGTACCTTCTGATGTAACGGCGCGTATTCAAGAAGTTCACTTATTAGTGATTCACTGCTTGTGTGACTTAATTGATTGCTCGTTATTTGGTGAAGACTAAGCCCAGCCAAAACTTGTTTTGGCTCTGACATTAAAGTTGCAGTTGAATCATTCGATCTCACGTGCGACTTTTTTGTTTATAGTCTTTTGTTTATAGTTCTATCGGCTAACTTTTCAGGTAGAATGTTCGCTCTTCCTCGCCACAATTGAGAATTCTGTGGATTACGATTTTACCTTTAATGAATACGATAAACCCATTGCCGAGTTTTCTATGGGCCATGAAGCGATTGGCTCTTGGTTTAACGATGAGCTTGGGGCAAACCAGCAGCGCATTGAAGAACTCGTCGATATCGTTGATCAATTAGTACGCCGAAGAGTCCAACAGCGCCTTATCGAAGGCTCTGAATACCGACTGCGAATGAATCAAGAAGACGTCGAAGTGGTTGCGCTTTCTTTAGGCTTAGAAATTGATGACGAGCTGCCTGAAAATACCAACCTCTACGAGGATGAATCTCACGCCGAATGTGGATTAGAAGACTTCCAAGAAGCATTAATTTCATGGCACGAATTTATTCTTAGCGCTTAATAGACACCAGAACGCCTCAACTGACAGCCTACAAAAAATTACGGGTTACAAGACAGACAAGCATAATCTTTGTTCAAACCCCAACTACGCCACTGACTCTCCAACGCATCAAATGTCTGTAACCGTCCTAATATCGGCTTCCCTATATCAGTAATTATCTTGATGGATTCTAGGGCTTGTAAGGTGCCAATGATGCCGACGACGGGCGCCAAGATACCACTGGACGAACAATTCAACTGATCATCACCGGCCTTTGGATACAAACAGCGATAACAAGGTTGATCAAGTAAACGCGGGTCGAAACAAATCACCTGCCCCTGCAAACCAACCGCGGCGCCCGAAACCCAGGGGGTATTATGCTCGAGACACGCATCATTAATTAAATATCGAATATCAAAGTTATCACTGCAGTCCACCACCAAATCGATGGACGGTAAAAGCTGCTGTAATAACTTAGCATCGGCTTTCTGTTCAAAGACTTCGACAGCAATCGTCGAATTGATTCGCATGACTTCTTCTTGCGCCGATTTAATTTTGGTCTTACCGACATCCGCCGTACCATGACAAATTTGGCGTTGCACATTAGACAGCTCAACCACATCATGGTCGACCAAATACAAATGCCCAACCCCACTGGCGGCTAAATATTGCAACACAGGGCTGCCTAAACCACCCAAACCAATAATTAACACATGACTGTCCAATAATTTTTGTTGCCCATCTATATCCATTGCCGGTAAAAAAATATGGCGGCTATAACGTAATAAATCACTGTCCTTCATAATACTGTCCACCCGTGATGCGAGGATTTCCACCGAGATCGATGCGCGTTGAAACCTGCTGATAACCCAATCTATTTAACAGTTGTTGCACGGCTTGCTGCTGGTCATAACCATGCTCCATTAACAACCAGCCCCCCTCTAAAAGATAATGCCTGCTTTGATCAGCAATCAATTCAAGATCGGCTAAACCTTTATTATCGGCCACTAAAGCCGACAAGGGTTCGAAACGCACATCACCCAAAGAAAGGTGTTCATCCTCTGGATCGATGTAAGGTGGGTTACTCACAATCAAATCAAACCGCCCTTCCACCCGATCAAACCAACTGCTTTGAAAAAAGCGCACCTGATCTAAATTATTCAGTGTTGCATTATACTGTGCCAGTTCAACCGCCTGTGGAACCAAATCAACGCCCTGAACATCCCAGTGTGAAAACTCATGCGCTAAAGAGAGAGCAATCGCTCCAGTGCCGGTACCTAAATCAATCACCCTTGCTTTAGCAGGTAACGAATCTGCAAGTGCTAATACCCACTCAACTAACGTTTCAGTATCTGCTCGAGGAATTAACGTATGCTCAGCTGTTTTTAAGTTCAAATCCCAAAAGGCTTGTCGTTCTAAAATATAAGCAATCGGTTCGCCGTCTAAACGACGAGAAAATAATTTTTTAAAAGTAAGCGCTTCTTTTTCTGTTACCAGTCGATCAGACCACGTAAATAAATAGGTACGATCTTTACCCAAGCTGTGCGCTAATAATAATTCAACATCCAACGTTGCAGTATCGCTATTCACAGCAAGAAGCTGGCTGAATTGTCGAATCGTCTGTTCAATACTAAGTTGCATGTTGAGTCGTCGCTAAAAAATAAAAAGAGGATGTTAACCGATCTTTTAGTAAACATCGGATATGTGAGTTTTAATAGGGCAAAGAGATAGGCTAAAACTTTAAAGACAACTGGCTAAGAAAATATTGGATATTTGAGCCATGTAAATACTTTTACGTATTCGATGTCGCGGTATTGATTAGAGGTAAGGCAGCCTGAGGTATACAGACTACCCTATGCTAAACGCTAGCCTCGAGAAAGAAGCGCTCGAAGATCACTAATACCCGCATTGGCACGAGAAATATAAGATGCCATCACCAACGAGTGATTCGCGAATAAACCAAAGCCACTGCCATTTAAAATCATCGGCGACCACATTGACTCTTGCGTGCCTTCTAATTCACGAATAATTTGACGCAAACTCACGAGTGCGTTTTTCTTTTCCAAAATGGCTCTAAAATCGACTTCGATTGCTTTCATAATGTGCAACAGCGCCCAAGAGGCACCGCGAGCCTCAAAGAATACATCATCAATTTCAGTCCATGGTGTTTTTACTTCTTGATCATCAGCATTCGCTGTTGATTGACGTGATGCCGTATCGCCGGCCAGATCTGTGTTTAGACGACGCTTACCCACTGACGCACTAAGACGCTGAGATAAACTACCCAGACGCGTTTCAACATCCAACAACCACTGACTTAAGTTATCAGCGCGCGCATAAAATTGTGATTTATCGTCTGCAGGGTTAGCCAAACGCTGACTGTAATTTAACAAGGCATTAATACCTCGTCGGTATTCACTTTCCGTTGATGGCACTGCCCAAGAGTCATTATCGAAATGAAGTTGCGGCTCAGCGATTTCTAAATCTTTATCTTGTGTTGATTGGCTCTGAGAACGGCTAAAATCTTTACGCAGTGCACGAGAAAGGTCACGTACTTGTACTAAAACACCGTACTCCCAGTTTGGAATATTATCCAACCAAAGCCCGGGTAATAAAATATCATTACTCAAATAACCACCCGATTTATCCAGCAGTGTTTTAGCAACCTTCGTTAGAGTCACGGACGTGGTGAAACCAATAACAGGATCAATACCAAACTCTTCAGCCACTACTTTAGCGTTCTGCTGAACCGAGAAATTTTCTGGCTCAGAAGACCATAAATAGCCAAGAACGAGTGCAATCAAGCAATAAATAACGATCACGGCCAGTATCGTATTACGCAAGCCACTCCCCATATTCATATCTTCAATACGCTCTTTCATTATTTCTACTGAATCACCAAGCTTATCGCGCATATTTTGGTCCTGCTCTTCGTTCAATTACGTTAAGGTTACCACGGTGGGCGTGCCATGAATACTGAGCCAGTTTGAAATAATTCCATCATAATATCTATGGCTGATAGGCTTTAAAAGGTTACCTAGAGTCAATTAGGTAAGGACTATCGTTCTGTTTATAGACTCTAAAGTCACTGAACGCTAGCGATTCATCACGTCGTTCAACGTTTCTGTTTTTATAGCCTCAATACACTCTTTATCTGATGTGGCAAAGATAAATCAAGCGTCATGTTGTGTCATATTTTCTCCACAACCATGCAATTGACTTTATTATCTTCAACGGTAAGAATTATTTTATTCTCCTGCTACTGTTCGCAAGTTGTCTAACCAACGCAGGGGCTCTGCCACGCAACATCGACTCTTATTCCAATCACCGCCATAACCAAATGATCGCTCTTTGACTGACAGCGACTAAAGATCAGTTTATAATTATTATGATTATATACTGATCGCTAATTTATAGGATTTATCATGGGTTACAACACCATTCCAGCCGGTAAAGATTTACCGAACGACATCTATGTTGCTATTGAAATTCCAGCAAATGCTTCACCGATCAAGTATGAGATCGATAAAGACATGGACGCATTGCTCGTTGACCGTTTTATGGCCACTCCTATGTTCTATCCTGCAAACTATGGTTACATCAATAATACCTTGGCTGATGATGGCGACGCGTTAGATGTATTAGTAATCACGCCTTACCCTGTAATGCCTGGATCTGTTATCCGTGCACGTCCTGTTGGCGTTTTGAAAATGTCGGATGAAGCGGGCGGTGATGAAAAGCTGTTAGCGGTTCCTCACGAGAAATTAACGCCGCTTTATAACGATATCCAAGACATCGATGATGTCCCACAGCTATTGCGAGACCAAATAACCCATTTTTTCGAGCATTACAAAGATCTTGAAAAAGGTAAGTGGGTTAAAGTTGAAGGCTGGGAAAATGCAGATTCTGCTCGCGCCGCCATTATTAAGGCCGCGGCTGCTTACAAGGGTTAACTCCCTAGGCTAAGTATTAATAGTCGTTATTAACCCTTACCCTGAATTTATCTCTATATCAGCATGAAAATCCTCATTGTTTTTCTGTTTTAGTTTTTATCTATTATCTATTATCTATTATCTATCTGGCATTACGTACCTATGACTTCATTACCGATCAACCAATTATTACTGCGAAACCCAGAAATAATCAACGACCAGCTATTGATCGTTAATCCTCCTTCAGACCAAGGCTTACTTCAGTTGCTCAAGCCTCATGGCTGCCAACTGATTAATTTTGATGCCCGCATTCACCAAGCCTGTGAAAAGCTAGCGCTACGCTCCGAATTTGGAGTACCTAGCCAACATGAATTTTCTGCGGCGTTAGTATATTGGCCAAAATCTAAAGCTTTTGGTCACAGTCTATTACGCTGGTTAGCCAGCCAAATTCAACAGCCAACAACAATCTATTTACTGGCCGCTAATGACGCTGGCGGCAGAAGCTTAGATAATGCAGTAAAAGATTTTGGGGGTGGGATAATCAAAATGGATGTCGCCCGTAAATGTTCTTTATGGTCATTTAAGTTGACACCGATCGTTGATTTCAACTGGGAGAAAGAACTCAGCACCTTTAAATACGACAATTTAGAGGGAGATACCTTAGAGTTTGCGACTTACCCGGGGGTTTTCAATGCGGGTAAATTAGATGGCGGGACAAAACTGCTACTGGATAACATCAGCCTTAATAAACGTGGCCGCGTATTAGACCTCGCCTGCGGCAGTGGCATTATCGGGATAACCTGTAAAGCTCGCCAGCCAGAGCTGTATGTTGAAATGGTTGATATCGATGGTATGGCGCTGGCATCAGCAGAAATGAACACCAAAAACATGGGCCTTGATTGCACGGTATTTGCAAGTGATGGCCTCAGTCAAACCAAGAAATTTAATACTATTATTTGTAACCCCCCTTTTCATCAAGGTAAAGACACCGATTACAATTTTGCCCAACAGTTAATTCGGACTGCTAAGCAGCACTTACTGCCAAGGGGCGAAGTATGGATTGTTGCTAATCGACAGCTAGCCTATGAACAGTGGGCTGAAAAAAGCTGCCATAGCGTAGAAACAGTTGTTCAAGGCAATGGTTTTAAAGTATTACGACTTAAGTACTAGTGCCCGATATAAGTATCCGGTATTAGTACACAGAGAAAGCAAAATCAGAAACATCATCTAGACTGTCATTAAGTCTCAAACAGCTTAGGGAGTACCATGATGTTGCTTTATTCACTATTTGCTTGCAGCGTTGTATTAGGAGGTCTAGTCACCACCATTAGTCTTAGACGCGCAGACTATGCGGATACTTCTGGAAATAATAGTGCTAAATACGCTCCAGAAGACTCTGCCTAAGTCAAAGGTTGAAGATGAGGGAGACGTTGCCAACTCAATAGCAATATCACCTGTACTTCGAGCATTGGCAGTGCAACCCACATGATACTCTGCCAGCCCAATAACAGCAGTAAGGCCGCAGAACCTAGCGATTAGATTGCTGGCGCGCTGAAAACCATCATTGAGTCATTTCAACTCACAAATTTAGGGTTAATCGTTCATGACTCACTAAAACAAACATCATGATTCACTATAATAAACATCATGAAACACCGTTAAAGTGCATTTTCATATAAACGTCCTAGATTGACCTTGTAACCTCTCATTACCTACATAGAATGAGGGCACTTCTCATCATATAAACATAAACACTATGCGTGAAAACTACATCCGCTGGGTCATTACCTACCGAAAATGGATCGCCAGCCTATCTTTTTTACTTGTTTTAGTGATCAGTTTTGGCGCCTCGAAACTCGTATTCACAAGTGACTTTCGCGCTTATTTTGGTCCAGATAACCCTCAACTGTTAGCGTTTGAAGACATGGAAAGGACCTTTTCTAAACAAGAAAATGTTTATTTTTATGTTCATGCTAAGAAAGGCGATTTATTCACTAACTCAGGCTTAGATCTTATTGAGACGTTGACCGACGAAAGTTGGAAACTTCCTTATTCTCAGCGCGTCACATCACTGCAAAATTATCAGCATACTGATGTAGAAGATGACGATCTAATGATCGATTATCTTTATTATGATGCACTGGAATTATCCGCGGACACTTTAGCAAAGATAAGAAAAACAACCTTTTCAGAACCTACTTTATTGCACCGTTTAATTTCTGAAGATGGTGCTTCAACAGGTATTAATGTCCGCACTGTTTTGCCCGAAGGAATGACGATGGTGACGTCAAAAGAAACGGTTCGCGCCGCCAGAGAATTAGCGGAACGCCTTCGCCTTAACTTTTCTGATTTTGATATTTTAGTGGGGGGATCATTAGCCTCCAACGTCACAATGGGCGAGGCTATTAAGCAAGACATCGAAAATCTGTTAGGACTGTCTTACTTGGTCATGACCATTATTATGATCATTTTATTACGCACTTTTTCAGGTATGTTATTAACCTTAATGATCATCACATTTTCAGTCGTCTCAACAATGGGGTTATTTGGCTGGCTAGGATATACAATGACGCCACCGGCCGGGTTTGTACCAACGGCGGTTTTAACCATTGCCGTCGCCGATACCATTCACATTTTAATTAGTTATTATTACGAATTGAATCACGGGCGTTCAAAGCTTGACGCAATTCAAGAAGCATTGAGAATTAATTTTTCTCCGGTATTTATTACGAGCATCACCACCATTATTGGTGTTTTGTGCTTAAATACTAGCGATTCACCCCCTTACCGCGACATGGGCAATATGATTGCCGTGGGAGTATTTTTTGCCTGGATCTACAGCATTTTATTCTTGCCCGCCATGCTGGCACTCATGCCGATCCCCAAAGGCAAGATTGAAAACAATACACCCTCGATCATGCTCAAATTTGCAAACGTAGTTATTCGCTTTTATAAACCATTATTCATTATTATGGCGTGTCTGATTATTGCCGTAGGCAGCCAACTGCATAGAAATACCATTACAGAGCGCTGGCATGAATTTTTTGATACCTCGTTCGAGGTAAGAAATACTATTGAGGCGACCAATAATACCTTGGGCGGCTTGCACACTATTTTCTTTGTACTTGATAGCCAGCAAGAAAATGGCATTAATAACCCAGTATACTTACAGCAGACTGATAATTTTTCTCAATGGTTATTAACCCAAGATAAAGTGTCAAGTGTGGATAGCATTACCCGTATTATTAAGCGCCTGAATAAAAATCTTCACGCCAATAACGAAGACTGGTTTAAAATTCCTGAAAATCGCGAGCTAGCGGCTCAGTACTTATTATTATACGAACTCTCTTTACCACTCGGATTGGGACTTGACGATACCATTAATAATTCACGCTCTGCGTCAAGACTAACCGTATCATTTGATAAAGCAGATTCTATTTATATTCTCGAACTTGAAGAAAAATCGTTAGCCTGGTTAAAAGCGAATGCGCCCGCGATTCATGTTGATGAAGGCACAGGGCTGGATATTGTATTTGCTAACCTAACGTTTCGTAATATCAACAGCATGATGACCGGCACTTCTATGGCACTGGTGTTGATTTCATTTTTACTGATTTTTGCTCTACGTTCATTCAAAATGGGCTTAATCAGTTTAATCCCTAATGTTATTCCCGCAGTAATGGCTTATGGTATTTGGGGAATGATGAATGGACTGGTTGATACTGCCGTATCGGTAGTTGTTTGTTTAAGTTTGGGCATTGTGGTTGATGATACAGTGCATTTTTTAAGCAAATATTTGCGGGCTCGTCGCGAGCAAAATCTCGATACCCAAGAGGCTATTCGCTATGCATTTAAGACGGTGGGGAATGCATTACTCGTGACTTCAGCAGTTCTGGTAGGGGGCTTTATGGTCATGCAATTTTCTCATTTTAACCCCAGTAATAATATGGGCATGTTGTTAGCCATCACCATCCTAATGGCCTTACTAGTCGACTTTCTATTTTTACCGCCCCTACTCATATTGTTGGATAAACATAAATCCACCGTCAAGAATCAGCAGTTAAAAAAGTCACCTCAGACTTCTGAGCTTAGTGATTCAGTAATGAAAGGAAAATAACTGAGCCGTCACTTTCAATTATGCCGTACGAGGTTTATTCTTTACGCCATACAACTCTAGAATAAACATCGGTATGAACAAGCTTAAACGCACAGAGATTTTTACGCGCCTGCGTCATGAAAATCCAAATCCAGAAACAGAATTAGAATATACCAGCCCCTTTGAGTTGTTAGTAGCCGTTGTCTTGTCAGCACAAGCAACCGACGTCAGTGTTAACAAAGCAATGCGCAAACTTTACCCAATCGCCAATACACCTGAAACCCTCTATGCACTGGGTGAAGAGGGTTTAAAAGAATACATTAAGACCATCGGTCTATTTAACAGCAAAGCTAAAAATGTCATCAAACTGTGCAAAGACCTAATAGAGCTCCATAATAGTGTCGTACCAGATAATAGAGAAGCATTAGAGGCTTTGGCGGGCGTTGGCCGTAAAACTGCTAACGTGGTGTTAAATACAGCCTTTGGCCATCCGGTAATGGCTGTCGATACCCATATTTTTCGCGTATCAAACCGGACTAAAATAGCACCGGGTAAAAATGTCGATGAGGTCGAACGAAAACTGGTACGCTTTATCCCGCAAGAATTTATGATGGATGCACATCATTGGCTTATTTTACACGGCCGCTATACGTGTATTGCTCGCAAGCCCAAATGCGGCTCGTGTATTATTGAAGATTTATGTGAATATAAAGATAAAATAGAAATTGATTAAACATTAAAAGGCTTATAACGCTCAGACGATAAGTACCTAGGAGTACATCATGAAAATTTTACATACCATGCTTCGCGTCAGTGACTTGGACAAATCGATTGAATTTTATACCCAAGTCATGGGTATGAAGCTGTTGCGCCGCCGTGATAATGAAGAATACCGCTATACCCTTGCCTTTGTGGGCTACCAAGATGAAAGCGAAGGTGCCGTACTTGAATTGACTCACAACTGGGATACTCACGAATATGATTTAGGCAATGGTTATGGCCATATCGCCTTAGAAGTCGATGACATTTATGCGACGTGTTCTATTATCGAACATCTTAAAGGAAAAATTAGCCGTCCTCCTGGGCCTGTCAAAGGCGGCAAAACGGTCATTGCCTTTGTTGAAGATCCCGATGGTTACAAAATAGAACTCATTGAGAGAAAAGAAGACCCAGAACACGAACTCTCATAAATTTGGGGCTTAACATAATGCTATTAATAATAAAGATATGATTGATCAAGGCGAATTTTTTCAAACGCTAAACCCTTGCAGAAGTATTTGCACCGTGAATAATAAAGGCTTCTGTAAAGGCTGCTTTCGCAGTCGTGAAGAGCGTTTTCATTGGCATGAGTTTACTGAATACCAAAAACATCTGGTCGTTCAGATTTGTCAAGGACGTGAAAAAAGAGTCGAGGCTGCAAGGCATAAAAAAATGCTGCTAGAGGCCCAAGCTAAAGAACAACAAAAAGCCCAGTTCGATTTATTTGGTGAGGCTATTATTTATCAAGAATCTGAGTCTGCCAACGATATCAGCAAAAAGGACCCGCAAATCGACTTGTTTTAACAACCGCATATTTTATGCGACACATCGGCTTTTCTATGGGGTAAATATCAAGTGGCCATTTAACATTTTCATCTTCACTTTCTTCAACAACAAGCATTTATTGCACGTCATTAAAAAACCTGTCTTATAAAACGTATTAAGGGCCTCAAATATTTTTAATACTCTCTTCCTAATGTTAATACTTTAAAAATGTTCCAAATAAAAATGCTAGACATAAAAAACGCAGTGAATACTGCGTTTTTTATTTGAACCTATTATTTCTATCATTTAAGTACGGAGTCTGATTTTTTCACGTTTTAATAATAGGCTTCTGAAAAACAACATGCATAACCCGCATACGTTAAGCCAAATCAAACTGCCACCCCCTCCACCTCCACCTCCACCAGTATCGACAGGTTGAGAGATAACGATACTGGCATTATTTAATAATATGACATCAAGATTTTGGCTTTGACTTATATTTGCTATATCCAATTCAATCACCTCTGAATCGGTTTGGCTGATTATTAATGCACTCAAAGATTTTAAATTGAGATCTACCTCAAAATTAAAATTTGCTCGTGTCGAAGAGGCAACTGAAACTGGAATAACGTCGGTCATGTCATCTCTATAAATTACTCTAACAACCGGCGCGTCTTGCAAGAAATCTTGGTTTCCCTGCGCTGTAATGTTGCCCATCAATACGATGCCCGTCACTATTTTCACCAGAATCACATCATGAACGGTATTATCACTGTTCAAACTCAAGGTGTTAGAATTGTAGCCTGGCGCACTGATCTGTATTTCATAGGTTGATCCTGCTGATAAGGCATTGGTATTTGGAAGTAACACGGTAAACTCTCCACTGACATCAGCGTCATAACTCATCGGCACATTCAATTCGGTAAGCAGTATTTCACCGCCAGTCAAAGTAGCTTCGGCGTTTTCGAGAGCAGCATCTGAGCTATTGATTACCGTAAACTGATGCGGTGAAGAAGGATAGACCTGGACACCCTCCTCAACGACATCGTCATAAGTACTTTGCACCGTAACATCCATATTGGATAGGGAGGCTACTGTTAAACTATCAAGACTAATCACTGCAGCATTATAGTTTTCAGCATCATTTTCAGCGGTTGCAACGATTATTGAGTTGTCAGTATCATCACGGAATACTAGAACAGCACTTCCTGACTGGACCAAGTTATAAACAGTACCAGGCGCCCCCCCCTCGATCTTCAATGTCTGACTAGTATCCTCATTGAGTAATGCCTTAGTGCTCCAGTTTAAACGCAGAAGCCGCATTACTGTAATCGTAATAACATCTCCATCAGTGTCATCAGTAATTGTCAGAGTATATTCACCGGCAAACGCACCGGCGGTCGGTAACGCGATGGTTAAGCCGCTAGAATTTGAGCTAATTAAACTGCCTACATCAGAACTGTTGTAGCTTAAGTCATAGCTATAATTTGTGCTGCCGTTATTGACGTTAATTTGAGTACTGCTATCTAACAACGTAAAGGTATCACCATTATTCAAAACCTCACCCGCAACCTCGACTGTCGTACTAGGAATAGACGCAGAAATATTGACATCAAACGAATCCGTATTTGTCTCCCCATTACTATCGTCTGCTTCAACCGTAACAGAGACCATTGACCCTCCCCCACTATTGGGCGTTAAACGAAGAGTTGTCGCATTGGGGAAAGTACACGTTAGATTTGCACCACACGCAGTCACTGCAAAAGTGAGTGGATCTGTATCTACATCAGAGGCATAACCAGACAATACAATGTCTTTAAACGACCCTATGCTAATGCTTTGATTGGGAAGGCCCGTTAGCACAGGAGCATCATTTTGCGCGACAACATTGAGATTAAAAGTATCGCTGACTAAAGCATTAATACCATCACTAACACTGACCGTAATGGTATGAGTTCCTCCATTATGATTAGCCGCGGGGGTCATGCTTAACCCCGTTCCATTGGTGTTTATACTGCAAGTAATATTGGTCGCGCAGGCACTATTCACAGTGTAAGTAAGAGTATCAGCGTCAATGTCACTGCCCCAACTGCTGGCGTCGACAACCTTGATACTGTCTTCGTTAGTGGATTGATCAAGGGCTGAAATACTAGGCGCAATATTTGAGACAGATCCCGTAACATCCCAACCGATATCTTTTAATAAATATAACGCTAAGCCTAAGTCTAATTGACCTGCCGTATATTGCGGCTCCATGATTTCATTCGGAGAAGCAGCTGTATCAAAGTGAGACACAGAACTCCCAGACTCAATAGAATTTGGTGCATACATCTGAACGCGATCACCCGAGGTAAATGAACTAGAGACATCAGCATCATGATAGCCAGCCGTTAATAGACCTTGCGCTTGATCATTCACATTAGACCCATTCCACAACAAACCATTACTGCTAATGGCAGAAGCAGATCGCTCTGCATTACTGAGGTATCCTGCATTCGCCCAAGAAGACCCGTCTAGTTTTGAATATAAGTTATTAGAAAAAATATCATCAAGTCCATACGGTTTGACTCCAGTAGAAGCATCAACCAAGCTGGCAAACCCTAAACCATGGGTCATTTCATGTAATAAGACGGTTGTGAAACCAATATAGTTAGAGGGGGGGGCATCGAAACCGTAATACCAACCGTTACTGCTTTGCAAACAGCCCGTATTACCAATATTAGAATTAAACTCAGTGTTTATGTCTGATGTGCCTAAGCTATAATCAATACCGCCTAGACTATTGATGAGACCAATCGGGTAAAAGGTATTCGATATCGCTAACGCTGGCAGAGGAAATACATTCGCAGTATTGGAAGAGGCCCCAGCACTGCCTAGGGTGGCCGAATATGACGTACAATAGAGTGATGAAAAAGCGGCATCGACGATAATAGTCTGAGTCGAAGTAATTTGGTCAGCCAGTATTTCAACAGCCTTAATAAAAGAAAGTTTACGCTGAGCGCCTACATTATCTCCCGCATTGCCACCGACTGCTGTAATAGCGGTTGTATCATCGAACCCACTGTTAAAATTAAGCTGTATCGTTGATTCCGATCCGGTAACAGTGCAATTACCATTACCCGCAACCGCACTGCTGCTGGAAGAAGGACATACGGCAGACAAACTGAGCGGGCTTATAAATAAGCCGATAAATAAAGTCACTATTGAACTAAAACGCATTATGCTCTCCTGCAGAAGAAGTCTGCCTATATGGAGATTAGGCCCTAATAACAAAAATTGCCGTTAACCTAAGTAATACTTCGTTATGTTATGTTCGGTTATTCAGAAAATTCAATTATTAATTTTTTAATAACTTTTTATTATAAAAAAGCTAACCCAAACAACATTATTCAGGGAGTTTGGAATATTCTTTAATTTGAATACTGCCATCAGGCATTTCTACTGCGACTGGCATTTGTGTAAAACGCCCATTTGATGGCAACTCAATACTTCCATCGGGGTGTTGGATAACCTCCATTGACCCATGAAATAAGAGTTTATCTCTTATAGCCTGTTTCATCTCTTCCGATAACATATCTTCATGACGAACGGCTTGGTTATCGATGTCTGCTTGGCTATGGCTGTGACTATTACTATTACTGTTACTGTGGTGGCCATCTGCAGGGATAACCTCTTCGGCATGTCCTATTGTATGCACTTGCTCTATGGCTTGGGCCTCACCGTCAGCCGTGTTAACTTCTTTATAAAACCTCACAGAAACGGCAGCGAGAATCATAATCAAACTGATAACACCAATCCATACAATAGGATTTTTAACAATAGATCTCATTTGAAACTGCTCCTAGATACACAATCGTATTTATTAAATTTAGCCTATTTTTGTCAGATAACGAGTAATTAGCTCGGCTAATTATCGTTAAACACTCTCTAACACTTTAGCATGCTTACAGTATGACGCTTAGAAAGCATCACCGACAGAAAGTGCCGACTAACGCTCATCATTAGCCAATAGCTCAAATTCTATTTGAGCTTTCTTTATGCCATTCACCATCACCTCTAAACGATGTGTTCCTGGATAATATTTTCGAGTAGTGATGTGTTTGAACGAGTGCTTACGCGCTATTTTATCGATTGCTTTAAGCGTAAACCCCCTGTTCAACCATTTGAAAACTTTTGGGGCTTGCTGACCGTTGGCTTTTTGAAAATACATCACATAATCCACCATTAATAAATTATCTGAATCGGTATTTTTCTCTAACAACATTTCAAATTCGAAGTTCCCCGCAAAGGGCACACATAACTGATCACTGGTCAGACTGCAGTGCACATCCTTTGCAGGCTGATAACCAAACAGAGCCATCACTGTTGGCTCTCCTTGTTTAAAGAGAGTCCTACAGGCGTGTCGAATTAACGTCACGCGTTGCTTACGCTGCACATTATCAAGCAAGGCTAAGGCTTCTTCCGCCAACCATTGCTGAGCGGTTTCAATTATGAGCTGTGGATGATCTTTCGCAATATCATTGAGATGATTGGCAACAGAGCGGCGCACATATTCTTCTTCATCATCTCGCAAGACCAGCAGTAACGGCATGACTAATTCAGGCTGTTCAATAAAAATACCTAACCGTATTCCCCAAGGTAAACGTGGACGGGTGCCTTCAGAAACTAAACGCCGTACATGATGATTTTCATGCGTTAACCAGGTCGTTAAAATAGCCAACGTTGCTATTGGCTGCTTAATAATGAAATGACGAATGGCAAACTCAGCACTAAAGAATTCGGTCATTTTCTGAAGATACAGAAGGCCTTGCGGTAAACTCAAATTTTGATGAATGGCAATGTATTCACAACAGACTAACGATACCCAAGCTGACAACTGACTATCACCCTGCAGGGCAGCCAAAACAGCATTAGCCCCCTCAGCGTGAGGTAATGTTGAGTTCAATGCTTTAGCCGCCGCTCTGAGCCTTTGCATCAAAGATAATGCCTGCCACTGCTCTTCTCCCTGCTCATGGCAATACTCTATTAAGACCTGCTGAAAATAATGTTCATCAAAGTCCATATCATATTGAACACTTTTCTTAGCAATGCTTGATCCTAATGCTAATATTTTTTCTAACGATAAATTATCTTTAAATAGCTCAGCCATTACCCCTCCTGCCTTACTTTTGTTGCTTTAATTTAACCTAAGCACAGTGGCCTAATAATTGCTCAACACAGAGGTTACCGTATTATAGAGCATTAGTGATTAATGAAACCCGCTAGAGTGATGTTGGTAGATGATACCCCGACCCGATCCGCAATATTAGAGCAAGCCTTGCTTGATCAAGGGTTGATTGTGGTTTGCCGCCTAGAAAGCGCCCAAGGTTTAATTAAAAATGTAGAAATTCATCAGCCCGATATTATTATCATGGATCTAGAATCTCCTGACCGAGATACCCTAGAAAGCATGACGGTTCTTAATCAACATAACCCCAAACCCGTCATTATGTTTTCCGACGAAGGTGATAGCCAAATCATCTCCCAAGCCATTCAGGCCGGGGTCAGCGCTTATATTGTCGATGGTATAAATCCCCGTAGAGTCAAACCTATTCTGGATGTTGCCATTGCGCGCTTTAGAGAATACCAAGCACTGCGCAAAGAACTAAAACAAACCCGTGATCAACTTGCCGACCGAAAAATCATTGATAAAGCCAAAGGGCTATTAATGAAAACCAAAGGTTTAGATGAAGAGCAGGCCTACCATACCATGCGAAAGATGGCGATGGATCAAGGTAAGCCCTTGGTTGATATCGCGCAGAACATCCTCTCAGTAATGGAATTGCTGACCCTTTAATTGTTTACCACATCCCTTTGGAGACGCGCATGAATGGTGCGGAAGTTGAGAAAAAAGCCCTTAAACTGGGCTATATGCCTTTAAGTGATTGCTTACCTTTATTAATAGCCCAAGAAAAAGGGTTTTTTACCCACGAAGGACTCGACGTTGAACTTCAACAAGAGGTCTCTTGGTCGAATATTCGCGACAAAGTCATCGTCGGGCATCTCGATGGCGCCCATATGCTCGCCCCTATGTTACTCGCCAGCAGTGTCGGCCTGGGAGGTATAAAAAAGCCGCTTATTACCGCATTTTCTTTGGGTTTAAATGGCAATGCTTTAACCGTATCCAATGCCTTACATGCAACATTATTTGAACTCAACCCACCTCAGTTTGATCAAGCATCAACCATGAAGCGCTTGCTAGAACAGCGTAAGCAAGAAGGTTTACCGCTATTGGTCTTTGCCACTGTGTATCCTTACTCCTGCCATAACCTGCAACTGCGATATTGGCTTGCGAGTGCCGATATTGATCCTGATAGCGACATTGATTTGGTCGTGCTGCCGCCATCACAGATGGTTGATCATTTAAAGCTGCAGCATATTGATGGTTTTTTTGCGGGTGCTCCTTGGAATTCAGTCGCTATCTTACAAGGCCATGGTCATTGTTTATTAACGAGCATGGATATATGGGAAAATGCCCCTGAAAAAGTTCTGGGAGTCACGTTAGAGTGGGCTGAAGAAAATCCCAATACCCACATTGCGTTAATTAAGGCGCTCTACCAAGCATGCCATTGGCTCGAGCTTCACGCAGAGCAAGCTTTACCGCTATTAGCGCAACACCTATCGATTAATTCACCGTTAATCGACCAAGAATGTTTAATTCCTGCCATTACGGGAGAATACATTTTTGATCATAATCAAGGGCAAAGCAAAGCCCCCGGCTTACTGATATTTCATCGTTTCATGGCGAACTTTCCTTGGTTATCTCATGGCCAACTTATTTGTGCACAAATGAAACGTTGGCACTGGCTACCTGAGGACATCGATTGCGACGCACTAGTAGCAAGCTGCTATCGCCCAGACATCTATCGTCAGGCACTCATTAATGTTGCCATGCCAAAAGATGATTTTAATAATGAGCACCTCACGATCCGTGACCAATAATATGATTGGGTAACTTTGAATTAAAGTGCACATTTGGTGCATCTTTTTATTTTCGCACTAATAAAGTCATCCGCGATGACTTTAATTACCTTCAACATGATTAACAATGACTGTCTGTGCCATTATTGATTCTCATTTCAGTGATCACCTCATTATCACAGCCCTCCCCTCTGATATTTCTGCACCAATATTTATCAAAAATAGCTATTTTCAATTTTCATGCACCATCATTAATCAATTGTATCAATATTTCATTATTATTCTTATTTTCAGAATTATTGGCACACTAATCGCTTTATAGAATTAGTAACTTTATACCAATGGCGGTTAAGAAGTTAAGGAAAAGTCACACTGCAAAGGCGCAAATCAATACTTTATTCACAACAGGAATAGAGCATTAATTTGCGTTTTTTTTTCTAAAAATTATTTAAAACTTAAAACTAAAAGGAAGTATCATGTTTAAAGATAGTTCACTAAAACTCAACAAAATTCGTCGCGCTGTCATAAGAAACACATTAGTGATTGCTGCGGGTGCGGCATTGGCTATATCCCCTTTAGCCTCAATGAACGCTCTAGCAAAAACCGGCTATGCCGAAAAAGAAGAATTAAGAATTGGTTTTATTAAACTAACGGACATGGCTCCTTTAGCCATCGCTTATGAAAAAGGTTTTTTTGAAGATGAAGGTCTTTACGTTACCTTAGAAGCGCAAGCAAACTGGAAAGTTTTATTAGACCGCGTGATTGACGGTCAACTTGATGGTGCACACATGCTTGCAGGCCAACCTTTAGGCGCAACCATGGGTTATGGAACGCAGGCTGATATTATCACGGCCTTCAGCATGGATTTAAACGGTAATGCAATTACGGTTTCTAACAGTGTCTGGAAAGAGATGAAGAAAAATATTCCTCATGTCGATGGTAAACCCGTTCACCCAATTAAAGCCGATTCATTAAAACCCGTCATCGAAAGCTATAAAGATGCAGGCAAGCCATTCAAAATGGGTATGGTTTTTCCAGTATCAACCCACAACTATGAATTACGCTATTGGTTAGCCGCAGGCGGTATTCACCCAGGTTATTACGCACCCCATAAAGGGGATACATCAGGTCAAATTGATGCGGACGCATTCTTGTCGGTAACACCACCACCGCAAATGCCGGCAACGATGGAAGCGGGCACAATTGATGGTTATTGCGTAGGCGAGCCTTGGAACCAGCAAGCGGTATTTAAAGGGATCGGAGTGCCCGTAGTGACCGATTACGAGATTTGGAAAAACAATCCAGAAAAAGTATTTGGTGTTAGCAAAGAATGGGCCGATAAAAACCCTAATACTCACATCCGCGTTGTTAAAGCGATGATTCGTGCAGCACAGTGGTTGGATGCCAACGACAATGCCAATCGCCCAGAAGCGGTGAAAATCTTATCCAGGAGCAACTACGTCGGGGCTGATTACGATGTCATCGCAAACTCTATGACAGGTACTTTTGAATATGAAAAAGGCGATAAGCGTGACGTGCCTGACTTCAACGTATTTTTCCGTTACAACGCAACCTTCCCTTATTATTCAGATGCTATTTGGTATCTAACACAGATGCGTCGCTGGGGTCAGATTTCTGAAGAAAAATCTGATGATTGGTATAAAGCGTTAGCTAAAAAAGTTTATCGCCCTGATATTTATGCCGTCGCTGCGAAAGAACTGCTAGCAGAAGGCAAGGTAAAAGCCAAAGACTTCCCTGATTTTATTACTGAATCAGGCTATCGCTCGCCACAAAAACATTTTATCGACAATATCGTTTATGACGGCAGCCAACCCAACGCTTACCTCGAAAAATTTAGCATTGGTCTAAAAGGAAAAGATAAGCTTTAAGTCGGTTAACATTATTTTTTTAAAATAGTAAAAACTCAATACTAAAATAAACGGCTCTCTTAGTGTACAAATAGTGTACAAATAAGCTAAAAGAGCCTATCAAATAAAGTGTTATTTAATACAGAGTCCGTACGGCGAACGTACAAACGTTGAGGTTTTTATGACAAATAAAATTACAAACTTACCCCGCAGTTTATTGAACTGGGGAGGAAGCATTACCGATGATGTAATGCCCGTCTGGATGCAAGAAGCCATTAAAACCGTCATGCTGCCTGTTATCGGTTTATTATTTTTCTTACTGGTATGGGGATCCGTGGCACAGAACATTGACACCTCATTAGGAAAATTTCCAGGACCGACTCAAGCGCTTGAACAATTTCAATCACTCATGACTGAACACAGTAATGAACGTGCAAAAGAAGAGGGCTTTTATCAGCGTCAAGACGATAGAAATGCAGATCGTTTAGCACAAGACCCTAGCTATGAGGTCAAAATTCGTGACTATACCGGCAAGCCAACCTTTATCGATCAAACGATTACCAGCTTAATAACCGTCCTTACGGGATTCATTTTAGCGTCTATTATTGCAGTTCCGTTCGGTATTATGATTGGTTTAAGCAAAAATCTTTACGCCGCTGCAAATCCCATTATTCAATTATTTAAACCCGTCTCTCCGCTAGCATGGTTGCCTTTAGTGACGATGGTTGTGAGTGCGGTTTATACCAGCGACGATCCGCTGTTCGCTAAATCTTTTGTCACCTCAGTTATTACCGTTTTAGTGTGTTCATTATGGCCAACGGTAATCAACACGGCCGTAGGCACCGCCTCGATCAGCCAAGACTTATTAAATGTAAGCAAAGTATTACGTCTTAAGCCGATGACTCATGTCTTTAAAGTGGTGATTCCTTCAGCGATTCCAATGGTATTCACTGGCTTACGCTTGTCTTTAGGGATTGCTTGGATGGTTTTGATTGCGGCCGAAATGCTGGCACAAAATCCTGGCCTAGGTAAATTCGTATGGGATGAATTCCAAAATGGTAGCTCCGACTCGTTAGGTCGTATCATGGTTGCCGTCTTGGTGATTGGTTTAATCGGATTTTTATTGGACCGAATCATGCTCATATTACAAAGATTTTTCTCTTGGGATAAACACGCATTATTACGCTAATAACGATCCAGCATTAAACGAATTTTAGAGAGCATAACCATGAACAGCATGATAAATAGCAGCGCAATTGATAAATCAATTAATCCTATTTTAGAACTGACCGGTATTGGCATTGAATTTCCAACACCCAAAGGTCCTTACAAAGCATTGACCGACGTCAATTTAAAAATTACAAAAGGTGAGATGATCTCACTCATAGGACACTCTGGTTGCGGAAAATCAACCGTGCTGAATATAGTCGCAGGTTTACTGCAAGCAACAGAAGGTGGCGCTGTATTAGAAGGTAAAGAAGTAAACGAACCCGGTCCTGAGCGAGCCGTTGTTTTTCAAAACCACTCGCTACTCCCTTGGTTAACCGCCTATCAAAATGTTGAGCTGGCCGTTAAAACTGTTTTTGATAAAAACAAAACAAAAGCAGAAATGAAGGCGTGGATTGAACATAACTTAAACTTGGTTCACATGGGACATGCCATGGACAAACGCCCCGATGAAATATCAGGCGGTATGAAGCAACGTGTGGGTATCGCCCGTGCTTTGTCCATGGAGCCTAAGATTTTATTAATGGATGAACCTTTTGGTGCCCTAGATGCATTAACCCGTGCGCACTTACAAGATTCAGTAATGGACATTCAAAAAGAGCTGGGCAATACCATCATCATGATTACCCACGATGTGGATGAAGCCGTTTTATTGTCCGACCGTATTGTCATGATGACCAACGGTCCTTCTGCAACGGTGGGTGAGATATTAGAAATTGATTTAGAGCGTCCTCGCAATCGTATCGAACTAGCCGATGACCCTAAATACAATCATTACCGTCAACAAGTTTTAAGCTTCTTATATGAGAAGCAACGTAAGGTAGAGCCTTTAATTAAATCTACTGGCAATAAAAAAGTAAAAGAAAAGAAGATTGCTTAATCAAGTTCAACTAACAACTTTATTCATAAAAACTTAACATAGAAACCTGGAGTATTACATGACGAAAAAAATCATTTTAGCAAGCGCTATCAGCACGGCACTGTTAGCGGTTGCCATACCAAGTCAGGCACAATCCTTTACTGAACTCGCTAAAGAAGGCGACGTCATTGCTGAGTTACGCGTTCGTTATGAAGGCGTAAAAGAAGATAACGCTAACGATAATGCCGTTGCAATGACAGCGCGCACACGCTTAGGCTATGAAACGGCCAGCATGGCTGGCTTTAAAGTATTGGCTGAATACGACCACGTTACCGCATTACAAGATGAATATGGCCAACATCCAAACACCTCTATTTCACCTGCTGCTGATAACACGTCCGTCGTAGCAGATCCAGCAACCGGTGATATCAACCGCGCACAAATCAGCTATACCCATGATCTCGCTTCGGCCGTATTAGGTCGCCAACGCATCATTCTTGATAACGCCCGTTTTGTGGGTAACGTAGGCTGGCGCCAGAATGAGCAGACTTATGACGCAGCGCGTATTGATCTAACTGCGGTTAAAGATCTAAACGCAACCTATGTGTACATGAATCAAGTAAACGATATTTTCTTTAACGATATCGCAGTGAAGAATCATCTTTTAAATGTTGGCTACAAGACCCCCGCGGGTAAAATAACTACCTACGCTTACATGCTAGAAGCGGATGAAAAGGGTGATGAATCAACTAATGATACTTACGGTTTAAGCTTTAAAGGTGCTGCACCAATTGCTAATGTAGAATTGTTGTATGCTGCTGAATATGCGACTCAGACAGTCAATGGTGGTGAAAGTGGCGATAAAGATTTTGATGCCGCTTATACTTTCTTTGAAGGTGGGGTAAAAGTTTCGGGCATCTCATTTTTCGCCGGTATGGAAGTTCTAGGAGGCGATGGTGATTACGCTTTCGAAACACCACTCGCGACTAAGCATGCATTCAACGGTTGGGCTGATAAATTTTTAAGCACCAATAAAAGCACGACTAATCCAGACGATGGAGAAATTAACGGTTTACAGGATGTCTATGCCAAAGTCGGTACTAACGTTGCTGGTGTAAAACTATTAGCTGTTTATCACGATTACTCCTCTGATAAGGATTCTGTTGATCTAGGTAGCGAAATTAACTTACTGGCTGCCAAGAAGTTTGATAAAAACTTCAGTGCTGGCATCAAGTTTGCTCAGTACTCGGCAGGTGATGTAGGTACTGATGCTGACAAGTTATGGCTGTGGGGTGAAGTTAAGTTTTAATAGGCGTTAGGTTTATTCAACAATTACAACGGAGTTTAAGGCTTGCCTTATGCTCCGTTTCTATTTCTAGAACAAATTATTTAACAGAATTCTGGACTAACTCGATGACAAGAAAACAATTAGTAATCATAGGAAATGGCCTAGCCACCATGCAGTTATTAAAAGAGCTAGGACATCAAAAAGATTACTTCATTACTGTGTTGAGCGCTGAGGGTGTGCCCCACTACAATCGAATTATGCTGTCTTCATTATTAGCTCAAGAAACAGATTTAGAAAGTATCACGCCTTGCAATGATGCCTGGTATGAAGAGCGCAATATTCAGGTTTTATTGAATCACAGAGTTATCAAGGTCAACAGCCAACAACAGTCAATACGCTGTGAAAACGGTGCACATCGCTACTACGACAAACTCGTGTTTGCTACCGGCTCTCGCTCTTTTATCCCACCAATGCCGGGCACTCAAATGCCGAACATTTATCAAGGCGTTATCGGGTTTCGTAAGTTGATTGATGTTGACGTGATGCAACAAGTCACCCGCCGCTATAAAAAGGCCGTGGTTATTGGCGCAGGTTTACTGGGTATAGAAGCCGCTGTGGGTTTAGTAAAACAAGGGATGGATGTCACGTTATTGCACAGACGAAGTATCATTATGAATCGTCAAATTGATAGCAAAGCCTCTGAACTATTGATCAAAGAGCTTAAAGGACGCGGGATTAATATCGCAACCGGTCACGGACCTATCGCCTTGCATGGCGGCGCTATTGAAAATAAAACCGTGACGAACACCCACGAAGGGCCGTCAGCAAACAGTACCGTTTGCTCTGTCGAGTTAGACAATGGCGACAAACTGGAAGCAGACCTTGTTATTTTTGCCACCGGTATTGTACCCTGCACCGAGCTCGCTCAAACAACGGGTTTGATCGTTGAAAAAGGCATTTGTGTCGATGCGCAATTACAAACCTCCCATGACAATATTTATGCCCTCGGTGAGTGCTGCGAATTTGAAGGCAATACCTATGGTCTTGTTGCTCCTATCTGGAATCAAGCACGCGTATTAGCAAAGCAGCTAATACGGAAAGAAAATGAAGACGTTTCTGCTTATTACGAAGAACTGTTCGCCACCAAATTAAAAGTCAGCGGCATTGATGTACATTCAATGGGCATCATTAATGCTGAAGAAACAGAGCTACAATGTGAGACGCTAGAATTTAATGATTTTGAGCGTTCTATTTACAAGAAGATTCTAATCAGTGACCACAACGTTGTGGGCGCTGTTCTCTACGGCGACGTCGCCGATAGTCAGTGGTATTTTGAACTATTACAGCAAGCACACAACATCGAAGCCTTCAGACAAGAACTGATCTTTGGTCAAGCTTTCTGTAAGAGTTGATAGCTCGTATTAATACATGCATTAATCAAAACCCCTGGCCCGACACATACTTATCCTAATTTTCGTATTTTGACCTGAATGGTGCGCTTTATATAAAACGCACCAATCTCGCCAAAACTACGCACCAGAATTGACTGACCGCGCCACTACGGAGCACCCCACCTTCAGTCATGCCTTACCCGTTTCTTTATGAAAATTTAATGCTCTCTTATTATTATGATGGGGATCATCGAATCTATCTTACTGAATGGGTTTTGCCACACATCCGCTGGCTGTGTGGCGTTTTTTACTTATTATAATGTCTTATGACATCTTTCAACTTCAATTTAACCATAGCGACTACTCTGGCACTCTTCTTGAATAGAGCTACTACATAATGAGCTGGCTAATAAATGAGATCCCCTATGAACTCGCCACAAAACAAAGACTGCCATACAACCTGCCCTTATTGTGGTGTTGGTTGTGGCGTACAAATGCCAGCAGATCTTTCTAAAGTATCAGGACTTGAATCACACCCTAGCAGCTTCGGTAAACTGTGCGTTAAAGGTTCTTCACTGCACGAAACACTGTCAATTCAAGGCCGACTGCTTCATCCTAAAATTCATGGACAAGACAGTGATTGGGAAACCGCGTTAACAACCGTTGCCAATAAAATACAGCAAGTCATTAAAGACCATGGTCCTAATGCGGTTGCGTTTTATGGTTCAGGGCAGCTGTTAACTGAAGATTATTATGTTGCCAATAAGCTTATGAAAGGCTTTATTGGCAGTGCCAACATGGATACTAATTCTCGCTTGTGCATGTCATCTGCAGTGTCCGCTTATAAACGCGCATTCGGCAGTGATACTGTTCCCGTCTGTTACAACGATATCGATACAACCGATTTATTAATTTTAGTAGGATCCAATCCCGCATGGGCACACCCTATTCTTTATCAAAGAATGGTCACGGCTAAAAAGAATAATCCAAATCTAAAAGTGGTTGTGATTGACCCGCGCAAAACCGCCAGCGGTGACATTGCCGATTTACACTTACCCATTAGCTCTGGCAGCGATGCGTACTTATTTAATGCCTTATTAGTCTACTTAGCAAGCAACGGCCATTGCGATCAAGCGTTCATTGACCAACATACTGATGGCTTTGATCATGCCATTCAACAAGCGAAAGCAGATGGCTCTAACATAAATAACTTGGCTGATATTGCCAGAATTTGTGCAGTACCTGAAGTGGATATCGCACAACTTTTTAGCTGGTACAGTAAGACCGAAAAAACACTCAGTTTTTATTCTCAAGGCATCAACCAGAGTTCTTCGGGAACTGATAAGTGCAACGCCATTATCAACTGCCACTTGGCTACCGGTCGCATAGGCAAACCGGGCGCAGGCCCTTTTTCAATTACCGGCCAACCCAATGCGATGGGCGGTCGTGAAGTCGGTGGTTTATCCAACCAACTCGCCGGTCATATGAACTTTGAAAAATCTGAAGATATTGAACGCGTTGCTCGCTATTGGAATGCGCCCAATATAGCAACAGAACAGGGTTTAAAAGCGGTTGATATGTTCGATGCCGTTGAACGCGGTGAGATAAAATTTATCTGGATTATGTCAACCAATCCTTTAGTCAGCATGCCAGAAGCGGATCGTTTAAAAGCGGCTTTATTAAAATGTGAGATGGTGGTTGTATCCGATTGTTTAGAAAAAACAGATACCACAGAAGTCGCCGATATTCTTTTACCCGCCGCAAGTTGGGGAGAGAAGAATGGCACGGTGACTAATTCTGAACGGCGTATTTCTCGACAGCGTAATTTTATGCCCGCCATGGGCACTGCAAAACCCGACTGGTGGATCATTACTCAAGTCGCACAAAAACTGGGACATAGCGCCGAGTTTAACTATCAGCATCCGTATCAAATTTTTAACGAACACGCGGGTCTTTCGGCTTTTGAAAACGGGTATGATGATTTTTCAGTACGTGACTTTGACATATCCGGTTTAACTCATTTAACCGAAGAAACGTATAACGATTTACAGCCGATACAATGGCCCGTTAATAAAAGTTATCCCCAGGGTCGTGAACGCTTTTTTGATGATAGAAAGTTCTTTACCGACAATCAGCGCGCTCAATTTATTGGCATTACTGCACGTTTGCCTGTCGCAAAGACTACGATAGCATTACCTTTTATTATGAATACCGGCCGTATCCGAGATCAATGGCATACCATGACGCGTACCGGTAAAACCGATCGATTGTTGCAACACATCCCAGAACCTTTTGTGGATATTCACCCAGACGATGCCCTTGCTAATCATCTGCAACAAGATGATCTCGCTATTATTAATAATGATCATGGTGAAATTATTGTTCGGGTAAAAATTACCCAGTCACAAACCCGCGGCAATGTTTTTGTACCGATGCACTGGACCAGTGAATTCGCCAGTAAAGGGCGAATGGGGGTCTTAGTGAATTCAATCACTTGCCCCGTTTCAGGTCAGCCAGAAAATAAACATACACCCGTCGGTATTAAAAAATATTTATCACGGTGGTTTGGGTTTTTAATGTTGGCAGAACAGCCTAAAGAACTTTCTTCAATCTGTGATTATTGGGCGCATGTGCCTTTTAATATTCAGCAAGATACAGCAGGAGATCTCATCAACTCGCACAATTTAGACAATGATCAAGCGCATTATTATGAACTCTCCGGAAAGCAAAATATTGCATTAGCCTATCAAGAGTTAAAACATTTATTACCCGACGGTGAAGCCCTAATTTTTACCGATGCCCGCAGCGGCACTTATCGAATTGCCATAGTAAAAGATAACCGTTTACTGGCGTGTTTATTTATTAGCCCGCAGTTTGATTTACCGAACCGTCGCTGGTTAAGCCAAATTTTCAATAGCCAAGTACTGACCGACTTTCAACGCCTTGCTTTACTGGCGGGTCGTGAAGGTAATACTGCCAGTGATCCAGGCACTATTATATGCTCGTGCTTTCAGATTGGTGACAAGCAAATCAAAGCGGCGATCGAAACCGGCCTTAATACTACGGATGAATTAGGTGATCACTTAAAATGTGGAACCAACTGCGGTTCATGCCTACCCGAATTAAAAGCATTAATTGAACAGTTTTCAGGGCAAGCCAAAAACCTTGCAACAGAATTAGAATTCGAAAACTAGGCCTTTAAAGTATAGCGAGATAATAATTATGAATGATTCACAGGTTATTTTAGTCGGGGCGGGGCCTGGCGATCCAGAACTACTGACGCTCAAAGCGTTAAAAGCAATTCAAAATGCAGATGCCATTTTATACGACGCATTAATTTCTGAAGAAATTCTTGAAATGATTCCAGACAACTGCAAGCGCTTTAATGTGGGTAAGCGCTGCGGCGCACACAAGATGACACAACATGAAATCAATGAGTTTTTGTATCAGATGTCCTTAAGACATGAAAATGTCGTAAGGCTCAAAGGAGGGGACCCTTTTATCTTTGGCAGGGGTGGTGAAGAATTAGAATACTTACAAGAAAGAAATGTAGCAACGAGTGTTATACCCGGTATTACCGCCGCGGCCGGTTGTGCTGCTAGCTGTAATATTCCACTCACTCACCGTGGCTATGGCAATTCATTATTGCTGCACAGCGGCCATGCGAGTGGTGGCAAGTTTGACCCCTCTCATACCGATAAAGAGAATCAAACTCAGGTCTTCTACATGGGAATGAATCAAGCAGCCACTATCAGCGCGCATTTGATTGATCAAGGCCATCACCCTGATACTGAAGTGGCTATTATTTGCCAAGGCACTCGTAACAACCAAGCATCGCAACTGGGTACTCTCGCCAGCTTGCCTGCCATGGCAGAAGAAATGAAACACCTGACGCCCGGCCTGATTATTTTAGGCAATGTTGTCGGTTTAGCGTCTGCGCAGCAACAACGACTCATGACAAAACAACAACGACTTATCGCTTAACTGGCAGCTTAATTGATAGATTAAGATGGGTTAATCTGTCACGACTCGTTGGCGGTACCCATGTGCTTTGACACAGAGTCTTCTCTAAAAGCCTTTTTTCGAGTAAATGCTTGTTTAACCAACGTTCTTCTAATGCATAAAATACCCTTTTTTCATCTTAGATGACCCTAATACTCATTCCCCCTGCTTTTTTTGTACTCAGGAACAGCAAATAAAAAGCACGAAATAATTTAGCCTCATTGTGGTAAAAATTAACTACACTGGATATAGTATTTGATATTTATTTGTACGATGGACTCTATTATTTTTATTAAAAAGAATATTCCTATTGCTTGGCGCATTGCCAGCAGCATCGTTTTAGCCTCCATTGCGATCAGTTGCGTCGCAACGGTTGTGCTTATCTATGTGAACTACAACGAAGAGGAAGAAAATTTCCGTGCTCGAGTAAAAGAGATTCAATCAAGCCATATGACATCACTGGCAAATTCCTTGTGGCACTTTGATAACAAACAAGTCGCCGTTCAAGGTAAAGGGATTAATAACCTGTATTACATTGGTTATGTGCGCATCTCAAGTCATGACAAGATTTTATTTGAAACGGGGGAGATTTCAAATAATCCGCAAGATGACCATTTCATAATTCCTATTGAACATACCCATCGAATTATTGGTGAATTAGAAATTGGCTTTGCACGCGGTAAAATTTTTGAAAGCATCATAAAATTAGCCAAAAAGATCATTTTCATGCAGGTACTCGCGGGGCTGCTACTCGCCGCACTATTACTCTGGCGGGTTCATCGTATTATTACTCGACATCTAATTGATTTAAATAGACAGCTTAAGGTGATAAGCAAACCGAATACCCATCATTTTTTAGCCATTGATAGGAGTGATTATGATTATGATGATGAATTATCGACCCTGATCGATTCTTTTAATCAGCTCACTAACGAATTTAATAGTGAGCTTAAAAGCAAAGAAGAAGCCCAGCGAGACTTGGCTGAAACCAATAACAGACTCGAACAACGCGTTGAAGAACGAACAGAGAATTTGCAAGACGCCATTAATGAACTGCATAATACCTTAGAGAACTTGCGCAATACGCAAAGTCAATTAATTGAATCTGAAAAACTCGCGTCATTAGGCGCGATGGTGGCCGGTGTTGCCCATGAAATTAATACGCCAATAGGCCTATGCATTACCACTCATTCTTTTATCCAAGACATGTTTAAAGAGATGAGACAACGCTTTGAAAATAACAGTATATCAAAAAATAACTTCACCGAATTCATGACGAACATGGAAGAGAGTGTCGATATTTTAAGCAAAAACCTAGAACGCGCCGCTAAGCTTGTTAAAAGCTTTAAACACGTATCCGAAGATCAAGCAGGTGAAGCCGCTCGTAAATTTAATCTAGAAGAATATCTACAAGAGATATTATCAACCCTGCACCCTAAATTAAAAATGACTCAACATTCAGTGAATATCCACTGTGCTAGCAATATAAACCTATTTGGCTACCCTGGAGCGCTGAGCCAAGTTATGACCAACCTTGTCATGAACTCGCTATTACATGGCTTTGAAAATATCGTTAAGGGCACTATCACAATCGACGTCGAGCACCACAATGATCACGTTGAAATACGGTATGCAGATGATGGCCAAGGCTTAACCAAAGAAGGTCAAGTGAAAATATTTGAGCCTTTCTTTACCACCAAGCGAGGCTATGGCGGTACTGGGCTAGGCATGCATCTGGTTTATAATTTAGTAAGCCAAACACTGCAAGGCAGCATTCAATTACAACAGGTCACTAAAGGCTGTGCTTTCATAATCACTATTCCCACTCAGATTCATATCCCAGAGATCACACAAGCACCGGCCTAATCTTCAGGCAAAAAAAAGCCCTTTGCTATCCCTAGCAAAAGGCTTCGTCGTATTACTATAACTTAATAGAGACTAGGTTGAATGACCTAACCTAGGTTATCAGCAGCAATACGGTATTTAGGATCTTCTAAAACATTCACATCACACAGATCACCGGCTTTTTTCAACAGCTGGCGACACTCAGAGCTCAAATGACGCAAGTGCAACTCTTTGCCTTCGGCAATATAACGTTCCGCTAACGTATCAATCGCTTCAATCGCTGAGTGATCAGCAACACGGCTATTTTTAAACTCAATAATTACCTTATCAGGGTCTGTTTTAGGATCGAACAAGTCCTTAAAGTTAGACGCTGAGCCAAAGAATAATGGACCATGAAGTTCGTAGATTTTTGCGCCATCTTCATCGATGCTTTTCGTGGCAAAAATGTACTTGGCGTGTTCCCAAGCAAAGATCAAGGCCGCCACAATAACACCCACCACGACCGCAATCGCTAAGTCAGTCACCACCGTAACACCCGATACCAAGACAATAATAAATGCCTCACGCTTTGGAATAGACCGCATCATGCGGAAGCTAGACCATTCAAACGTTCCAATAACCACCATGAACATCACACCGGTTAAAGCAGCGATAGGGATCTGTTCGATAAGAGGCGCCGCAAACAAAATGAAGCTCAATAAGAATAACGCGGCAGCAATACCGGATAAACGACCACGGCCGCCCGAGTTAATATTGATCATCGATTGACCAATCATGGCACAACCACCCATACCCCCAAAGAAACCGGTCGCGATATTGGCCGTACCTTGCGCAACACATTCTTTATTGCCTTGGCCACGCGTGTCCGTCATTTCATCGATGACAGTGATGGTCAGCAATGATTCAATCAAACCAATTGCCGCAAGAATAATCGCGAAAGGCAGAATGAAATATAAAGTATCAAACGTAAGAGGGATATTGGGCACTGAAAAAGTCGGTAAGCCACCCGCAATACTGGCTATATCGCCAACGGTCTTGGTATCTAGGTCTAAGCCGATCACGATCAAGCTAACCACTAAAATACCAGCCAAAGCAGAAGGAATCGCTTTCGTTACTTTCGGTAAGAAGTGCGTGATAAACATAGTAGCCGCAATCATACTGATCATAATGTACAGCTCGTTACCGACTAACCAAGAACCTTCAGTCCAACCCCATTTGCCGCTTGGCGTACTTTCTTGTAATTGCGGAATTTGTGCTAAGAAGATCACGATGGCCAAGCCATTTACAAAGCCCAGCATCACGGGATACGGCACAATACGAATAAATTTACCCAATTTCAGCAAGCCTGCTCCGACTTGAATAATCCCCATCAATACCACCGTTGCCAGCAGGTATTGTAGCCCCATGCCCTCACCAAAATCGCGTTCAGCCTGCGCCACTAAAGCAACCATAACAACAGCTAAAGCGCCGGTAGCACCAGAAATCATACCCGGACGACCACCCATGATGGCCGTAATTAGACCCACCATAAACGCCGCATAAAGACCCGTTAATGGGTGAACACCTGCGACAAACGCGAATGCGACGGCTTCAGGAACCAAGGCAAGTGCCACCGTTAAGCCGGATAATGTATCGTTCTTCACATTGGGTGAGAACGTTTTTATGAATTCTTGGAACATGTGCTTCCAACCCCTAAATTTTTGAAGCGCGAATAATAACAGAATGGCGACTGATTTTCAGAACTGATTTATCCCGTGTCCGCTCTCAAGAAGATACATCAATGTCTAATAACTAACCGACTAAACTATTGCTGGGACCAAGGGCTATTTTTGACCTGAAAACGCGTTTTAATGTAAAGATCTTCAACCTTGGTGCGTGCCCAAGGGGTTTTACGCAAAAACTTGAGACTGGATTTAATGCTCGGATTTTCTTTAAAACACAGAATATTGATCTGGCTAGCCAGCTTAGGATAGCCATAAAAATCAACCAGTTTGGTCACAATAGTTTCTAAGGTAAGGCCGTGTAATGGGTTATTTACTTGAGTCATAATCATTTCCAAAAAATTTTATGCAGTTTAACAGTCACTAACTCGCTACAATAGACTTTCTTACATTATTAGCCCTGTTAGCCATGCTTATCCCACGTGTTCTGTCATTCGCTCTTTTATTGTTATGCCTAGAAAGTCAGGCGATGAATTCCAATCTTTTAGGCAAAGAGGCCCCCATTGCACAATCAATCTTGGGAGTATCAACGTACGTCGGGCGGATTTCAGATGATAAGAATAAAAAGGCTATGTATGTGGGTGCGAGCATGTATATGTATTTTTTTAACTGGGCCTTGGAAGCTCGTTCATTTCCCTCGGGTACATTCCAACGCGATAATATGCTTCAGCCGTACATTGGCTTGGGTTTAGGGCGCTTGCTACAAGTTCAACGAGGAGTCGATTTTACGTCGACAACCCGTCTGCGTATTGTCTCTGAAATTGCATTTGATGAGTTTATAGATAAGCGCAATCATTGGATAATGCAGGGTTTTGTCGAACAGATTCACACGTCTAGCGACAATAAGCGCCGCTATGGCCTTGCACTAGGCTATACCTTTTAAAGATAAGAATTCTATGAATACAAAATCAAACGACCCATTACGCTACATTGCTGGCTATGCACCTGAAATTAAAGCTCAAGTGCAAACTATGATTGATAAAGACACGTTAGCAAAATATCTCGATACCAAGTATCCCGAGCAGCACAGTATTGGCAACGATAAAGCCTTACGCGAGTATGTGATGGACATTAAAAATCAATATCTGCGCAAATCAGCACCGCTGAGTAAAATTGCTTTTGATAATAAAATTCATGTTGTCCACAACGCCCTAGGCTTACACTCGTTTGTTTCTCGAGTGCAAGGTGGCAAGCTAAAAAGTAATAACGAAATTCGTATCGGCGCGGTCTTCAAAAAAGCCCCTGCCGCTTTTTTACAGATGATCGTTGTGCATGAGCTTGCTCACCTAAAAGAGAAAGACCATAACAAAGCGTTTTACCAACTGTGCCAGCACATGCTGCCGGAATATCACCAGTTTGAATTCGACATGCGCGTTTATCTAGCACAGCTTGAACTTAATCTGAGTTAGCCGCGAATGCGCGCTTCTGTAAAAACTCCATCAAGATCAAATAGAAAGCAGGCAAGATTAACAAACAAACAAAGGTGGTAAATAAAATACCAAAGCCCAAAGAAACCGCCATAGGGGTGATAAATTGAGCCTGACGGGACGTTTCAAAGACCATAGGCGCGAGGCCACCAAACGTGGTGAGCGTGGTTAATAAAATAGGACGGAACCTTCGTACTCCTGCTTCAATAATAGCATCTCTTACCGCCAATCCTTGTGCCAGTTTCTTATTGGCAAAGTCCACCAAAATCAAACTGTCATTCACCACGACCCCGGCTAACGCAACAATACCCAGAATACTCATAATGGATAAATCTTGCCCAAGAATTAAATGCCCCATAATCGCACCCACGGCGCCAAAAGGGATAATCGCCATCACTAAAATGGGCTGTGCATAACTTCTAAAAGGAATCGCCAATAAAGAATAGATAAGCAGTAAGGCAAAACCACCGTACAATTTTAAGGCATCCATCGTATCCCCTGTTTCCGCTTGCCGACCTCTGAAGCCAACATCAACATTAGGATATTTCTCTTTAAGCTGTGGAAATATATCGTCTCTTAAAAGCGACATGACCCCAGGGATCATTCTTCTAGGTTCAACCTCCGCGGTGACAGTAATAATTCGATCACCATCACGACGGCGAATTTGAGAAGGCGATAATTGCTTTTCAAAATCAGCGACCTCTGCTAACGGCACATAGCCTCCCGCAGGGGTTTTAATTAACAGCGATTCAATATCTTTTGCAAAAGTGCGCTCCTCTAAAGGTAAACGTACTAATGTTGTTACTTCATTTTTATCCCGTTGCTGGCGTATCGCTCTGGCACCGTATAAAGCATGACGTACTTGGCTTGAGACATCCACAGCGGATAATCCTAAACTGCGCCCCATCGTATTCAGCTCAATTTCCCACTGTGGCTTACCATTGGTAAAACTACTGGCAAGATCAATCACCCCATTTAAAGAACGCAGCTCGGCCATAAGCTCATTACTGAGCGCCAAGCTATCTTCATTATTAGAGCCTCTGAGCTCTATGGTTAAGCCTGCGCCTCCTGAAGGACCACCACCGCGTTCTGCATCAAACGTTAAGCTGCGAATGCCTGCAATTTCTCCAATCGCCTCGCGCCAACGAGCGACTATTTGATTCGCATCTAACGGTCGAATTTCAGTCGGCACCAAGCGAGCCTGTATCTCAATGGTCGAGTCAATGATATCGCCTTCAACACTTAATACCAAAGGAGTTCCTTCGGCTTCAATCGGGTCGGTGACCGCACGCAATTTTTCTTCCACATAAGAGCGAACTCTCACAGCCTCGCTGAGGGGTGCGTTAGAGGACAGTTCAATTTTAGCGACGACATACTCACCTTCTAAGCGAGGAAACATACTAAAACCCATGCGCCCACTAATGGGATACGATAACACTACAATCGCGACCATAAGAGAAACCGCCAGTACCACACTCGGTGCCCTTAAACATTTTTCTAATGCTGGGCGATAAATTTTATGAATAAAATAATGTAATTTCTTATCGGCTGGTTTCTGAATTCTGCCCATAAAGCGCGACAACTTTGAGTCTTGCTTTTTATTTAAAGAAGCAAGGTGAGTCGGCAAAATAAACAACGCCTCCAACCAAGAAATTAAGAAGCAACAGATCACAACAATTGGGATCGATAAAAATAACTTACCCATTCCCGGCAAAGCCAACAGAGGTAAAAAGGCAACGACATTGGTCAAGATAGCAAACGCCAAAGGGACAGAAACTTCACGTGCACCAATAATAGCGGCGTCTATAAAGGGGATACCTTTTTGCATATGCTCATAAATATTTTCCCCCGCAATAATCGCGTCATCCACCACAATGCCTAATGCAATAATAAAGGCAAACATAGACACCATGTTGATAGACACATCGAAGATTGGCAATAGTAATAACGAGCCTAGAAAAGCGGTGGGTATTCCCATCGTGACCCAGAAGGCCAAACGGTATTCCAAAAAGATACTTAACAAGCACAACACGAGAATCAGGCCAATACCGGCATTTTTTAACAGTAAGCCCACACGTTGTTTATACGTTTCACCATCATCATCCGTCACGATAATTTCTATATTGGGCGGCAGCTGCTGACGAATGATATCCAGCTTTTTATACATCGACTCCACCACGGTGGTCGGTGTTTGGTCATCTGAACGATAAATTTTTAAACTAATCGCTGGCTTGCCATCGTACGTGACAGAACGATTAGAATCGGCAAATCCCTCTTTGAGTTGCGCGACCTCACCCAGCGTCACTTGTACACCGGCCGCGTCATAGCGCAAAGGAATGTCGGCGTAATGCTTAGCCCGATAACGGCGGTCATTCAACGTGACTAGAATTTCTCCGCCCTCCGTACGAATACTGCCCGCCGATTGCTCGATGGCGTTACGCTGAATAATATTAGCCACTTCCGCGAGTGTCAGCTGATAACGTTGTAAATTTTGCTGGCTAATTTCAATGTGAATTTCTTCACTAGGGGTTCCCCGTAATTCTATCTTTGATATTTGATCGGACGTTAATAGCTCATCACGAATGGATTCCGCCAAAACTTTTAAGTCTAATAAAGAGACATCACCAAACAGTGCCAAGGTTGCAACATCAATCGCACGACTGGCGATTTTCACCATAGGTTGTTCAGCTTCTGCGGGGAAGGTCGAAATACGACTGACGGCTTGCTGAATATCTTGAAAAGCGACCTGACGGTCTGTGCCATTGACTAGCTCTAAAACAACTTGCGCGGAACTCGAACTCGCAACCGAGACGACATCCTTAATACCTTCCAGTGCGCGCACCTCATTTTCAATGGGTAAAATAATACTCTGTTCGATTTCAGCAGGGGTAGCGCCAGCATAAGCGACGTTGACAATAATGGTATCGGATTCAAAATTTGGAATAAACTCTTTAGTAATGGCCAGTGACATCATAAAGCCACCAATAATCAAAAACGCCATAAAGAGATTAGGGGCAACTCTATGACGCGCCATCCAAGCAACGGGGCCTTTGTGTAAACTATTATCTCGCTGCATTACTTCACCCCTGCACTAAAGCGCACAGGAGTACCTTCGGTAATCGTACCCAGCTTACTAATTAATAACGCATCACCCTCTTCAAAGCCTGAGTCAACCCAGACGAATTCACGGCCCTTAAAGAGAATGTCCAGTGTACGTTTATATAATTTTTGCGCGTTAACGACCCACACTGAATCACCGACTAGATACTGACTTGAGATTTTATAGCTATTAGGCAGGGTGTTCGCAAACAGCTGCACATCGACGTAATCGCCAATCAAAATACTGGGCTGTAAGACCAAGGGTTTCTCTATGGCGATTAATAGTTTTGCTTGGCGGTCGGCAATATCAACCTCAGGTAATACATGCAATATTTTAGCATTATGCCAAACCGCTTTTCCTTCTTGCAGCGGCCAATTTGATTGCCCAATTAAGGCGTCTTGCTGTAAATCTAAAAAGGGTAAAAACGCTTTAGCAACTTTTACTTCAAGCCAATATTCTTCACTATTGGCAATCGTATAGAGCACGGTACTGGTATTAACCTGACTGCCGATGCTTACACTGCGCGACATTATTTGACCATTAAAAGGCATGTTTATTTGCGTGCGTTCAAGATTTAACTGCGCACTGTCAAAATCTGCTTTGGCTCTTAACAGTGCTGCTTGTTTTGATTTTTGTTGCGGCGCTCGTAACATTAACGCGGTGTCGCGGGAATTTGATGCCCCGCGAGAATTTTTTGAACGATTATAATCTTGTAACGCGACTCGGCCTTGGCCCGATTCAATATCGAGCTCTGCTTGCGCTTGAATAACGGCGGCTTCTTTTTGGATAAGCTGTAATTGAAAGTCTACAGGATCAAGTTTAGCGAGCTGAGTACCCTCGGGTAAATAGGCCCCTGGTATCGCTAACGCGTCTACCTCGACCACCCTGCCACTGACCCGACTGCTTAGGTCAACTTGCTGAGAAGCAGACACCTCGCCACCCGCTAACCAGTTTGGGCGAGATTCTGAGCGAACAAGTTCTATTACTTCGACTAAGCGCTCTTTTACCGGGGTTATCGTTCTCTCAGGCTTAGGAGCCGTTTTGATAATGGCAAACGCTATGAGGATCGCAAGCGCCAAGATTAATACGATTATAAGACTGTTGGGTAACCGTTTAAGTCGTTTCATATTAGTTGTTATCCCTGATTAAATAATAGGTTTATTATGGCTCAGGGATAACTAAATAAGAATTATTTTTACTTTATATGACGTACTGAATTAACAACCAGCCTCATTAGTAATAATAATTCAGACTTAACTGAACGTAATCATCACGCTTAAACTGATAACTTACGTTATCAATATCGTCTGACATGAGTAAAAAAACATCGACATTCAACGTCAAACCTTGATTGATACGGGTCGCAAACTCCATTACGAAGCTTTGAGTGCCGGCGTTATCAAGGTCTTGGCTAATACCCGCCAAAATTGCACTTGAAGCCGCATCATTAAATGCAAGACGACTGCCTAAAAAAGCATCATTTTGGCCAAGAGCAATGCTGCTATTTTCACGCGAATCGTACTGGTATTCCGCTAATACACCCCAATCCCAAACGGTTTCAAAAGGACCATAAAAAGTATATTCAAAACCACCGGTGGTGGCGGCATAATCTTCTACGCCAAAATCAGCAAAACTGTTTTTAACAGAATCGTCGTAACTACGGTATATCGCCTCGAACTTCCACAACCAAGAATCTAACGTCGCTTGAAAATCTAAACCTAACTGATTGATTTGCGCATAGAACGGCAATAGCTTATCAAAAGTACGGTTTGGAGTAATAATTGGATCACGGCTCGTGCCGTTAAACCAAGATATACCCACATCATAAGCATCGATCGTATGATTCCAACGCACCGCATAATCGACATGAGCATCCTCTTCGCCCGCTTGATAGTCTGCCTTATCGGTATCGATCAGCAGTGCCGTTCTAAAACGCCCCTCTTCGCCGGGAAAAGTACGTTCACGAAAACCCGGTAATACAAAACCTGTCACCGTGCCCCAATCGCGAAGGGCAGTAAACTTAATCATCGGCTGACCTAGCTTATCTTCGCCATCGGGTGCTTCAACAAAATCGGTCTGATTAATAATATCAACGAGGTGCTGTGACTCCGCAACGCCCCAATACACTTTAGAAAGACCCGCGGTTAATTCCCAATCATCACCGTAAGTCATCCAAGATAACTCTCGAATATCAGCGTGGCTGCGCTCTTCATCTTTACTATCAAGGCGCGCATAAGGTTTAAACACAATCGTATGCTCACCCTCAGCTAACGACCAAACCATTTCTGGCTCAGCGGTCAGGCCCAACTGGCGATCGGCTTGTGTATTGTTTGCGTTATTGAATTGGCCTGCTTCAAAATGTTCACGCCATTCAAAGCCTGCATAACCACTGATTTCGAAGTTAGCAGCCTGCACAAGGTTAGTACTAAGCAGTGCACTGATTATTAATAAGTGTTTATTCATTAGCGAGCACGCTTCAACGTTGCTTTATTAAAATCTGAATCTTTTAAGCCTGTCTTAAAGGCTAACGCCGCGGTGTTCAACTCCGTGCTTTTTTTCGTTTGATGGTTAATCATATCCATCTGCATTGGGCGCCAGTACTTGTCTAAGTAAAGTTTGTAGTCAGAGAAGGTTAACGTTTTTAATAGCGATTTTTTACGATCATAAAAATCGACTTTTTGACCACGAAAATGCTCTTTATCCAACCAAACAACCTGACGGGTATAACCGGAGTTTTTATCCGTTGGAATTTGCTCAACTTTATAACAATCAATGCCATTGACTTGCTCTTCAGCCAAAAACTTAAACGTATATTTAGCAATTTCAAATGAGCTCAAATCTTCGTAGGCAAATTCACTGCCCATAAAAGGGCCTGATTTATTGCGTGAAGAAATACGCTTTACACGCTTAAGTGCCGGTAAGTACAACCACTGATCGTCAGACTTATCAATGTGAGAAAAGTTCAGAAAGGCCGTGCCTTTAACATCTTTTGGCCTATCAAAAATTGTTAACCCTTTATCACCATCACCGCTAATTTCTAGAGACTGCATGCGCATTTCGCGAAGGCTCTCTTCACCCTGAGAGTTGCGTAATGTCATCGTAACTGACGATGCTGAATCACCCCAACCGATATCACGCGTTTTACGTTCTTGAGCAATCGCCAACCCTTTCTCTTCTGCCGATAGCCCCGCTAAAGTAAATTCAGCGTAGGCGTTGATACCCGACATCAATGCAACGGCGGTTGCCACAGAGGCGGTTATTTTTGTAAATGCATTCATTATATAGCTCCTTAATTTATGCTGTTCATACGATCGATTTATATTTTATTCTGTACAAGTTCAGTCTCGACTTGCGATACATCATGTTCCCGTTTATCAGCCAATAATAAAAAGGCAGGCAAGAACAAGAAATCAACGACCAGCGCGACAAATATGATAATCGATGTTGCCATTCCCATATCCGCATTCATACGGAACGCTGACAAGGTTAATAACGAAAAGCCTGTGCACAATACTAAGGTCGTAATCGTCATTGCTCTGCCTACGCTAGAAAATGCATAGCGAATTGCCTGTTCGGCGTTCTGCCCATCATTTCGCGCGCGTTGATATTTACTTAAGAAGTGTACGGTATCATCCACAATAATACCGAGTGTCATTGAGACAACAATCGATAATCCCAGATTAATTTCACCCGATATTAATGCCCAGATACCAAACCCTACTGCAGCAGGGCCGATATTGGGAATTAAGCTAATCATACCCAAACGAAATGAGCGTAAAGCAAAAATCAATAAAATTGAAATCAAGAACATGGCGACAGTCATACTTATAATCATGCTATCCATATTCGTCTCGCCAATGTGAGCAAACATCAATGTTGGGCTAGAAGCGGTCATGCGTACTTGAGGTGCATTCAAAGCAAACCATTCCATCGCACGCAGCTCCATCGCGACATACTCTTTACTGCCAAGGTTCTTTAATGTGCTGACTACACGAGTCGAAGACTTATCAATATTGAGTTGATTATTAAGATCCAAACCGTAAGGCAACGACATCTCATACATCAATAAATATTGAGCGGTTAACTCACGATCCTTAGGTAGACGATAAAAATCTTCGTTATCACCGTTCATGCTTTTACTTAAGCGCTTAATTGTATCGCTGATCGTCATCACGTGATCCGTCTCTGGCTGTACGCGTAACCAATCACTAAAATCAGAGATCACTTTAGTAAATTCAGGGTTATTGATGCCATTTTCTTCACCGCTGTACAAACCCCAGCTAATACTCGACATACCCGAGATGGTCTCTTCTTGCTTATCAACTGACTGGCGGAATTCAGTCGACGTATCAAAATATTTGGTCGCCTCATCATTGAGTTCGTTTAAGGGGACCAGGCAGGCAAAAAACAACATCACAGCAGAGCTCACCGGTAATATAATTTTATTATGCTTAATAACCCAATCGGCTAGTTTTTCCATAGCACCATGATGTTCAGGCGATACTTTCACACGCATGGGAATAATCACCATTAACGCCGGTAATAACGTCACCGATAAGAAAAAGGCGAGCATCACACCCATGGCGCTCATTTCACCAAAATCAGCCAATACCGGTGATTCAGAAAACATAAGCGTTAAGAAACCAATCGCGGTGGTTGCACTGGTAATAAAAACAGGCATTAAATTTAAGTCCATCGCAAAAGCAACGGCCTCTTTGCGCGACTTGCCTTGGCGCATGGCAAATTGTGTTGAGGCCACCAAATGCACACAATCAGCAACCGCCAGCGTCATCACAACAATAGGAACGTTAATCGTACCTGTCGATAAGAAGTAACCAAACCAACCCCCGGTACCCATCGTTGCGGTAACGGTTAAAAAGATCACCGCAAGGGTCATTAACATGCCGGTAATACTGCGCAATAACACCGACAACATTAGAATAATTAATAGAAACATGCCAGGCACCAAGGTGCTCATGTCTTTTTGGCCTTCCGTCGCAAAACTGTAGTTCATCAAGATCACACCGGTATGATAAAAATCAGCGCTTTGATATTTTGCTGCAAAGGAATCCGTTAACTGTCGTGCGAATTCAGTGACTTGAATCACTTCGGCTGTATTATTTTTTTGGTCGGGTAATTGAATAGTAATATTCACTACTGCAACCTTGCCATCAGGAGACACTAAGCTGTTAACTAAGTTGGGCTCTACCGTTGAAATTTCTCGGGTACGCGTAACCAATGCTTGATCAATCGACTCTAAGTCTAATATAAGATCTTCAACCACGAGGTCGTCTTCTTCGGCCCAAGTATATTGATAGTTAGTAACAGAATCGACACGACTGGAAAACGGTGTTTGCCAAGCTTCATCGGTCAGTTCTTTAAGTTGTGCCATCATAGGTTCAGTAAAAACGGTGCCTTCTTTGGGCACAACAATAATGGACACATTATCGTTTTTATTGAAGATACGTTGCATTTCTTCGTGCGCAACAAGCTGAGGGAAATCTTGATCAAAGAAAACCTTATAATCGCCTCTAAAGTAGAGGTTCTTACCGCCATAAGACGCGGCAACTGCAATGGCAACCACCACTAAAATGGTTATCCATGGGTAGCGGATAATGCCGTTAAGCCAAGTTTGTTTCATTGGTAACTTCCTTTTTGTTATTGAATTTTTATTTATACTTATGTCTTTCTTGCTTCGTTTATTACCTATTTCGTCGATACTGCTCGTGCACCGAGTCACCCACTCCGACGTTTAATTAATTGAAGATCATCGGCAAAAATTTCTTCTTCCACCCGCTGCCATGTCTTTTGATAATCCCAATCTTTTGATAAGGGCAGCCAATTCATACCGTCTAATAAAATACCGATATTTTGTAGTAATAACGTATTAGGGTCTAAACGATTCACCGCTTTGGCTTCAGAAGCACTGACTGCCAAAGCATTAGTGCCAAAGGATAAGGCCCAGTTGGAAAAAGTCAGTACTTCTATCGACAAGTGAGCAGGAATACTTAAGCTACCGTCCGCAACCGCATTGCGGAACATAGCATCACTGAAATTATTAATATCAAACTCGAGCGCATCTATGATTTGCGTGCGCTCGTGGGATGTTTTTTCGCGAACTCCCGGCGATTTACTGCTTAATACCGCCATAAACAAGGTTGGCTCTAAACGCGCATAAAGCTGATAAGCATAATGCACGGCAACGGTTTTCTCTCTGGAACAGCCTTCAAAAGCCAGTGCGCGCTTAAAGAGTTCTAAAATAGAACTCACCGCACGAATACAAAGCGCTGACAAACAATCTTCTTTACTGGAAAAATGATTATAAATAGTACCCTTGGAGTAACACGACTTAGCCGTCAGCTTTTCTAGACTAAGACCCGCAAAACCCTCTTGATTAAGAATAAGAACCGCAAGGTCAACTAACTCTTGCTCACGATCTAATTTCTTTTGTTCACTCTTAGACATGCCTATTTTAGCGAGTGATTTACCCAGCAAGCCTTGTAACCCACTTTTGAATCCATTATGCACGCAGTCGCATACTGAACTGTCTAAGGATTGTTCAGCATCCATGTGGTGTGAGAGTTTATGATCTTTGGACATGGGTAACCTGCATTACGTGGCAACTGTGTTGTATACGCTACTTATGACGAACCGTCATTTATGACGAACCGTCATAATGCTCCACTTACACTCATAAAACAAGGCACCCATCAGTATTATTTAAATAATATTTGCCTTAAAATTTTAACCGGACGAATTAGATCTAAAGCATCTTTGGCAGACTATTGAGAACAAGCAAGTAGGGGGAATTAATTGGGAAATTCGATTAGAGGGGACGTCGGGGACATTTTGCCCGTAAATTGTAACAATCAGGTTAACAATCTACGGGCGAATACTTGAATTACTCACATTTATGAAAAACGTCGATGTAATCCATAGTTCTAAATAAAGATTAAAGGCCTTTAACAGCGTAAATGCCTTCAGCATTACGCCAATAACCGCGGTAATCCATGCCATAACCGAACAAGTATCGATCTTCGACATCGAGCCCTGAAAAGTCGACGTTAAGGCCCGTATTTTTGCGGCCATGAACCTTGTTAATCAATACAGCAGTAATGACTTCTTTTGCGCCCTGAGCCTTACACGCTTCAACCACTTCCGCCAGTGTATTACCTTCATCGAAAACATCATCAACAATAAGAACCGTTCGACCCTCCATTGGGCAAGAAGGCAGTGCTTGCCACTGAAGTTCCGCCTGACCCTTAGTTTCACCGCGATAGCGAGTCGCGTGCATGTAGCCGACTTCTAACGGGAAATTCAACAGCGGTAATAATTTACCCGCAAAAATAAGGCCGCCATTCATGATCGCATACACGACAGGCATACTCGTGGATAAACGTTCTGTAATACTACCGGCCAACTGATCCAAAGCGACCTCAATTTGTTCCTTAGATTTCAACAGATCAGCATCCGCCATTATTTGGTTTAACTGGTCAAGGGTCAGAGATTCGCTCATTAAGAAGACTTCCTAATTCATTATTATATAAGACGAGTATGGTACCATTTCTTTTTTTTAGCCAACCACTTTAACCAAATAGGAATTCACTGGGTGACTGTTTTAGATTCAATCCGCATCGTGCTCGTCCAAACGTATCATCCTGGAAATATCGGAGCGATTGCCCGCGCGATGAAAACGATGGGACTGAACGAACTTTATCTTGTCGATCCAAAAGACTACCCCGCCGAGGAAGCAAGCAACCGCGCCGCAGGAGCGTTAGATGTATTAAATAACGCAACCGTCGTTGCAACACTGCCTGAAGCCTTAGCCGACTGCACCCAAGTCTTCGCCACCAGCGCTCGCAAGCGTAATTACACTCGCCCACAAGTCACCGCCGAAGAAGCCGCAGGCTGGATAAAAGCCAATCCCAATGAAAAAATAGCCATCGTTTTTGGCCGTGAACGCATGGGATTAAGCAATGAACAACTCGGACTCTGCCAACAACTGCTCTATATCCCCGGTAATCCTGAGTACGACGTTTTAAATATTGGCGCAGCAGTACAGATAGTAAGCTATGAACTGTTTAAACAATTTGGCATGCACCGCGATGAAATAAAAACGCCTGACGTCATAAAAGGTGAAGAGATTAATGAAGAGTACGCCAGCCAGCAAGACATGGAACGTTTCTATCAACACCTAGAATCAACGCTTGCTGATACCGGTTTCTTAGTAAAAAATCACCCGGGCGAAGCGATTCAACGCCTTCAGCAGATGTTTGCCCGAGCTCAGCCAAATGCCAAAGAACTGCGTATGCTCCGAGGAATATTAGGGTCTGTGGATAAGCTGACTGAAAAGTAGTGTTTTAAAAAGCGCCGCAATGCCACGGCGTCCCCCCGATTTGCATCGGTAATGATGATAACGCGCTAGCGTCCCGCCTGCGGCTTACGGTCAAATATTCCAATAATCGGGGTACCGTATGCCCGTAAAACTGGCTCGATTTCCTGATGTACAACCTTGTATCGATAAAAAGGAACTCGTGGAAATAAATGATGTACTGAGTGCAAATTCTGGCCAAACCAAAACCATTCGAAAGGCTTCATCCAAGCCGGCATGATCAAACTATTCGTCGTGCGATAACGTTGCTGATTTTGGTAAGGAATATGAGGTCGATACGCAAACCAATAAGCCGTAAAAGATCCGCCTAATAAATACCCTAATAGAAGCACAATGATATCGCCTGGCTGATCTACCCACAACACAAAGGCCACTCTCCAACTGATCGAAATGATCACCTCAATGCAATATATCACTCGCTCTTTTATCGTGGCTGCTGACCAACCATATTGCACAAAAAAACTGTTTTGAGTCCATAAGAATTTCACGACGGCAATCACCGCATTCAACATACCCTTACCCATTCCACTGACAACGTAATCTGGATCTTTATCCGGCTGGTTAGTATATTTATGATGGGTAAAGTGCTCTATGCGGTGCGATGCGTAAGGCACTGAAATTAAGGGTGCGACAAGAAAGCCACAGAGTTTATTAAGCCACTCCAGATGCTCTTTTTTGCCATTAATATTGCCATGCGCCGCTTCATGTAGAGGCGTATAGGACATATAAGTAAAGACACCCAACATGAGTGTGGCTGCCCACACTGGCAGCACACCCATTGCAAACAATACTAGGTTCGTTGAAAAACCAATGAGCACTACCGCCACCATTACCACCGTAGGCCAAGCCACAGAGCCCATGTGCTGTTTGGCGACGCTAATCGCCTGTTTATTAAGTTTGGCAAGATCTGCTGACATGATAACTCTCTTATTTTTATGACTAATTTAAGATACCAGCCCGTGCAGTATTGGACAGGGCCGCGGTGGCCATTCGATTAGCATATATGGCCAGCTATGCATTTATAGGCGACTGCGTTAGACTTTATGACATGCTGAAAGAACCCATTCTTCATCCCATCGCCATCGTTCAAGTCATGATATATTTTGCGGCTAATCACGGCATTGCTCAGGCAACCTGTTTGCTGGGTACTGATATCACCGACGAAAACTTGCGTGATAGTAATGCCCTAATTTCTCGCCAGCAAGAAATGCGATTAATTGAAAACCTTATTCTGGCGTTACCCGATATCCCTGCACTCGGGTTTAAGTTAGGCCTGCAGTACAACGTTTCTACCTTTGGTATTTGGGGCTTTGCATTACGAACCAGCCTCACGTTACGCGATGCTGGCGCACGAGCTATGCAATACCTTCCCCTCAGCACCGCTTACTGCCGCATATTTCTCTTTGAAGAGGACGAATACTACGGAATTTGTATGGATGCAGAGTCTATTCCTGTTCACCTTCGCCAATTTCTATTGGAGAGGGATCTGGCAACATGCGTAAACCTGGTAACGGAGCTCAGTTTGGCCAGGGTTAGCATCGTAGCGGCAGAATTTCAGGGCCCAGCGCCCGTATACGCAGATCAGATTGAAACACTGCTCGGCATCAAGCCCACTTACAATAGCACTCGTAACGTGATGATGATGCCGCTGAAATACGTAGACACGCCCCTACCCATGTTTGATTCAAATCTTGTACAGATGTTCGAAAACCAGTGCAAAATACAATTAGATCGTCGGCAAACTAGCGGGCTTGCAGAGCAAGTGCGAAAGCAATTGTTGGGCCCTTTAGGTTTGGTTGCCACACTTAACGACGTGGCCAATGCACTGTTCGTATCAACGCGCAGTTTACGCAGAAAACTTGAACAGGAAAATACGAGCTTCCGAGCAATAGTCGACGAAGAGCGTCGTCAAATTGCATTGCAACTTCTAACCTGTAGCACCATGAAATTGGACGAACTTGCAATGCATTTAGGCTATACCGATGCGGCCAGTTTTACTCGTGCTTTTCGCCGTTGGGTCGGCTGCTCACCTGGAGAATACCGCAAGAGCCACCAACATTAGGGCGCATTGTTATAAATTGTTAGATTCGTATTAAATATTGAGTGCCTTACTTGCATCAACATACTCAAGCCCCAAACTATCGGCCACACTGCGACAAGTAATCCTCCCCTTATAAACATTCAAGCCATTCAATAAATGTGGATCGTCCAACAAAGCCGCCTTATACCCCTTATTCGCGATACTGACGATATACGCCAACGTTGCATTGTTCAGCGCAAAGGTTGACGTTCTAGGCACGGCGCCCGGCATATTCGCCACACAATAATGCACCACATCATCAACAATATAAGTAGGGGCGGCATGAGTTGTCGCATGCGACGTTGCAAAGCACCCTCCCTGATCAATCGCTACATCCACCACCGCAGAACCTGGTTTCATGCGTTTAATCATATCGGCGCTCACCAACTTAGGCGCTGCTGCACCGGGCACTAACACGGCACCAATCACTAAATCTGCCACCAGCACCTGCTGTTCCAAGGCATCCTTGCTGGCATACAGTGTTTCTAAACTTGCACCCAGTTGACTGGAACCAAACTGATTATCCAGACGGCGCAATGTCTCAAGAGACCGATCAAGAATTGTCACTCTAGCCCCCATCCCCATCGCTATTTTCGCCGCATTAGAACCCACCACCCCGCCACCGATAATCACGACTTTCGCGGGGCTTACGCCAGGAACACCGGCCAATAACAAACCACTGCCCCCTTGGGACTTTTCTAAACACTGCGCCCCCGCCTGAACCGACATTCGCCCTGCGACTTCCGACATAGGCGCTAATAAAGGTAACCCCCCACTGTTACTGGTGACCGTTTCATAGGCAATACAGACAGCGCCACTCTTTATTAGAGCTTCCGTCTGGGCTCTATCAGGTGCCAAATGGAGATAGGTAAACAGTATTTGCCCCTGCCTTAACATGACCCGCTCTGCAGCCAATGGCTCTTTAACTTTAACAATTAACTCTGCGGCCAAGAATATTGCCTCAGGGGTTTTGGCAATGTCTGCCCCCACAGCCATATAATCCGCATCGCTAAAACCAATCCCAAGCCCGGCATTGGTTTCCACCAGTACCTTATGTCCCTGATGCACTAATTCATAAACACTCGCAGGGACCATACCGACCCGATACTCATTATTTTTAATCTCTGTAGGTACGCCGATTAGCATGATAACAACCCCTATTTAGAACGAACAACTGCAATGATTCTGCTATTAAGTATAGGCCTGACTGACCCAAAAGATGATACAATCACGACCATATTTTATTACTCAGCCTTATACATCAATCGCTATCGAGAGCCTCCTCATGACCGTAAAACTGACGCCTACACTAGAACTGGCCTTTGACCTAATGCAACGCCGTTCAGTAACCCCCATCGATGCCGGTTGTCAGCACATGATGATGGATCGCCTAGGCGCGGTTGGTTTCAAACACGAAGAAATGCGGTTCGACGATACCGACAACCTTTGGTCTCGCCGGGGTACTGAAGGGCCACTTGTGTGCTTTGCGGGTCATACCGACGTGGTACCAACCGGCCCTGAAGGCAACTGGACTTACCCGCCGTTTGAACCACAAATTCACGATGGTTTGTTATACGGCCGAGGTGCGGCTGACATGAAAGGCTCTATCGCCGCGTTCATGATTGCCACCGAAAACTTCGTCAAAGAATACCCAGATCACAAAGGCTCGATCGCCTATTTAATTACCAGCGATGAAGAAGGCCCAGCCAAAAACGGGACGGTTAAAGTCATCGCAGCCTTGGAAGCCCGTGGCGAGAAAATTGACATGTGCATCGTCGGCGAACCGTCAAGCACAACCGATACCGGCGATACCATCAAAAATGGCCGTCGCGGTTCTTTGGGCTGTGTACTCACGGTAAAAGGCATTCAAGGTCACGTGGCGTATCCACAACTGGCGCGTAACCCGATTCACGACGTTGCCCCTGCCCTTGCCGAAATGACGGCTGAAACATGGGATAACGGCAACGACTTTTTCCCAGCCACCAGTTTCCAAATTTCCAACATCAATTCCGGGACCGGTGCGACCAACGTTATTCCGGGTGATTGCGTCGTGACATTCAACTTCCGTTTCTCGACGGAACTGACCGAAGAAATTCTAAGAGAGCGAACTGAAGCGATTTTTGCCAAGCACAAGCTAGACTACGACATCGACTGGAACCTAAGTGGCCAGCCATTCTTAACGTCATCCGGCTCATTAGTCGACGCGACTGTTGCTGCCATTAAAACAGTGACCGGTATCGATACTGAACTCAGCACCGCGGGCGGCACCTCTGATGGTCGTTTCATCGCGCCAACGGGGGCTCAAGTCATCGAACTTGGCCCACGCAACGCCACCATTCATAAAATTGATGAGTGTGTTGAAGCAGAAGATTTAAATATTTTGACTACAATTTATCAACGTATCCTTGAAAACTTATTATTAGATACTAAATAAAGTGACACTGAATAAAATGACTGCATCAATTTTATTATGCCCGGTATGCAAGGAAAGCCTACACGCAAACGACAGCAATAAAAGTTTGAGCTGTGTGAACAATCACAGCTTCGACCGTGCGCGCCAAGGCTATTTAAACCTGCTATTAGCGCACAAGAAAAATTCAAAAAATCCGGGAGATAGCCAAGAAATGGTTATGGCTCGCCAAGCATTTTTGAATTCAGATTTTTATCGCCCAATCTCTGATAGTTTGAATCAAATCATTGTTGACTCAGCCCTTAAAATATCGGCGGTTAAGCTCGAGCAGCCTATTCAAGTGCTCGACATAGGCTGCGGCGAAGGGTATTACAGCCAGCGCATGCACAACAGTTTAAGCGACCACCAGATCAAACATAACCTGTTTGGTTTGGACATATCGAAAGATGCTGTGATCGCGGCGGCCAAGCGGGCAAAAGCTGAAACACGGAAAGAAGATGTTCCTAATACCCATACCAGCGAATGGTTAGTGGCCTCTGCCATCGACATTCCTTTGCAAGCGCACAGCATCGATATCGCTACCTGCTTATTTACCCGCCTGATGCCCGAGAGCTATCACAAGGTTATTAAACAAGATGGCTTTTTCATCTGCGTGAATACCGGTGAAAAGCACTTAATTGAACTGCGTGAAAAACTGTACGAAGAAATCACCAAAGCCGAATTCGACCCCGTTAAAAATATGGGTGACGATTTTGAACTGGTTGATCATCAGCAAGTTAGCTACCAGAATACACTGAGCAGCCAGCAGCAAATTCAAGACCTTCTGCTAATGACGCCGCACAACTGGCGTACTAAAGCGGATAAAAAAGAAGCGTTAGCGAGCTTAGAAGCATTAACCGTCACCATCGATGCTCAGATTCATATATTCAAAGCAAAAGCGAGAGCCATTGTAGAAGTGGAAGTGATTGCCGAACCTGAGACAAAGCCTAAGACACGCGGCTCTTTCAATCCTTGGGGAAAAGCGATAGCAGAAGCAGAGACCGTCAGTGCTCGTCAGCCTGTTACTGAAATGCCTATAGAGATGCCCATTGAAGCGCCGACAGAACTGCCTATTACAGCGATCACTGAACTGTCTATTGCAACACCTACCGAGCTTCCTGTGGAAACGATTACTGAAATCTCAACGGTGATACCTATTGAAATACCAGCCGCAATAGATGCTCAACCTAATACGGGAACCTCAACCAGCCCCTGGGGAAAAGCGAAAGAAGAAGTACCAAGCTCAGCAAAAGGGAAAATTAACCCTTGGTCAAAAGACTAAGGATTAACAACCAGACAGTTACAGCGGTTAACCTTTAATACTAGCTATAAATATAAATATGAATATGAATATACATTTAGACATAAAGGTTAACGGGGTTTCTTCTTTAAGAAATCCAACGCTGCACATCGGCAAGCTCATCAACATCCCATACCTCAGATAAATAAGCCGCCTCAATACCGAGTTTATCAATATCACGTTTGGTCATGGCAAACACACTACCCGTTCCCCACTGTTTATTCACAAACAACTCAGGGTAAAACTGCTTCATACCTAATAAACCATAGCCACCGTCTGCCGCTGGACTAATGACAAGATCGTGATTTTGCAACTGATGCAGACAATGCGTTAAGTAGGCTTCATCTAAGTCAGGTACATCAACACCGATTAATACCGGAATAAAACCCCGCGCTAATGACGATTGCACCGCCAGCGCCATTCGTTCTCCTAAGTCACCCATTTCAGCTTGTGTATAAAACGTGGCTAAACCAGACCAAGGTTCAAAAGCCTTGTGATCAGCATTGCCCGCGATCCATAATGCGACTTGAGAACTCGCAATATCAGATAAACTTCCGAGCAAACGCGCCAGCAATTGCTCATAAACGTCGCACGCACCTTGCTCGCCTAATTCAGCAATCAAACGCGTTTTTACCAAGCCAGGAATAGGCGCTTTGGTTAATACCACCCATTCAATACTTTTATGATTAAACGCCTTTATACGACTCAGAGTTTCATTGTCATTGTCATTGTCATTATTTTTGACTTTAACCATAATATTTTTTCACCAATGTCTCGGGTGAAATGCCCCACCAATACAGTAACCTAAGCTGCCACATTAATAATACCGTCTTAGCCCAACCATGTTGCTGCCATCGGCGCGCACTGGTGTATAAAGTTGGCCCATCGCAGTCCGCCTTGGTAAGCATTCGTAAACGCTTAGATATTTCCACATCTTCCATCAAGGGAATATGGGCATAACCCTGCAACTGCTGAAACACATCAGCGCGCATAAAAATGCCTTGGTCACCGGTCATTACCTGAGTTAAACGAGAACGAACATTAATAAAGTTAGAAATAATTCCGAAAGGAAATACCTGTGAACGAAGATCCAAATCTGAACTCAGCTGCACATCAAACCGTCCCCACATTACCTCTGGACTCAGTTGGGATAGATACTGCAGGTGTGTCGGCGACAGACCACTATCACTGTGTAAAAACCATAAAATACTAGTAATATCTTTTTCGTTATCCATTCGCGATAACAAAAACTCAGCCCCCGCATTCATCTGCACAGCACGGCCTTTTTTTGCTGTTAAATAAAAGACCTGATCGGACTGGAAAATAGCATGAGAATAAAATTCTTTGATGGCAGGGGCATCACTGGCATCAACCACAGCCAGACGATCACCGGTACCTAAATAACTGACTAACTGCTGCAACCACTCTAAAACAGCTTCATCCTCGTTATAAATAGGCACAACAATATTAATCGAACCACTCACTAATCAATCGCCCCACCACAACTGCTGCCTTGGCCTGCCGTACAACCATAACAATGTTCAGCTACCCTAATAGGAAAACCTTTAAGGTCAGACGTTAATAAATCCGTTAAGTGATAGTCCGATTTAGCACCCTTGTCATTACTATTACCATTACTATTATTATGGCCACCCGAAAGGGGAATTTCTAACATCTGATTAAAATCACAATCATAAAGATTGCCCATCCAATCAACACTTACCGTATTCAGACACATCACACCCGCCAAATTGGCATGAGAGTAACTGTCTTTAAGCAAATTCATATAATCGTAAAATTCACCCTGCGCTAACAGCACGGCCCCAAAACGCGAGATAGGCATATTGGTAATCGTGAATAAACTATTGAATTCAATATCATGTTCAGCGCCCAGCTGCTTTTTATAATCCGCTTCTAGCTCAACCTGACCTGGGGGAAGAAAAGCACCACCTGGGTTATATACAAGGTTGAGCGGTAATGTCGGGTCGTCTTTGCCATAACCTAACGCATTAAGTTTTTTCAAACCCTCAATACTGGATTCAAAGACACCCTTACCACGTTGAGAGTCAACATTCTCTTCGCTATAACAAGGTAACGAAGCAACGACTTCTACTTTATAATCGGCTAAAAATTGAGCAAGATCTTCTTGTCCTGGCTCATTTAAAATTGTTAAGTTGCAGCGATCAATCACCGTCACGCCAAGCTCACGAGCCGCCTTCACCAAATAACGAAAATGCGGCATCAATTCAGGCGCACCCCCGGTTAAATCAAGCGTCGTCACCGTATGCTGCTTTAAAATATCAATAACCAAGTCAATATTGGTTTTATCCATTTGCTCAGTACGTTTAGGCCCAGCATTTACATGACAGTGCGTGCAGCTTAAATTGCATGTATAACCAAGATTCACCTGCAGAATTTCTAGCGACGCACGCGTTAGCGCAGGAAAATTAGACACCATCAGTAAAGGCTTTGTATCTCTCATATAATAAACAGACCACTAAATAATAATTATTAAACAACGATAACGTAATTCGATGACGGAAGCGCGAATAAGTTCACTTTACAAGGTTGTCATAAACCCCCTGAAAGTAATAGAATGGCGCGGTTATTGTCTCCTCATAGTTTAACTGGATAAAACTGCCGCCTCCTAAGCGGCTGCTCTGGGTTCGAGTCCCGGTGGGGAGACCATAAAAAATACTCTAAAACCCTCTGTCCTTAAGAATTCCAGAGATTCATCAACCCGATAAGACCGCAATAAAGATGCCCCTTTTTTTAAAATCGCTAGAAAAGACAACAGCACGGGCATAAGCTTCAATGCAAGTGGCATTGACTTAGAAAAAGCCAGCACCCACAATTTTGAAAGTTCTCTTCTTCGCCTGCGTCATAGCTAATTTCAAAACACAGAGGAATCAGCCCCAATTTCGGAGTAACTGCATTCAAATGATTTTTTTAGTAAAATACTCATTGATGGGGCATTACCCTCTCCTTAGGTGTTATTGCTAACCTAAATGAGGGCAAAATATTTACAATTAAGGATAATGAATTTATTAAATGGCATAGGAGTTGATTCAACCTATGGCTATGGCTATTCCTTTAGCCCAAAAAGCATGGTGCATTCTGCCAGTTCTTTTATGTCGTCTACATTATTTTAACTATCTAAAACCGTTCGTTAAAGATGAAACTATAAAATCTATTTGCGACAGAACCCGCTGCTGTTCAAAACCCCTTACTGATCTCGACCCATGCACGGATGGGTTCGCTGCTCGCCACCAGCGTTGGAGCCGCACCAATGCGGGTGGAGATATTGGCCTTGGCACGCCACTGCTTCAGCCCGGCCCAATTGATCCCTACCCCCGATCCGCTCAGAGTTGCGCTGTTCGTTCCCGCAACCCAGGTATTCTTGTTGACCGTCACGCGCGCAGTGTCGACGAAAGCCACCGTCTGCCATTGCCCGCCCCAAGCTGTGCCTAGGGTGTGCCGCAATTCAGCGGTTGCCAGATAGCCGGTATCGCCCGACAGTGCGCCCGAGACATAAGCGCGCACCGTGGACGGCCCACCCACGCTCATCTTCTGCGACGCATCCAGATTACCGTCCGCCCACTGGCCGGAGAAGACCAAGTAAAGACTGTTCTTTGGACTCAGTCTTTGCAGACGTGAAAGGTTCGCGTTCCATTTGAAGAACCCGCCTTGTGTGTCAGTGGTCCCCGCATCGCTCACCTGCGCATCCGCGTTGTCAAAACCAACGCGCCCAGCGGTCAAGCCCAGGTTCCAAGTGTTGATGCCGCCCGAAAGGAACGCATCGCGTGCATCCCCGGTCAGGCTCAACGTCACATTCTTCAACGAGCGGTCGGTCTTAATGGCGATGGCGTCAATGTGGTCGCGCAGTTGCAGACTGTCAAATTGGAGTTGCCCGTAAAGATTGACATCGCGGCTGCGCAGCAGTGGGTGCTTGCCCCACAGGCTTGCGACCCGCGCGCTGCCATTCGCCTGCGGGGCGTCCAACGCATAGCGCAGTGCCGAATAAGCCCCGCCCAGGCGCGTGCCCTGCCCGTTGATCAAGGTTTCGAATCCCAGACGGGCGTAGTTCAACCCGCCGCCCGAGCTTAAGCCGCTCGCGCTCAGAACATCGCCGTGTTGCAACAGGTTGATGACGTTCACGGTGCCGCCGATCCGCGCCTTACCGGTATTGCGGTTACCGAAGTTGTCTAGCACCATATTACCCGTGACCATCGCACCGGGCGTAGTGCTCACCAGCAAGTCTGATGTGCCGACGACATCACCCGCCTTCAGGGTTGCGTCTGTCACGACACCCGCAATGTCCGAGACCAGCAGCAAGGCATGATCCAGCTCGGTCTGGCCAATGACCTGCCCGCTTTGAAGCTGGGCGAGTGTCGCCTGCAGCAAGGAATCTTTCACCCGGCTGCGGTTGTCAAGGCTGATCTGGCCGAAGCGCGCTTCGATGATTTCGATAAGCACCTTCCCTGCCACAATCGTCTGCGCTGGGATGATCGCCCGCGTCAGCGGATAGCCATGGCTTTGGTAATAGCGGGTAATGCGGGCAGCCAACTCACCCAATTGGGAAAGGCTAAGGCTTTTGCCTTCCACGTCGGCCACTAGGGCGTGCAGGGTCGGTGTATCGAACAAGGCGTGTGGGTGAGTGTTGCCGGTGATCTGGATACTCGTCACCAGGAACGGTGCGCTCGGCGGCAGCTTGGCGCCGTCTGCCCGTTCGATCGTCAGCCCAGTCTCGCTGGACGAAAACGCAGGGAGGTTGAGCGGCTCAACCTGCTGCAGGATATCCCCCGCACCTTGAACCACAGGCCTGGCCGCTTGCGCAGCCAGTGGGGAAATGGCGATCAACAGTGCCGCGAACAGAGGCTTCATAGTGTGCAGCGGCTTATGGTTATTGACCCCATCAGGCATCTTTATCTTCTCCAATCAGGTCAGGTAAATTTTCTGGCAGCCGGATGCCACCCTTAATGACTTGCAAGGGCGAGCCCAGGTTGCCGTTGCTCATCATGACGCTGGGGCCTGGTATCACCCTAGCGGTCGAAGACGAGTCACCCGCCAGCGAGAGAACATTTGACACTAGTTGCTTGATCACATTTTGAATCGTTACCGTAAACACCGGTGCGGCAGTCAGTGTGCCGTCATAAACCTGGCTCGATGCCTCCACCATCGCGTTGATGTTGGCAGCTTCCACCGTCGGTTGTGTCAGACTATAGTTGCTCGCCAGACCGCTTCCATTTACCAGCGTTGTATTAGCAACCGTCACCGCGATGCCATTGGCCGCGTTCTTATCAGCAAAAGTACCCGATTGTCCTGTAAAGGTGAGTGCCTCTCCCTCAATACCGGTATTAAGTAATCCGCCCGTAAGCCAGGCGACTGTGCTGCCGTCATAGGTTTTGTTGATCGCGGCCATACCCGTGATAGCCAGTGCTTTGGGGGTGATGTTGGCAGCGGCCGCAGTCGGTTGGGTCAGGCTGTAGTTGCTCGCCAAACCGCTGCCATTTACCAGCGTTGTATTAGCAACCGTCACCGCGATGCCATTGGCCGCGTTCTTATCAGCAAAGGTACCCGATTGTCCTGTAAAGGTGAGTGCCTCTCCCTCAATACCGGTATTAAGTAATCCGCCGGTAAGCGAGGCTTGTGCGTTGCCATCATAGGTTTTGTTGATCGCTGCCATACCCGTGATCGTCACTGCTTTCTGGGTGATATTGGCAACGGCCACAGTCGGTTGGGTCAGGCTGTAGTTGGTCGCCAGTACGCTGCCTGTACCTTGCAGTGTTGCATTATCAGCACTCACCGCGATGCCATTGGCCGCGTTCTTATATTCAAAGGTACCAGAACCTCTTGTAAAGGTGAGTTCCTCACCATCAATAACGCCTTGTAGAAACCCGCCTTTAAGCGTGGCGTTTGTGTTGCCGTCATAGGTTTTGTTGTTCGCTGCCATACCCTTGATCGTCACTGCTTTTTTAGTGATATTGGCAACGGCCAAAGTCGGTTGAGTCAGGCTGTAATTGCTCGCCAGTACGCTGCCTGTACCTTCTAAGCTTATATTAGCACTCACCGCGATGCCATTGGCCGCGTTCTTATCAGCAAAAGTACCTGATTGTCCTGTAAAGGTGATTGCCTCACCCTCAATAACGCCTTGTAGAAACCCGCCTTTAAGCGTGGCGTTTGTGTTGCCGTCATAGGTTTTGTTGTTCGCGGCCATACCCTTGATCGTCACTCCTCTCGCAGTGATCTCTGCATTGTCCGTCTGTACATCATCCAGAACCAGGCTGTAGTTGCTGGCAAGCCAACCATTTTCTCCATCAGCAAGCTCAATGCTCTCCGCCTTCACCACATTGGCCGTGGTCACATCCTTAGTATTAAAAGTTGCAACACCCGTCGCCGTGACGGTTTCATTCCCGACCAGACCGTCTACTACCGTAAACTCCGCTATGGCATTCGTTTCGCCGTCATAAACCTTGTTCTGTGCGGCAATCTTCGCTGTCAGTACTTGCTTAGTGATATTGGCAGCGGCCACTGTCGGTTGGGCTTCCAGATGGTAATTGTTCACATTTCCCGCGCCATCCGCACCATTTCCCACCAGCTCTATACCAGTAACGTTCACCACGATGCCATTGGCCGCGTTCTTATCAACAAAAGTACCTGATTGTCCTATAAAGGTGAGTGTCTCTCCCTCAATACCGGTATTAAGTAATCCGCCCGTAAGCCGGGCGTCTGTGTTGCCGTCATAGGTTTTGTTGTTCGCGGCCATACCCTTGATCGTCACTCCTCTCGCAGTGATCTCTGCATTGTCCGTCTGTACATCATCCAGAACCAGGCTGTAGTTGCTGGCAAGCCAACCA
>JBNMOT010000004.1:0-69331 GCA_051275515.1 Oleispira sp. | reverse complement strand
CATAGTGAAGAATAAATAAACATTATCTTACAACTGAGGCTTAGCCCGCTCAATAATCGCCTTACAGTTTACACCCACCGGCAGCGTTCCATAATTTAATCCTGCTGGTTTCTGAATACGCGACGCCACAAACCCTTCCGCCACATGCGCATCGCCATCTTTCAACAACACACTCGCTTGCAGCCCCAGCGCCAACTTCTCGACCACACTGCGCGAACGATATTCCAAAGTAGATAAATCTACGAACTCATCTTTCAAACCGTTCAAAAAAGTATCAAAGCGTTTATCCAAACCTTGCGCACTGGCCAGCTCGGTTAGATAAGCCTCCACGACTTTCGGTTCTTTATTCATCGCCCGTAATACATCCAAACACTGCACGTTACCGGAACCTTCCCAAATCGCGTTTACCGGAGCTTCGCGATAAATGCGCGGCATGATGTTCTCTTCCACATAACCGACGCCCCCTAAACACTCCATCGCTTCATACGCATGGTTGGGTGCGCGTTTGCAGATCCAGTATTTACCAATCGCCGTCGCCACCCGGGCGAATAAGTTTTGCTGTTCGTCGTGCAGGTTATCCAACGCATTACCGACGCGCATCGAAATTGCCAACGCCGCTTCCGACTCAATCGACAGATCGGCTAATACATTTTGCATCAAGACTTGCTCATGCAAGTTTTTACCAAACACATTGCGGCCGCTAGTATGGTGCAAGGCTTGGGCAACAGAGGCGCGCATTAACGAACTGGAACCGACCATGCAATCGAAACGGGTCATCGATACCATTTCAATAATCGCTGGTACACCGCGACCTTCATCGCCGACCATCTGCGCATACGCGCCGCGAAATTCAACTTCCGAAGAGGCGTTAGAAATATTGCCCAGCTTGTTTTTTAAACGCTGAATCTCCATCTGGTTTTTGCTGCCATCTGGACGCCAGCGCGGTAATAGAAAACACGACAAACCTTTTTCAGTGTGCGCTAATACCAAAAACGCATCGCACATGGGCGCCGAGCAAAACCACTTATGCCCCACCAATTCATACGCTTCACCGGGCCCGGTTTTCAACCCATCGATCGGAGTCGCCTTAGTCGTATTCGCCCGCACATCTGAGCCACCTTGTTTCTCGGTCATGGCCATACCGATGGTCACACCTTCTTTTTCAAACCAAGGAATATTGCGTTCGTCGTAATGGCGCGCAGTAATTTTAGGCAACCAATCTTTCGCTAAACTCGGCGTGGTTTTGATCGCAGGCACCGCGGCAAATGTCATCGTCAGCGGACAACCCGAACCCGAGTCGGCCTGGTTGTGCATATACTCCATCGCGGCTCGCGCAACATGGGCACCTTTTTTCTCACTAGTCCAAGGCAAAGAGTGAGCGCCCGCTTCGATGGCAGTGCGCATCAACTGGTGATACGCCGGATGAAACTTAGCCACATCAATGCGTTTACCAAAACGATCATGGGAATGAAATTCAGGCTTATATTGATTGGCTAAAAAACCCGCCTCAATTAATTCATGGCCCACGTGATGACCATATTGGCTGACATCGGCTTTAGCGAAATCGCCATTAAAAGTCGTCATCCAATGCTTCAACGCCGCATCCGACTCAAACGCATTATAATTTTCTAGCGGCGTTGGCTGGTTGAAAACTTCGTGGGTTTCACCCAGTGATGGGTCAATAGAAAAAGTAGTATCAGTCGTCATGGAAATTCCTATTTATTTTTATTTGAGATTAAGATTAGATTGAAAACCAACCGCCCGTAATACCAAGGCGGTTAAACTGTGAATAAGATCATCGTGTTCATGCTCGTGCTCTTTCTTCAATGGCCCCACCAAAGACTCCGCCAACATGCCCACCAAAGCCGCCGCCGTAATCTGACAATTCTGCGCCACAAACTCACCACGCTGAATACCCAGCGCAATCACATCTTCAAAAATTTCAGCGTACGCAAAACGATAACGCAAACGTTCTTGCTCAACTCTAGGGTCAACCGGTTCTGCGATCAGGGCATACGCCAAGGTTCTACCCAATAGCGCACGCTGAGCAAAGGTTTCGACCGCCGCGGTTAACTTATCCGCCGCCGTCTCACCACAATCACACGCCTGAGCAACCGCCGCCACTTCACGCTCGGTGGCATACCGAAATACCTCAGCCACCAACTCCGACTTATTAGGGAAGTGACGATAAATCGTGCCCGACGCCACCCCAGACTTCTTCGCCACCGCACTCGCCGAAGCCGCCGCAAAGCCACCTTGCTGCACCAAACGGCGCGCTGCCTTCAACAAACGTAAGCGAGTATCGGCCTTTTTAGCCAAGGTATGTTCGGTTTCGCGATAAGCCAATGCAAAGCTCCTAAAGATGTGAATACGAGTTCATTTATTAATAAGTGAACCATGATTCAGTTGTTTGGGCAAGAGTCGCTTAAAAGCCACAGGAATAGCGGCGCAGAGAATGTTCGGTTAATACGATAGATAGGGAATAACCGAACAGAAGGCTAAATTGAGATTAGTTTGACAGGTGAGTCAGGTGAATATAATGTTGAGATAATCATTAACAGGTACGATCGTATGATTTCAAAGAAAATTTCTCATTGTTCGTCTTTCCCTAATATTTAGCGGTTATGCAGCATCTGTTTGAATAACTTACTGTTAGATCCTCTTCAGATGCCACCAATTAATAAGGATGTATATAACTTGACTCAATACTTAAAATTAGGCGATGACCAATCTCCAGTGCAGTTGGATTCGTTCGGCGACAATGGTGCTTTTAAAGTTATGGGTGGCTGTGTTTGGGCAAAATCTGAAGATGAAATTACCCCAGATTTTTTACGCTCAAGAATCGAACCTTGGTTAACTGCACTTTTTCAATCTGAGCACCTTAATTTACTTGTCGGTGCAGGTCTTAGTTCAGCTGTTCAAGAGTCGGCAACAGGGCAAAAGCCACAAGGTATGGGGTGGATAGAAGATCTAAAGGTTTGTAAATTAGAAATAGATGCTTATGTAGACAAAACATCAAAAGCGGCAGGTAGAAACAAGGGAAATATTGAGGACCAAATTCGGACAATAAATGAATTAATTAAAGGATTAGAAATTCTTGTCTCTTTAAACCCGCCCCCTATAGTTCCACCGCCGCCACCATATCCCCCATATAGATATTTACCGACTGATTTAAGCCTGTTGAAAGAAGAGCTTTCGCGATGTTTAAAGCTGTTTGCTGAATCAGTTAGCAACGGTGAAAAATCAATCCGTGATGGAGGAGCTGAACAAAAAACTGAAACATTTAATTATTTAGTTAATTTCTTGATGAGTTTTTCAAGTCGAATAGCAACGCGTGATAGGTTGCATATATTCACAACTAATTATGATCGGATAATTGAAACGGGTGCTGAAATAGCTGGGCTTAGATTAGTCGATCGATTTGTCGGCAGTATTGCGCCCATTTTCAGGTCATCACGTTTGGAGGTTGATTATCATTACAACCCACCTGGTATTCGTGGTGAGCCAAGATATTTAGAAGGTGTCGCTCGTTTTACTAAACTTCACGGTTCATTAGACTGGTATGCAAACGAGGGTGCTATAAGGCGTTTTGGGTTACCTTTTGGGGCTTCTTCTGTAGAGCCATTTTTACAAGTTGAAGGTACTGGCACAGCTAACTACCAACAGTTGATGATTTACCCAAATTCAGTCAAAGACCGTGAAACATCAGAATATCCCTATGTAGAGTTGTTCCGAGATTTAGCATCAGCAACATGCCGTCCAAATAGCACCCTTGTAACCTATGGCTACAGTTTTGGTGATGAGCATATAAATCAAGTGCTTACAGATATGCTAACAATACCCTCAACGCATATTGTGATTATTGCCTATGCTGATCCACTTGGAAGAATCATGAGTTTTATAAAAGATAGCGGGCGTCAGGCTCAAATATCTTTATTACTTGGTGATCATTTTGGTGATCTAAAAACATTAGTTGATTACTACCTTCCAAAGGCTGCAATAGATCGTAGCTCTATTCGTATGTCTGAACTTTTGAAATCAAGAGGTTTATATCCAACCGCAATTCAAACCAAAATGGGCGGTGAAGAATGAGTTCATTACCCATTGAGCAGGGAGAACAATTAAGAGTAGGTACAGTAGATTTTGTTTCACCAAATGAAATTAGAGCCGTTCTTGATATCGATTCGCCTGATTCTGTAGCCCTAAATGCAGGAACGCCAAGAAACTTCCCTAGAGTAAACAGTTATGTTTTAGTCTCTTGTGATAATGGTTATTTGGTTGGACAAATTGAGTGGCTTGCCGTTGAGCGTTCACCTTACCCCAAACAAAGGGATATCCAGGATTTTGGTTTAGTTAATTTACCTTTTCCACAGAAAAAAATCAGTTTAAATCCAGTCGGAACTCTCAAGCGAGTTTCAAAAAAAGGTGTTGATTCTTTTAGGTTTCAACGAGGTTCAGAATCATTTCCTTCAATTGGTTCTGCTATTTTGCTACCAACAGATTTACAGCTTAGATCTATTGTTGAATCTGGTAATAATCGTAGAGTTATCATCGGTCAAAGTCCGCTTGCAAATAACGCCAATGTGGCAATAGATCCAGATCGATTATTTGGTAGACATATTGCAGTACTTGGCAATACTGGTAGTGGCAAATCCTGTTCAGTGGCAGGGCTTATTCAATGGTCGTTAGAAGCGGCAATGGAAGCAGAAACTAGACCAAATGCCAGATTTATTGTGCTTGATCCTAATGGAGAATATACCCGCGCTTTAGGCCCTACTACAAAGTTTAAAGGCCGTGTATTTAAAGTTGAAGCAGGGCAAGGTGAAAACCAACTACAAGTACCTTCGTGGTTTTGGAACAGTGCTGAATGGGCTTCATTTACACAAGCAAGCCCGAAGGCGCAGTTGCCATTATTAAAGCGTTCGTTGAGGGCTATGAGAAATGAAAAATTTGAATTACATACGAATTTGGATTTAGAGGTTAAAAAGTATCTCGGTACGATTCTTGTTTCTTTAAGAGCGGATAAGTCTAAAGGCGCCGCCGCACTTAATAGCTTTCCCGGTGCAAAAAATCTTTTGGCCAAAATAGATTCTTGGCATAAAAGCCTTGAAGAGTATCAGGTAAATTTAACTACAACGCATCCAGATTTAGACCAACTAATTATTTATACTCAAAGTTATTGTACTCAAAGAAGCGGGCCATATCCTGATTACAATGCGACAGTCGCGGAAATTGATACCCTTATTAATGGAATAGTAAGCTCATTTCTTAGCTTTGGGGGCAATGAAGATGAGCTTCTTCCTAAAAGTGAAGATATACCAGTACCTTTTGAGGGCGAGAATTTAGTAGCCTATTTAGAAGCTTTAGCTCAGGAAAACGGTAGTGAACAGTATGTAGAGTATTTAGTTGCTCGAATACGCACCATGCTCTCTGATACAAGAATGAAGCCTATCACCAATGATTCAGAACAGAGAGTCGATTTAGCTGAGTGGTTAGAAAATTATATAGGTAATGATGGAGCAGGTGAAGATCATAGTTGTGTTTCAATTATAGATCTTTCTCTAGTACCAAATGAAATCACTCACCTTGTAACTGCTGTTATTTCAAGAATCATCTTTGAATCATTGCAACGGTATAGACGGCTAAATAATAAAACCCTACCAACTGTACTTGTAGCTGAAGAGGCGCATACGTTCATTAAACGATATCGTGATGAATCTGAAAATCAGGATGTAGCAGCTGTTTGTTGTCAAGTATTTGAAAAAATAGCGAGAGAAGGACGAAAGTTTGGTCTTGGCATGGTGATTTCATCTCAACGCCCATCAGAGTTGTCACCTACAGTTTTATCTCAATGCAATACCTTCCTTCTGCATCGAATTAGTAATGACAGAGATCAAGAGCAAGTGCATAAAATGGTGCCAGATAATTTACGCGGACTACTCCGTGAATTGCCATCTCTACCATCCCAACATGCAATACTTATGGGTTGGGCATCTGAGCTTCCGGTTCTGGTTAAAATGAAGAGTTTAACAAAAGCGCAACAACCACATTCAGACGATCCTGACTTCTGGGATGTTTGGACAAGAAAAGATGAAGATGGAAAGGTAGTTGAGAGAAATGCTGATTGGGATGAAGTAGTTAAGGAATGGCAGCAGAACTAACAAACGATCAAGGGGTCAACGATCAAGGGGTCAGAGTACTTCCGATCAAGGGGTCAGAGTACTTGATCTTAGAAACTATTTCTGACTGCGCCGACTGCAGTGGCTACTCAATAATTCTGTTGATATGTAGATGTGTTTTTAGCATTCTAAAAAATCACCTGAACTTATTCCAAAATTATTTCAATCAAGTACTCTGACTCTTTAATTGTAACTTATTAAAATCTAAAATTATTTATTAAATTTTGGTGGTTTATGGAAGCAACTAGTTTTATTTCTACAAAAGTGGCTTCTAAGCTATTAAGATTATTAACGAAGATTCTAAAGAATAATGCTGATAATCGAAGCCAGGAATTGGTTAGAATTAATGATGTATTTGGTGATTGTGGAGAGCTTGCTAAATTTTATATTCAACCTGATTGTCAGCAAGTTAATCCAGCTGATGAACTTGAAGATGAAACAATTTCATCGATAAGAGCTGGAGTTTTTGAAACTATAAATAAGTTTTTTCATCGAGATATTCACACCAGAGATGGTGCTAGTCAAATGTTTATTCTTGCCGATGCGGGCATGGGAAAAACTTCGTTGATGATGATGCTTAAACTCAGTCATTTAATGGCTTTCTGGCCTAAAAAGTATCAGTGTCAGTTGCTAAAATTAGGACCTACGACGTTAAGTAATATTGATAAAATAGAAGATAAAGCTAACACCATTCTCTTACTTGACTCTTTGGATGAGGATAATCAGTGTAAGCAGGGCGGCACTATTATGCGTTTGACTAAAATACTAGAGGAAACTACTAGCTTTTATAGAGTAATAATTACATGCCGTACACAGTTTTTTCCTGAAACTGCGGAATCTGCTTTCAATACTATGGGTAAAATATCATTTAATAATTATGACTGCCCATTAATATATCTTTCTTTATTTACTAATGATCAGGTCGATTCTTATCTGGAAAAGCGCTATCCAAGAAGGTTAAAATTTATTTTTAATAGATTTTACGATCCAAAAAAATATGATGCAAAGCAAGCAGTAAAGAATATAAGTTCACTTCAGTTTCGTCCATTTATATTATCTCATGTTGAAACTTTATTAGAAAGCCACCGACAAGGAGCAACAGAGTACGAATTATATAAAGGCTTGGTGGAAACTTGGTTAAATCGTGAAGTGATAAAGTTAAGGAAATATCATGATAAAGATGTAAAAAAAGAGGATTTGCTTACAGCTTGTGTGTGGCTAGCAGAAACTATGCAGCGACAAAGTACTCATACAGTGGCTCTAAAGCACATCAAACAATTATGTCATCGTGAATATAGTACTATCTTATTAAAAGATTCTGCAGATCGAGTTATCGAAGGAATCGATCATATTGATATTGGGACAAGTTCACTACTTAACCGTAATTCATTTGGAGAATTCCGTTTTTCTCATTTAAGTATTAGGGAATTTATAATAGTTTATGGAGTTGAGCTTGGTATAATTAATGATAAAAATGATCCTTTTAATAAGACGGATAATATGCTGACTTTTATTAAAACAGTTAATCAATCAAAAATAGGTCTTTTTTTTAATGAGGAAAAAGGATGCTTATTAACAGAGTTTAAACTTCTTGATAGTCATCAATTAGCCAATGTTAATTTAAAAAATGCATCTTTGGACTATAGTGACTTAAAGAAGGCCTCACTAAATAAAGTAAACTTGGAAAGAGCAAATTTGCAAGGGGCAAACTTACAAGGGGCAAATCTTCAAGGGGCAAACCTTCAAGGGGCAAACCTGCAAAAAGTAAATTTGCAAGGGGCAAACCTGCAGAAAGCAAATTTGCAAGGGGCAAACCTGCAGAAAGCAAACTTGCAAGGGGCAAACCTGCAAGAAGCAAACTTGCAAGAAGCAAAATTGCAAGAAACTTGCTTCAATGGGGCAATTCTCGACAGTGCTAATTTAAGTAATGCTAAATTAATTAAGGCGCAACTAACACACTCTCTCCAATTAGAAATAAATCAGAATGTAACCAGCTTGAGAAATACAATGTTACAAGGGGCTGATTTAAGTCAGGCAAATTTAGATGGGGCTGATTTAACAAAAGCAAATTTCACGGATTCAAAACTCTTTCTGTCATCACTTTCTGGTGCAAATCTAAGCATGGCTAATCTTAATAATACTAATTTAAAAAATTCAGTTCTAAGGAAGGTGAATATTGAACAGGCTGACCTTACAGAAGCTAACTTTCGAGGGGCGGACCTTACCGATGCGAACTTTATAGGAGCTCAACTAACAGATACCAATCTGACTAAAGCAAACTTAACTGGTTCCAATATATCGGATAGTCAGCGAGAAATGGCTTTTTTTGAAGAAGACGAAATTGAGAGTGAAAATAAAATATAATTGAAGTAAAACATTGGCATTATTTTAAATTTATAAAGTATTAGTGAGCTAGTTTCCGATTTTAAACAAACTGCTAAACGACGCTAAGCAATAGTCTAATTTTGTTCAAAGCCTCCCATTTAAGTAGACACCTACCTTAATCATAAGGTAGGTAATACATGTCATTCCACTTTAGAGTAACAGTCAGTTCAGAAAGATTCTTAGTACAAATCCCACAACACCTCTATTAACTCGCAAGCTCCCCATTCTTATGCTAATTTTTTAGCCTATTCTTAAAAATAATTCTCGCGCAGCCATACGACACCCAAGTACTCGAAGCGCAACCTGACAGGCCAATAAAAAAGTAACACTGCAAACATGAACACATCAAAGTAGTTGTTTACCCACATCTCATCCGACGGTCAGCTAACACTCAGCTTAGTTTAAGTCGATGTTCCAAAGCCTAAAGCCCACGGGATTGTGGTGAAGATGGAAGCATCGCCGATTAACCCGTCAGACATGTGGCCTATGTTTGGTCCTGCTAATTTGTCTAAAGCGTTATTGAGTGATGATACGTCGGTATTAACCGCGCCACTTTATCCAGGCATGTTGTCTCGTATTAAGCCTCGCTTAGATCAGACATTACCGGATCAAGGGGTCAGAGTACTTGATCGTAAGAGTACTTGATCTTAGAAACCTTTACTGACTGCGCCGTCTGCAGTGGCTACTCAATAATTCTGATGATATGTAGATGTGTTTTTAGCATTCTAAAAAACCAGCTGAATTCTTGGCTGGTTCTTTGCCAATTCGCTTGCAAGCAAGCTCCAACGAGCCGTTCTAAAATTAAGCAGTAGCAGCCTTTGTATTGTTTTTCTGAATCATGATCAGTGCAATAAAGTAAATCAAAGACAAACAAGCCACTGCTATACCGATAACAGGGTTGTGGCTAAAAATCCAGAGACTAACGGCGCTACAACTTATGAATTTAATGCCTTCAAAAATCAGACTGTATTGGCTGTTTTCTTGAACCTTACCCATGCTGAATAATGAAAATGCAAGGGCTGCGCTTGTGGCTAAAATTTCCATGTTCGTCATATCTTTAAGCAATACCATAAAAGTTAGAATGCCTGTGGCTACAAATAAATATTGTAAAAACACATACCACTTTTTTTCGTAGCTTAGTTGAGTATCAAACTTATTACCGGCTAGGTTGCTTTTAATAATAGGATATTTCGCTTCTACATCGGCAGGTCGATACCCGGTTTTACGAAACCATAAGGTAAACTTATCAAACCAGCTTTCTGTCCGCCAAGCATCATTGAATAAGCCAGTAAGCACTTTTACATTGCCCCAAACTGGATTCCAGCTAGCCAGCTGTGTGCTGATGCCAAACACTACCTTTTCTTGTGTTAATTCAGGCTGGAATGTTTTGAATAGGCGATCCCAGAGTATAAACACACCGCCATAGTTTTTATCTATGTAAATTTTATTTTTAGCGTGGTGAACTCGGTGATTACTCGGTGTGACACACAGGGCTTCAAACCATTCAGGCATGCGATTAATGGCTTGAGTATGTACCCAGTATTGATAAATCAAGTTCAATGAGCCAACGGCAACCAATAACCAGGGTGGAAACCCTAAAAATAACATGGGTACAAAACACAGTTTGCCAATTGGGTTAGGAATGCTGGTTTGGCGAAGAGCTGTGGTGAGGTTGTACTCTTCACTGGAGTGATGAATCACATGACTTGCCCAACCAATGTTTATGGTATGGCCAAATCTATGGTTCCAGTAATAACATAAATCATATATTACGAAGGCTAAAATCCAAGTAACCGCATTATCTTCCCAGGTAAAAAGGGCAAAGCTTTCATAGGTATAAGCGTAAAGTGATAATGGAATTAAAGCATATAAGGCACCTGTCACACGACTTAATATACCGATGGATAACGAATTAATCGCATCATTAAGCTGGTAATAGTCGGTTTTTTTTACGTAATTAAATATAAGTTCTATCGCTATTAGGATAAAAAACCCAGGGATGGCCATTAATATAAAATTCATGATTGATTTCCCTCAATACCTTTAAAGCTAAGCGTTATTAAAACGTAGAAAAGTCCAACACAAGCATGATAAACACCTATCATAGTATCTCTGTCTTTAATGATGGCTCCCCATAGCAAGGTACTCAGTAAGACTAAGATAGCAATGATTAAATACCTTAGGCTGGCAGGGTTTGATCTCATGTTAAAGGCGGTAAACACCAGTGCAAGTAACATAATAATTATGCTTAGTAGTGGTAGGTCCGTTGAAAAATTAACTATAAAAGAGATAAGGGATGCCGCGACTATTCCAGCAGCAATGATTTTCGATTGTTTGCTTTTGAATACACCCCAGGCTCCAGTAATAATAAATGCCGTTAACGCCACATGCTTTGATATATAGGTGAAGAATTGGTGGTAGTCACTGATTTGTATTGAGGTTAAAAATTTAACAGCACCTAAAGAAGCCGCTGTTAACGTGACTAATAAAGCGACTCGATAAAGCGTGCTTATATGGCCATGTTGACTGGGTAATGTGGCGAGCGCATACAATATGCTGCCAATGATTAAAAACTCGGTGATTCCAGCTATCAGCATAGGATGATTCTCGTCTTATTCTTATTGTAATCTAGGTTAAATAATAAACTAATGGTTAACGTACTGCATTTTAACTAAATCGTTAAGTAAAATCGTTAAGTAGCACTATGGCCGGAGGCGACAGTTGTTGGCCGCGGACCCTTTGATTGGAAGAGATTGTAGTTAAGATGGAAGCATCGCCGATTAATCCGTCAGACACGTGGCCCATGTTTGGACCTGCAAATGTGTCTAAAGCGTCATCGAGTCATGCCGTGCTGTGGCTTCGGCGTTTTATTGATTTAACTCTCTTGTAAACTAAAATTAATACAGTATTTAAACACTAGTGAGTGGCTTGTATCTTTCTCTTATAAATCAACAGGATCATCGTGAGTTACATAAGGGGAATTACTTTTTATGTTTTAAACCTAAAGGACATACGGTATAGCGTTTTGCCGATCGCTTGTGTGATTCTTCGGTAATAGAAAAGGCATTGCTGCCTTCTATCTATCGGTCGCTTAATGCAAAAACCCTTATGAATTATTACCAGGGTATTTATGAAACACTTTACTGGGATTCTCAACTTTCAGCGCAGAAATGTACGAGTCACGGTGCTGTACGCCCGCTTGATCTATGTAGCTCTTTTGCTTGGGGTCTAGGGGCCACGTAAAGGCGCTGGGTGTTTGTACTTGTCGATAATCGCTCACGAGTGCGATGACGATGTCGAGTACTATTTTTTGCTTGAAATCCATCTTTATGCCGATACTGCTGTACAGTTCAGGTAGCTGCTTCAGTGTCTCTTTTTCCCAGCCGTGGGGTACAACATCATGAGTATTATGTATGCGCTGGCAATTCTCACCTAATTCTTGGTTAAAGTAATAAGTGAAGTCGCTATCACCTGTCGTAGCTCCTGCAAATGAAACTACCTTAACGTTGGCGTTGCCTTGCGGGTCCCAGTGATCGGGGAGCGATTGTGTTTGTCTAAACCATAACCCTGCGGCCTCAGATATTGCGCCTGCAAGGCTGTGCCCTGTGAAGGTTATTTCTACGGCCTTGTCGGTGATCGAGGATAAAAAATCACCTAGTGATAGTCCGGCTCCTGGCATGCCGGAGGCGGGTATCATTTTGTTTAACAAGGCATCTAGGCCGATGTCGGTCGCTTTAGATATTTTCGGCGTGCCCTGGGCTTTTTTTCCAGCGGGCAGTTTCCACTTTTCTTTTTCTAATACTCTAAAGTCTTCTTCTATCCAATCCCAAATGGCTGTGCCATTAGTGCCGCGAATGGCCACTACATATTCGGATGGTTTGGAAATAGACTGCGCCACATACATCATATTGTCTTGTAGCTGGGTGAGTTCAAAGGTATAGCTCACCGGCCCCCAGACAATACGCCAATTCGCTTGTTGTTGGGCGTCTTGCAATACGCTTAATTTAGGGATTGTGTAGTTGATCATCTTGGCGATGGATTCATCGATAGACTGGTCGCCGGGCAGTGGTTTTTCTAGTGTCTCGCCTGCGTAAGCTAAATAGGCGAGTGTGACAGCCGTTTGACGTGCGGTGGTGATATCAATGAGGTTGTTCATATTTCCGTCCTTGTGATTTTATATTCCATAGTGAGTCTATAATAAAAATAATAAAAATAATAAAAATAATAAAAATAATAAAAATAATAAAAATACAAATCCTGTTAGGTAATTATCTGACAGGCGCTCGTTCTATTTTGGTTTAAGCGCGGCCTCAGGACGCTAGTAAGATAGTGATCAGGCGTAATTTTTTGTGCACAGTTGTACGCTGAGAAATAAAAAATATATTGGCTGTTGATCTTCATGTTCTGCTATGGTGACCCCAGTTTTGGTTAGTAATAATCAGAAAACTTTCACTTAAATAACAAATAAACAAAAGGGACTTACATGAAAAAGGAAACCGCAGTTCAACTGATGGATGATGCAGGGCAACATACTGCATCACCTATACCTATCCAATATGCGGATGACGTCCGCTTTCAAAAACCAGAACAGCCTACTTATCCAATCTTGCCCTCAATTTTTTCTATATTGAGTTTATTGTTTATGGCAACGCTGTCTAGCGTGATGTTTATTCAGCTGTTCAATCCTGCTGTTACGGGCTTGGCTTGGCTGGGTGATTTGTTTACCTTTTTGAAACCACCTCAGGCTGAGGCGAATATGGCCGCGTGGACGTGGGTGCCTTTCTTGTTCATTCTCATCGGTAGTGTTTTGGGTATGTTGTTTGAACTGGTTTTGTTACTGAGCGGTCATGCCTTTCAGCAAACGCGAACTAAGTTTGGTGTATTTATTTTAAATCTTCGCCTATTAAATTTAGCCCCTGTGGTTACTACTATCTTTTTCTTTATTACTTGTATGATTGTGACTCATGCAGACGTGCGCTTTGCCATGCTCTATCTTGCGGGCGGCGCCTGCTTTGGTTTTGGCTTTGCTTTGTTCTTTGGCGGTGCTCAGGCCCTTGTGCCATTAGTGCTGGCAGGTATTCAGGTTGCGCAAATAATAATGGTGTTCACCGGTACAATGCCACTAGGTGAAAATATTATTGCGTGGTTGCTAGTGGGACAAGCGGCATTGCAGCTAACGGCATTGCTGATTGGTACCGCTACTCCCTGGAAAAGCACAGCCTTCCATACTATTAGTACTATTGCTGCTGTTCTACTGTACAGCACAATTTTAAAAGTTACCGCTGCAGACATTGACTTTTCTCAGTCAGTTGCAGTGTTCTTACCAGAGGGTTCTTTGGCCTTGTGGGGCTTTATTGGTGCCTGTATTGCTGGTCTGGTGTTAATTGCGGTATTGTTGCCGAAGACGCTAGGGGGTTTCCTAGAGATGCTGAGTAATGTGATTTGGTCGCCGCTGTACTTTGTTTTGGTGAGTGCTGATCGTTTCCCTCACCCGTTTAACTTGACGGAAGTATACGGTGGGAAAAAGCCACCTGAAAAGACTAAACTGAAGCCATACTACCAAGCGCACCCCGAGTTTTTACTACAGCGTTTGAGTATTCCTGCTGTGGTGAACATTGAGGAAACGGTCACCTTGTTTAAAAAGTTGGTAAAAACAGCAAGAGCAGCTTTTTCTGTGATGGCGATACTGGATCACTACCTGCCTCAGGCGAATGTTAAAATCCGATTGACCAATAAAAAGCGTATGGCTATTTGGAGCAACGGTTCTGAATATTGGCCCGCCTTGTTTACAAAGAAAATATTTGGTTTACGTCTACCTGATGGCGGAAAGATGGACACAGCGCCTGAGCCTGCTATTGCCGCTTTTAAAGAAGGTCAGCTGTTGGCGTACTTAGCCGAGTCAGGTGTGGCATCACCATTTTTAAAGCCTGCACCAGAAATGGGAAAGGGTATGTTGACCATTGATTTCCGCTTTTTAGAAAACTATGAAACCAAGCCCGACTATGAGTCTTATGGGGGTCAGGCTTATTTTATAGTAAATAGTACATTACAGCGTTTGGAATTGATTTCTGTCGTGGCACCTCACTCCACTGATGCATTGCCAGCCGATCCGCGCAGCCCTAGCTTTCGTCGTGCAGAAAGCTTGGTATTAGCGTCTATGTATTATCAAGTAATCAGCGGTAAGCACTTGGCTGAAATACACATGACTTATAACCTGGTTGAAGTGGCTATGCATGACGCCTTTGAGGCGCAAGGGCAGTGGGCGCATCCATTCAGAACATTCATGTATTTGCACTTCTTTGCGCATGAGCTGGCGGAAGAAATTACGACCGAGCACTTGGTTCAAGAGGGCGCGGTATTTAGTCAAATTTTTGCGACCACCCATGATAGCTTGGTGCACCACCTAAACGACTGCTACTCCAACTTTGAGTATGGTGCAGATGAAGACTTTGAAGCGCGTGCTGCGATGCTGACTATGAAGCGTTCTGCGGGTAAGCCCGGCAAGCTATTACCGAATTCCTGTATTAAGTGGGAGTTAGACTACGCTAAAATCTGGAATGGCTACACCACTGCATTAATCAATATTATTTATGCGGATGACGCTGCGGTTAAAGCGGATAAGTACTTGCAAGATTTCCACGCTGGCTTGTTACAAACCATGATCAAGGGTTTACCTGCGCGTTACGATGGCTTCCAGACTAAGGCGGGTGTTGCACGCTTTGCTTCGGACACTATTCACCACGCGGTTGTTCGTCACCAAGTTTATGGCACAACCGGTATTCGTGCGGCTCTGGACCCTCGCATTAGCAAGACTCAAGTGCCTATGGATGGCGGCACCCCCGCTATTAATGAATGGCGCTCTTTGGCATTCGTGGCATTGGCAACCGGCAAGGCTAGATTCACGCTATTAAAAGGTGACTTTACTAACCTGCTCAATGGTGTCGATGCGAAGTATAAGGACGACATGCACAAGGTGTTTAACCAGCTGCAAGAAGATCTTGCTAAGTTAGAGGCTGAGTGGAATACCACCGAAGAAGATAAGCAGCGCAACTACAATTATTTCCGTGCAGTGCCTTCAGTATTGCATACCGGACCTGGTTATTAATTAACGCTATAGGCGCTCCCTCTGTTAAGCATTCGCTTGATGGAGGGTTTACTGTGTCTGAATAAAAAGGAAATAATCATGAGTTATTCAAAAAGCCAAACCATGTTGGCCTTTGCTTATATGTCTTATTATGGTTTTGATTTAATTGGCACTGATAAGTGTAATGCACAAAAAATTGAGAAAGATATTAAGCATGCCCTAACCAGTTGGGCACCTGTTAAAGATGAATGGGAGTTGGTCTGGGGGCCGGGAGTATTTATCTTCGACCTTGCCTTGTTTGATGACAACTTAATGTATTTGGTGCGCAATATTAAAGATCCGTCACGCTATGTTGTCGGCATACGCGGCACTAACCCCGTGGGGCTGAAAGACTGGTTAATAGAAGATTTTCAAGTGACCAGCATGGTGCCGTGGCAGTACGGAAAACCTGCGGTTAAGTTGAAACCAAAAATTTCTAAGAGCACTGAAATTGGCATCACAAAATTACAGGAAATGATTGCAGAACCCGGCGTACCTGGAGAAGATAAGAGCTTATTAGAATTTTTACAGGGCGACATTGTGGGTAAAGACGCGGTTGATATCTGTGTGACGGGGCATAGCCTGGGCGGCGCTTTAGCGCCGACACTGGCTTTGTGGTTGAAGGATATACAGGGCGAAGAATTACCTGAGAGCGCAAAAATATCGACGGTTGCTTTTGCGGGCCCTTCTGCAGGTAATAAAGACTTCGCCACGTATTCTGATCAGCGCTTTGCAGAGGGTGAGTGCCTTCGTGTGGCTAACTCCTTAGATGTAGCCCCCCATGCCTGGAATCAAAAATCGCTGCGCAAGTTGTTCTTGTTATACAAGTCCGAATTTCTGTTGCCAGGGCCGATTGTGTTTGCAATGATCACGGCCATGCTGGCCAAGTCGTGGCGTAAAGGCTATCAACAAATTGAAGCTGACGCTGAGCCTATACAAGGTCGATTTAAGCCTTTGTTGTTTAACTATTTGGCACAAGGTTTATACCAGCATGTGGTTGGCTACCCCGAAGCCATGGGCATGTTGGATGACAATGACATCCCTGTGTATGAGTTGTTTGCTGGGCAGCTCCTCCATGCTTAACGGGAAGTCTTCAAAAAAATCTTCAATTTTATCAACTTAATCCATAAGTAAGATATCAACGCTGTTAGCATTTGGGTGAGCACAGCATTTTCACTACGGCTTAGAAAATTTTTTATTTTTAAATTCTATTTTATTCATTTCTAAGATCATTCGTGATAAATACCAACGTTTTTTATCCTCTCACGATAAAAAGAAATCCTTCTAAGACCTGTTGGGCTGACGTATAAAAGAGCAGCCGCGTAGGATGTGAATATGGATAAGCAGGCTAGGTTATCGTGCGTTAATCGGATGATGGAATGGATGCGAACGCTAAATTAAAATTCATTACTTTAGCCGCTGGCTCTGCAAACATAGAGTCATGTAATTATATGTGGGTAACTAGTCTCGCTTTACTCTACAACTTGGCGTTATGAAATTATAAGTTAGTACTTAAATATGGAAAATAAGTCTCATTTTGAAAGCCTCATTAGTATGTATGCGGCGGCACCGACATTACTTATGCAGGAATAAAAGGCGATGCTGGGTTTATTTTTTGGAAGTGTGTATGACTGATGTGTCAGTAGAAAAGAAAGCATTAGTGGTGGGGGCTATTCTCAACATTACGATGGTCTTGTACGCAAGCCAATGAATCGTCAAGCTAACAGGTCAATCAACTTAGCGCCTTTGTCGCCTTACAATCAAGGGGAGAGTCAGAAGCAGGGTGCCATTTAAAATCAATTACCCGGCTCAATTTTTCGGATTCTGTTTTGGGTAACCAGCTTAGCAACGCCTGTTGAAGTTTATCTACTTCTACAGGTTTAGAGAGAAAGTCATTCATACCAGCAGCAAGACATTTCTCTTGGTCTTGTTTCATCGTACTCGCGGTCAACGCAACAATTGGAATGGACCTGTTCAGCACCTTTGAATCAGATTCTCGAATTTTTCGACTTGCTTTAAAGCCATCCATTACCGGCATCAAACAGTCCATAAGAACTAGGTCATAAGGTTGGTTTTCAAGGACCTGTAATGCTTCCAAACCGTTGCAAGCTATGTCCGCGTGGATACCAAGTTTATCGAGTAATAATTGTGATACCTTTTGATTGGTGGCATTGTCTTCTACGATTAGGACGCGGCCATTGAGCCCAGGCTCCTTTTTAATAGGGTCGTTTTTTATGTCGTTGCCGCTGATGATGGTCTTATTTGCAATGGTCTTATTTGTAATGGTCTTATTTGCAATGGTCTTATTTGCACTGGGCACATTTATGGCATTCGCAAGATCGAGCGTGAACCAAAACGTTGAACCTTTACCTTCTGCACTTTCAACACCAATCTCACCGTCCATCAGTGTGACTAACTGCTTACAAATCGATAGTCCAAGACCTGTGCCACCATACTGTCGAGTGGTTGATTCATCTGCCTGACTGAAGCGTTCAAAAAGCGTTGTCTGCTGTTCTAAGCTGAGACCAATGCCAGTGTCGGTAATTTCAAAACGCACTTGATTACACGCCTCTGCAGATCCGGTCTGCAGAGTATAGTGCACGGAGACTTCCCCCTGCGGAGTAAACTTGAGCGCATTGCCGATCAGATTATTGATAATCTGGCGGATACGTCCAGAATCTGCGTGGACCCACAATTGCTCAATCGGGTTGACAGGACAGATCAACTTTAGCCCTTTTGCATTGGCTTGGAATGACATCGTTCTGCCAATTTCGTGGGTTAGAGCGGCCAAGTCGAAATCAATGAGTTCTAACTCCAGCATGCCGGCTTCAATTTTGGAAAAGTCGAGGATGTCATTAATAATGGTTAACAATGAATCTGCACTGGACTCAACGGTACTGGCGTAGAGTTCCTGCTTTTCGTCTAACGAGGTTTTGAGCAATAAATGGGTCATGCCGATGACGCCATTCATTGGGGTGCGAATTTCGTGACTCATATTGGCTAAAAATTCGCTCTTCGCTTGGCTTGCGGCTTCGGCATTACTTTTAGCGTCCAGCAATGCCACTTCCGCATTTTTACGTTCGGTGATGTCACGGCTTATGCAGACAAAACGTTTGATATTGTCGATATTTATTTCACTGACCGATATTTCCAAAGGGAATAGGTCGCCATTGTTTCGCACGCCTTCAACCTCGGTAACCTGGTCGCTTGTCATGTAATTATCCAGATTACGACCGCTTTGACTTGTCCCGTTGATAAATTTCTCAATGTTTGAGCCAACAATGGTGTCGTTTTGATAATCGAACATGGTTCTGATTGCATGGTTATGGGACAGAATTAAACCATCGGCGTTAAAGGTAAAGAGGCCATCTGCAATACTTTCAATAATGTTATCCATGTAGTCTCTAGACACTACGCTTTCTTCTAATACCTTGCTCATATGATTAAACGACAGGCTAAACTCGGTCATTTCATTGCGGAAAACACGGGGGAACCGCTTCATTAGAAATTGATAAAATGGCAAGCCTAATGGTTTGTTAGCAAGTTTAATTTGGCCGCCAAAACTACCGGACTCAAACAGTTCTAAATGTCGAGTTAAACCGGCTAATGGTCGTGTAATTGAACGAGTTATTAATAACCCGATGGTGACCGCGATTAGCAGGGTGAAGACAATAAAGGCCGCCAATAATTGCTGACTTTTTTGTACGGTAACTTGAGCTTGCTTGGCTGCCAACCTTATCGATATTAAGCTTTGACCAGCACGCCGGTTGCTGAGGCGATAGTCGCGCAGCGCATTATCAAAATTTTGAGTATTTATTCTGTAGGTCTCATCTTCTAAAGCGGTAAGTGCAGCAAGAACATTGCCCTCGTTGACCCTATTGATAGCGGCAAGCTCTATCTTGGCTTGTGCGACCCTTGCATTTTTGGCTTGCTTGAAAAAAAGCTTGTCTTCTAGATTACTTCTGCCGATCAAAGCAGTAATTGCCGGATTCATTTCATATGAAAACGCGAAATAACGTTGTTTCCAGTGTTTTTTCTGGGTAAACGCGTATTGGTTAGCGCTATGAATGAGAATTTCTTGTACGTATTCAATATGATCAGTCAAGCGATCTATGTTCGAATGAGTTTGGTACTCATCGATACTGGACGTAACGTCATTATTAAGAAGACTGGCAATGCCTTCCAATTGCCGCAGGCCTAAGTATCCGATCAGCCCCGCCAAGATAGAAACAATCAAAAAGCCAAGAATAAGTTTTGCAAATATTTTCATCTATTGGGTGATTTCCTTTACTCTATCTAAGAACACTGGGCTGATATTCACTTCTAGAAGATTGGCGGTTGTTGAATTAAGAACAATGTAGCTGTCTCTAGGGGATTCTGTCTTCAGCCAGGCTGGAGCAGCCCCGTCAAGAATTTGCCCGGTCTGTTTCCCAGATATGGTTGCGATAGCCTTGAAATCACCAATGTTTCCCACTAACAAGCCATTGAGTACGCCTTCTTTGTTACAAGCAAACGACGGTATTTTATGATGTATACCAAATTCAGCAATGATCTGTTCACCGCCGTCGTGGGTCAACGTATCGCAAGTGGAGAAAATAGCATCCATATTAGCTGCATTTATCTGGAGCTGACGTTTGACATCCTCTAGATCTACTGCCGCAATATCGATAATTGTGATGCCACGCTCCCCTAGTGTAGCTTTAATCTCTTTTAGCTGATTGGTAGAGTTTGATTCTCCTGTGCGCCGCACAACCGCCAGTGATTTGGTATCTGGAAATAGTTGTTCAAAAACATAATATTGCTGAGCAAAAGGCACATAATTACGGGTGCCGACTAGGTTGTTTGCTGAATTGTCTAACGATGCAATTAAATTCGACTCTACAGGGTAGGTGCAGACCGAAAAAACAACCGGAATAGGGCTTTGCATTTTTTCTGTGAGTTCTTTAGCGATGCTTGTGCCGGGGGTGGTCAACGTAAAGATTAAATCGACTTGTTGGTGAATAAACCCTTCGATGATTTTGCGTTGATTAGCCAAATCTGCTTCTGGGTTTTTTTCGATAAACTGGATGTTTTCCCCTTCAATGTAACCCTTTAGCCTTAAGCCTTCTTTAAAGCCCTCAATACTACGATCAAACTCTGGATTGGATCCCCATCGAGAGATTCCTACCGTGGTCATTTTAGGTTTTGAGAAATTAATGTATGCAATAGCAAGAGTGGCGACTAAACCACAGCCTATCAAAACTATTAAAATCGGTGTTGCCTTATTAATAGTTTGATTCAAAAGTTTATCTACGTTGATCATATGATAAGAATTTAAGTCCCATTGTGATGAGTAAAGCGTAGCTGGCAAATGTTGAATAGCCAGCCATTTGTTCCTTTGTAATCCCCCCCCGACAATTAATAGCCGAAATAAGTAGAAATGTTACGTACACTAAGTGAAGGAATTTTCTTTATGAAAATATTACGATTTACCGACAGAAAAATAATATCGATCTTAAAAGAAAACGAAGATAGCTCGACGGTGCCTGATCTATGCTGTAAATAACGCATGCGTTCGGCCAGCGTTTAAAAATGGCGTTTAAAACTCGAAGGTATAGATGCGTCTGCTATATGTAAGCGTCATGTGAATGCTCGTGCATTTATTAATAAGTGAGCCATGATTCAGTTGTTAGGGTAACGTCGCGTAAAGACATTGGATTAGCGGCGCAAGTACGATATACAGTGATAACCTAACAGGAAGTCAAGTTGAGATGAGTTTGACAGGAGAGTTAGGTAAATATAGTGTTGAGTGAATCATTAACAGGGACGGTCTTATGGTTTCAAATAAAAATTCTCTTCGTTCGCCTTTTCCAAATATAAGAATTTATGCGGCAACATGTTGTATAACCCTCTGTTGTATGCAAGAAGAGGGCATATGATATTTCCTTGTGTTCAAGTCTTTGACATAGAAACTTCGATTGAATGGTACAGTCATTTTCTCGGTTTTGAGTGTACTTTTAAAAACAGAACCTATAATCCTGAATATGCTATTTTGGAAAAAAGTGATTTAAAAATATACCTAAGCCAGTCACAAAACAAAGATAATTACGCTTCTAATTTAGTGGTTATTGAAACATCTGAATTGGCTAAAGAGTTAGATATTATTAACAATAATGGCGTCCTAGTTGTTCAACAAATATCAAACGGTATATTTGGTACAAAAGAGTTCATCATAAAAGACTATGAAGATAATAAAATCATATACAAACAACGCGCTCAACACGGCGTTAGGCCCCAAAATATGCATCCCCAAGTATCAACTAAGGAACTAACAGCTAACAGAACACTCACGCTAGTGGCAGAGCAAAAAGAGTGATCGAACATTATATTAAGTCTATAATTTATTTTGGTGGTCATTTTGCCTAAGCCTTGTAAATCATTAATTTAGAACTAATATCAGAAGTCTTATTAGAATTGAATATGCCTCTGGTCTACTATTTTTTCTAGCTTTAATATCGTCCCAAAACACCTCTATCAACTCGCAACCCCTCCGTTCTTATGTTAGTTTTTTAACCGACTAATAAAAACCATTCTCGTGCCGCGATACGACACCCCGTAATCGAAGGACAACATTAAGGATATATAAAATATGAATACATCAAAGCAGCTGTTTACCAAAATTTCATCAGACGGTGAGCTGACACTCAGTTTAGTTGAGGTTGATGTGCCAAAACCTAAAGCCCACGAGATTGTGGTAAAAATGGAAGCGGCGCCGATTAACCCGTCAGACATGTGGCCCATGTTTGGTCCTGCAAATTTGGCTAAAGCGTCATTGAGTGATGATAAGTCGGTATTAACTGCGCCACTTTATCCCGGCATGCTGTCTCGTATTAAGTCACGTTTAGATCAAACATTACCCATTGGTAACGAAGGTGCGGGTGTGGTTGTCGCCGCCGGTGATAGCGAGCAAGCTCAGGCGTTAATGGGTAAAACGGTGGCCGTTTTATCGGGGGCGAGTTATACCCAGTATTGCTGCGTGCCAATGCAAGCATGCATTGTGCACCACGACGGTACCACGCCTCATGCGGCAGCTTCGTCGTTTGTTAATCCGCTAACGGCATTAGGTATGGTTCATACTATGCGTACGGAAGGCCATACGGCCCTTGTTCATACAGCGGCGGCTTCCAGTTTGGGTATTATGTTGAATAAGGTCTGCATTAAAGAAGGCGTAGCATTAGTTAATATTGTGCGTAAGCAAGAGCAGGTCGATTTGTTAACTAAGTTGGGTGCGACGTTTGTTGTTAATTCCTCCAGTGACACATTCAAGAAAGATTTGTACAAGGCCATTGATTCTACCGGTGCAACACTGGCATTTGACGCGATCGGCGGCGGTGAGTTGGCGGGTGATATTTTAGCGGCAATGGAAGCGGTTGGCAGTAAAGAGGCGACGGGTTTCAATACCTATGGCTCAGAAGATAACAAGCAGGTGTATATCTACGGAGGTCTTGATTTTTCTCCGACTCTGCTTAACCGTGCATTTGGTATGTCGTGGAGTATTGGCGGCTGGTTGTTAATGCGTTTCCTGGGTAAGTTAGCGCCTGCACAGGTAGGCGAGTTGTATAAGCGTGTCGCCGATGAGATTAATACCACCTTTGCGATTGAATCAACGGAAGAGCTGTCTTTTGAAGAAGCACTGACGCCAGCAATTATTGAGAAATATAATGCTAAGACTACGGGTGGAAAGTATATATTGAACCCTAATAAGGGTTAGGTTTTTTTTAAGTAAGTTTAGCCTTGAACTAATTATGATTTTATCGTAAATCATTAATTGCTGTTGAAAATACGCCTTACTATCATTGCGTTGCTCGCTATGTGTGTAGGGCGTTTTTATGTGGCTAGTTGCGATCTCCCCACTGACTTTTTGGTGAATTCACAGTACTCATTTTTACATTAAAAACGCTGCATTACGGTCATACGTGCTGTGTGGATATTCCTATTATAGAGAGATGTTATGAAAAAAATAATTGGTACACTGCTAGTCACTTTAATTGGATCGACTTCACTAAACTGTTATTCAGAAGATGGGGTTGAAAGCTTATCGCCTGAGTTGAGACTACTACTTAAGCAAGAAATGATGGCGATTCAAGATGGCATGCAAAAAATGGTACCTGCGTTTGTTTCAGGCGACCTAGAACAGGTTTCTGAGATTGCTGGAAAAATCAGTAAAAGCTATATACTAAAACAGAAAATAACAAAGTCACAAAAACATGAACTGCATAAAAAACTCTCGAAAGAATTTATACTAAAAGACCAGAAGTTCCATAAGTATGCTGGGATGCTTGAGCACGTTAGTAAAGAAAATCATACAGAGCTTGTGGGGTTTTATTACTCAAGAATGCTGGAGTCATGCATTGGTTGCCATAGTGAACATGCGAGACATCGATTCCCTTCCTTTACTAATGTGCCAGTAAAGAAAGAGCATCATCACTAGTTGTCTCGTCTTCTTTTTAATATTTATACGTTACGTTTCGCATCTAGGGATAATGTGTCATCTGATTTAAATGCGATGAGAATTAAACATGCAAACAATAAAGTCGTTGAAGGGAAGAAGGTTAGCTTAGCTGTCTCGACCAAATACAAACCCAGTGGGTCTAGTAAGTTTGGCATAATCGCCAACGCGCCGACTAAATAAAAACCCAGCTGGCCAATATAGGCAATGCTGCGCATCAAGCCCAGTACCACCAATAAACCAATCACCACCTCGATGGTGCCCACACTGTAGTTCACAATATCGGCACTCAACAGGCCATGGTAGTATTTATCGGACACGCCAATAGCGACGTCTTTAGCGCCCAATTTAACGAAGCCCCATAATATTAAATAGATACCAGTTGATAGTCTTAGTAGCAGTAACGATATTGCTTTCATTGTGTTACCTCGTTGATATACGGTGAATGATTTTAAAAACAATTAGAACAGTTAAGTAGGGCACCCACAATAGTTGAAAGGAAAGTAGACAAATAAAATAGTGCTCTAGCGTTAGCTGTTTTCCACATCATTTTTCTCATCAATTTTCACAAGTGTTTTTATTATAATAGCGTCTCTCTTAGCTGTATTTACTCTACAAATAAAGTTTATTTATAGATGTTCCTCTCTTGGACACTAAAATTAATACAGTAGTTAAACACTATTTTAGAATAATGGGTGGCGTTTATGTTGACTGTCGATATTGAAGATAACGAACTTTTAGCCGATGAAATTACCACCCTTGCTGGCCAGATAAATGCCGCCAATTATCGCTTTTTAAAGCTAGCCGTTATGCCTCTGAGAAAAAATATGACGAAAATCAAAGAGAGCAACGCAAGGTCTCGTATTTTCAAGATGATGATGTCATGTGGCATATTCAGGCTCAGCTACCCGCAGAAGAAGGTGGTTTATTTGTTAAGGTACTTAAAGAGTTAGGCGATCGTTTAGTGGCTGAATCTTCTGCTGATGCAACATTATCTGCTGATGTCGGATAATTTTATTACGATAATTCACCGACCTTGTTTGCTTCATTTTCGTTCAATAAGCATGTTCTGCTTACCCGCTACCGAAACCTTTTTCTTTTGGGGGATTATTGACTAGGGTCAGCTCAGTTCTAAGGTGGAATCGGAGACGTATGTTCATTGCGTCGACACGATCAAAGAAATTATTCCGTATACGCCACCTTCCCAAGTACCGGGGGCACCCAGCTGTACGGAGGGAATTCTCAATGTGCGGGGCATGTAATCACTATCTTCTTGGGTCGATCATTATTTGATTATCGCGAGCCAGAAAACGCTGAAGGAAAAAGATAATGTGGAATGGTCGAATTTAGATACTCGGAATAACCATATCAAGGGCACGGGCCAGCTTATCCCCCGTTAGGTTGAGTCGCACTTGTTAGTTGAATCCGCGTAAGAAAGCTCTAGTCATGTTCATGGCTAGAGCTTTTTATTATGGTCCTATCTGTTGGTATTATTCTTCTTCAGATTGAAGAACACCTCCAATAGCTTTAGGCGCATCCGTTACGGTAGGCATAGCACCGATATTTGCAGAGCCTGTAATACTACTTGGTACAGGAACTTCAGGTTCGGCGATGCTTAAGCTTGAACATTGGCCTTCAGCTTGTGCCATCATTCCTTCAATCTCTCTGGCTTTAACAACGTATTCATTGTTAGAGCCTAATAAAGCACCATCGGCTAGGTTAAATGCTGAGGAATGGCGGCCGGTATCATTGTCTTGCTCAAAAGGAATACCCCATAAATCACCATTGCCTCCGTAATTCAGCATGAAGGTTTGGTTGTCATAGTCACCAGCATCACCGGTTCTATCTTTTGCATCGGTATGACGATAGGTTATTTGAATGGGCTTATCAAATGTTAGGTAGTCCCCTACGCTATCTTTTACCGTGCTCATTTTATTCCAGTTATTAGGGCCTGTTTCCCAGATATAGTACTCAGTGACGACGCTTGCATCATTGGTGTCCCAGGTGTTTGACATGTTAGCCTTAACTGATTCGGTAACCATCGCACCTGATTGAATACCCCAGGCATTAGGCGTATCTTGCAGACTCTCTTCGCTTAGGTCGCTGGCGTATTGCACAGCTTCGCTATTGCTAGAGCGCATCAGCGTAAGAGGGTTACTGCCTGCATTGCTAATGGTGTATTCAATAGCATCATTAATCGTTGATGGGTTGGTTGAGAAAGGTCCGTCCCAAGTGCTAAGATGAGAACTCTCTAATTCACCTATTGGGCAACGATCGAAACAATGAAGTGTGGCGGAGTTTGCAGCGAATAGCTCACCGGTTGCATCCTCTGAACCTGTCATAAAGCTTTCTTTAAAGAAAGAGAAACTAGAGTCGCCTTGCTTATAGCGAACTTGTCCGCCGAGTTGATTTGAGTGTAAGTGCAGTATTTCGTTAGTTGAAAGACTAACCAGTTCTTCAGTCACTGCCACTTGCTCTTCGCCGTTTTCTCCCCAGCGCTGACCGTGAGTAATGTAGAAACCGTCACTACCAACGCTATCGCCCGCGACAGTTTTGTAGCGTACAATCCAAGCATTATAGCCGTCTTGATGGGCCGTTTCTGACCAATAAGAGAAGTAAATACCAGAGGCTTCTGACAAATTTAATGTCTCAAGCGACTTTTTAACTAACTTACCTGGGGCACTCACTACGGTATAGGTTTCAGCCTCAGCTGCCTGCTCTCCATTACCGTGAGTCTCTAGAGTAATGACGGTACCACTACTGAGTTCTTGGTCACCTTCAGTCCAAACTCCCCAGTATCCAATATGTCCATAGCTATCATTGTCGCTATCACTGTTGCTGTCATACTTGAATGAGAAACCTGAATTCAGTTCAACCATTTCACCGGTTGTGGCGCTGTAGAGATCATAACGATGAACTGTTTCCATGATGTCTGAACGGCTAAAGCAAAGTCCACCTTGGTCATCATTATTAAAGCCTAGTGCGTCATAGGTCTGGGCTTTTTGTAATAGCATGTTGTTATCATTAAACGCTAATGCAAACGCGGCTGAGCCTTGTTGATGGCTTTGAGAGGTAAGAGCGATACCTTCACTTCGGTCGCTATTCATAACGACTGAGGCAGATTGTGAAAAATCATTTTCATCTTGGAAGAGGGTGAAGCCAGTTTTATTATCGACATCAATGGTTTTTACTTCACCGCCACCTAAGGCAATGTCATCACTTATATTGTCATAGAAGCCATAATTAAATTTGAATTGACCAAAAGGGTCTCCGTCGCTAGCGCCACCACTGATAACCGCTTTAAATTTTATCGCTTGTTCGCCGCCATCACCGCCAGCCATTTCAGGTAGCCAAACACTTACGACTAAAGGTGAAGTATCATTTTCACGTTCTGAAGTGATAATTGCTTTGGTATAAGCTGGCTGATTTGATGAGCCGCTGGATTGGGAATCTTCACCACCGTTTTCGTTAAAGCAGGCATTTTCATCGGCGAGCACCATATAAGGGCCGTCATTGATGAATGCTTCTGCCCGCATTTGCTTGGTAAAACATAAAATGCTGTTTACCAATTCAACGGGTTGAAGTGCTTCATTCCAAAGATGAAAGCGTTGTTGGGCTATTCTATAATCTGTCCCTTCATCATCAAATATGGCGAAGGCGGTGCCTGTAGCGGCTAAACCCGCGATAGATAATGCTAATAAACGGGGGTTTAAAAATTTAATCTGTCTCATGGTTTTAATCCTGGCGGGTAATAACTTCTAATTGACTAGGTAGCACTAATTCTTCACCTGAAGTGCTCATTACTTTATCAGAGCCAGTGTCTGTCGAAGAGGAACAGCCCATGAGTAAGCCTGTGCTAAATAGGCAGAGTAAAAATAGTATTGAATTTCTTGGCATAATGAATCTCCATGGGAAAACTAAGCAATGGGCTTGATTAAATGATAGTAGAGAAGTATTTATTTGCTTAGACGTAAAAAATATAGGATGTGGTATTTCTCAAACAAAAAAATATTAAAATTATGTCTGTAGGTTTAAGTATTTAATTTCAATAACGTTTGCTAACAATTCGTTACAGATTTCATCGTGTAAAGGAGTGATCGTATGAGCGATAAATCTAGCATTCTCATTATTGGGGTAGCAGGTACTGTAGGCAGTGAAGTTCTAAAGTACGTGCGGGTGAGATTCCAGCGGGCGTATATCATAGTTAGTTTTGTCGATTTTCATGCTTCTCAATATTTTTGGGCTGGGTAATAAAGACTTCGCCACGTATTCCGATCAGCGTTTTGCAGAGTGGAGTGCGTTCATGTGGCTAACGCCTTAGATGAAGCCCCCGTGGCTGGAATCAAAAGTCTCTGCGCAAGTTGTTCTTTTTATACAAGTCCAATTTTCTGCTGCCAGGGCCGATTGTGTTTGCAATGATCACGGCCATGCAGGCCAACGCTGAGCCTATACCAGCATGTGGTTGGCTATCCAGAAGCCATGGGCATGTTGATGACAATGACATCCGGGTGTATGAGTTGTTTGCTGGGCAGCTCTGTCGTCCTTGTTGGTGCAGGCAGTTCTCCATGCTTAACGGGAAGTCTTCAAAAAAATCGTCAATTTTATCAACTTAATCCATAAGTAAGATATCAACGCTATTAGCACTTGGATGAGCACCGCATTTTCACTACGGCTTAGAAACTTTTTTATTTTTAAATTCTATTTTATCCATTTCTAAGATCATTCGTGATAAATACCAACGTTTTTTATCCTCTCACAATAAAAGGAAACCCTTCTAAGACCTGTTGGGCTGACGTATAAAAGAGCAGCCGCGTAGGATGTGAATATGGATAAGCAGGCTAGGTTATCGTGCGTTAATCGGATGATGGAATGGATGCGAACGCTAAATTAACATGCATTGCTTTAGCCGCTGGCTCTGCAAACATTGAGTTATGTAATTATATATGGGTAACTAGTCTCGCTTTACTCTACAACTTGGCGTTATGAAATTATAAGGTAGTACTTAAATATGGAAAATAAAGCTCATTTTGACAGCCTCATTAGTATGTATGCGGCGGCACCCGTCAATGAAATATACAGCCCTGTACTGAACATTTCAGAGGGTGAAGCAACGATAGAGATTCAACTTGATAAAAAATTCCATCATTCTGCCGGGGGTGTGCATGGTTGTGTTTATTTTAAGATGCTAGATGATGCGGCATTTTTCGCGGCCAATTCTCTTGAAGAAGAATTTTTTGTATTAACCACCTCGTTCACAACTTATATTACACGGCCGGTATCGTCGGGCACTATGCGGGCGGTCGGTAAGGTTGTGAATAAAAATCGTTCTCAGTTTATTGCGGAGTCGGTTGTGTATGATTCTGACGGCAAAGAAATTGGTCGCGGTAATGGTGTTTTTGTTCGCGGTAAATTCCCCCTTAAAGACGCGGCTGGTTATGCATAACCAGGCAATGAATTTAACAGCAGGTAATGGTCTATGAATTTTAATGGCAGTAGCGATAGCATTTTCGCTATGGGTGCGATTGCTGTTTTCGCTTTTTCTTTTGGTTATGGATTTCTTTCTCCTTACCTGCGAAAGAAGGGTACCTCTGAACATAAAATATTATTAATAGTCAAAGGATCGGTGGTGGTTATATTGCTGTCTGGAACTTATGCTTATCGAAATATGTTATAAAAAATTATGATACTTTACGCCTTACTCAACTCTGGCCCCAAGAAGAATGAACCCAAGAAGATTGCCCCATGAATGCTAATCCCGCTTTGTTATCCTTGTCTGATATTGCCAGCCAAGCCCATGAAAAAATCCAGCTCGACTTTAAAGACATCAATCCCGTTATTAGCGTTATGCAAGGGATGCGAAAAACGGGGATTCCCGCCGATGTGTTAACCATCGATTGCTTAGTCACCAATAAACGCATTCTTATTGTGCTGCACGATTTACATCCCGACATTATGCGTTATCAATTTATCTTTATCGATCAAGACCCCAGTGATGATTATCAAGAAGTCGTTGCTACTGATGTGACGAGTGACATGGTTTACGACTGGATTAAAGACTATTTTACAGTGGCGACATAATCGATTTGGCGCGCGCACTATTTAGGTTAGGACGATGGTTTAAGGAAAGAGGGATACTCAAGGATGAAGGATTCAACTAATGAGGCGCTGATTCGAGATCATTATCCCGAAATGATTCGTCAGCGTTTATCTAAGGGCCCCAAAAGGCAAAATATTTCGGATGCGGTATTAGGCGGTATTGATGGCTGCATCACGACATTTGCGGTGGTTTCGGGCTCAGTGGGGGCCGGTTTTCCCTCATCTGTAGCGGTGATACTCGGTTTCTCTAACTTGCTGGCTGATGGCTTTAGCATGGCGATCAGCAATTACGAATCTTGTAAGGCTGAGGCGGAATACTTTGACAGTATTAAACGCTCAGAAGAACGCCACATTGAAGAAATTCCTGAGGGTGAACGCGAAGAGGTTAGGCAAATATTTAATGCCAAAGGCTTTGAGGGTGAGTTACTTGAAAAAATCGTCGAGACCATCACTGCAGATAAAAAGATATGGCTTGAGATTATGCTGGTAGAAGAGCATGGCCTAAGCAGAACCACAAACAATCCCTGGATGTCTGGCGGTGTGACTTACCTAGCATTCGTTACGGTTGGCACAATACCCCTACTGGCTTATGCGCTGCCTTCTTTGGATATGAGTCAACAGTTTGCAGTGAGTGCTTTTCTGGCGGGTACTATGTTCTTTTTAATCGGTATGCTGAAGAGCCTCGCGCTAGCAAAGCCTGTTTTTCTATCAGGAATACGGACCTTGCTGACGGGAGGGGCTGCCGCTTCATTGGCTTATATTACCGCCTATACGTTGCGCGAGATTTTTAATATTGCGGCGGGTTAATTAGGCGATCGCCTGGGGGTTATGCTGAAGCTGTCGACGAAATTAGTGTAAGATCAGCGCGCGCCAAAAGTAGAACGATTACATACTGTTTACCCCTAGGTCTTTATTGATGCAACGTTTAAAAATTGCTTTCCATCCCGATGTTTCCGCCGCCGATATTTCTGCAACCAGTGAACTCAGACTCATTGAGCGCCACGCCGCGCGGGCGATTGTGCTGAAGGGCGAGAATATTCTACTGCTCTATACCCAGCGTTATCATGACTACAGCCTTCCTGGGGGTGGCATTGATGAGGGGGAAGATGAAATCGCAGGCTTAATACGCGAGCTTAAAGAAGAGACGGGGGCGAAAGGGGTGCGTAAGGTCGAGGCCTTTGCTCGTTATGATGAATACCGGCCGTGGTATAAAGCCGATGCGGATATTATTCACATGATCTCCCATTGTTATGTATGTGAGATCGATGATGAGTTGGGTGAGACGGCTTTTGAGCCCCATGAAGTGAATAACGGCATGGTACCGCGGTGGATGAATATTCATCAGGCGATTGCCCACAATGAAGAGGTGATTGCCAATAGTGATAAGAAAGGGCTGTCGATTGAGAGAGAGACTTTTATACTAAAGGTGATTGTCGAACGGTTGCTAGCGGCTTAGAAACGTCAGGATTAATTCTACTAACTTAGCGGGGCATAAATACGCTAATGTAGAGGGCAGCTGAGAGGTCGTTATCATTTTTTAAATTGTAGTCATTAGGTAAAAACATTGAGCGAAAACCAAGAATCACATTTAGTGCCCGGTAGAGAGTGTGGCGAATGTACCGCGTGTTGTGTCGTGCTGTTGATAGATGACGAAAATTTTAAAAAGCCGGCGGATAAAGTCTGTTCCAATTTGATTGACAAGGGCGGCTGTAAGATCTATTCCACTCGACCTTCGGTTTGCCAAGACTGGCATTGTGCTTGGCGCTTTATGGGCCAGTTGGGTGATGACTGGCGACCTGACCGTTCGGGCATTTTATTACGCTCGGATGAAAACGGTATTATTTTTCAGCCGATACAGAGTCCTAAAAAAGTGATGACCAGCGACCGTGCGCTTGAACTGATTGGCGGTGGTATTGCGCAGGGTATTCCTATGTCGATGTCGATTCCGACTAAGAAGGGATTTCTTAGTTATGGATTGTCGCTTAATGAGCCATTAGCGGCGGCGGTGAAGTCGAGAAATTTGCAGACGATCCGTAAGAAAATGCTCGATCTGATTAAAGTGGCCACTAAGAAAAATACCGATCGTATTCCCTTGCTTGAAAGTGATTAAGGTAAGCTGGGTAGCAGGGTTTATGAGTTTTTATCTTCAGAAAATAAAGCTAATTAAAAGGTTACCGCAGTGGTATTAGATAATCTACATCAGTTAATCGAAGGCTTTGGCGCAAGTCTACAGGTCACTTTTTCTCAACCGAATACCTATATTCAGCTGGGTATCATTTTAGCGGTCTATGGATGTTCAATCCTAGTCTCTAACAGGGTTAGAAAATATGTATCATTTTTCAATGCGAATATCCAAGCAGAGGGTATTGTTTCATTACCAAAAAATATTATCAGTAAACTAGGCAACTATATTGCACCGCTATTAGCGATATTAATAATAAAAATATTGATTGAGGTAAACAGTGAGGCAGCCAATAACTTATGGATTCAAAAGACGGCATTGACCTTGGGTATCTTGTATCTATTCAACGCTATTATTCGAGATTTTGTCAAAAATCAGTTTGTGGCCACTCTATTAAGATGGGTTGGCATGCCGCTACTGTTTTTACATTTGTTGGATGTACTGCTGGGTTTAATTGCAATATTAGAGTCGATATCGTTATCAGTTGGTAATATTGATATTTCCGCTTACGGTATCGTGAGGGTTGCTATATTTGGCTCGTTATTATTTTGGTTAGGACGGGCGACGAATAAAACCGGTGGTGAGATTATTCGTAAGCAAGAGAAGCTTGATCTTCGTACCCGAGAAGTGGCGGCTAAACTGTTTGAGATCGGCACGTTTACCTTAATCTCATTATTACTGCTGCAGATCATGGGCATTAATTTAACCGCGCTAGCGGTCTTTGGTGGCGCTATTGGTGTGGGTATTGGTTTGGGGTTGCAAGCCATTGCCTCGAACTTTATATCCGGGTTTATTATTTTATTAGATCGCTCTGTTTCCATTGGCGATTTTATTGAGTTAGAAGATGGTAGTAAGGGCATTGTTAGGCAGCTGAGCATGCGCGCGACGACCTTAGAAACCTTTGATGGCAAAGACATTGTAGTGCCCAACGAAAAGTTTATTGTGGGCACGTTTATAAACTGGACTCATAAGGATAAGAATCAGCGCTATCGAGTGGATTTTTCGGTGGCGTATCATTCTGATATTCGAAAATTAGTCGAAATTGTTAAGCTGGTGGTTGCAAGTCACCCGCAAGTATTCAGTGGTGATAAGGTATCTCTTGAAGAACGCCCCGATTGTGAAATTGATAGCTTCGGTGACTCCGGTATTAATATGTTTGTGGAGTTTTGGATGGAAGGCATTGACGATGGTAAGAACCGAGTCGGTGGTGATCTTATGTTGATGATTTTAGAAGCACTTCAGCAGAATGGTTTTGAGATTCCTTTCCCTCAAAGAGAAGTGCGCATAGTGAACGAGGGCAAGATGACTGCGCTTAATACCCGTCATCTTGCCCCGAAATAATACCTCTAAGATGAGGTATTATTAAGCTTCTTGGGCGGCGACTTCAGGAAAACGTTGTTCCCAACCATCAATTAATGCGGATTGATCAATGTCATTGGGATGGAAATCACGCTGAAAGAATTTTCTCATGCCCTTGCTATTGGCGCGTAGTATTCCTTTTTTACCCCAAAAAAATCGTGTAGCGCCTATCCATTCTTGCATGCTTGGCATGTGTTTCGTTTTCCATAGCATTCGAATTTGAAAGAGTGCGATACGGGAAAATATGGTCACCATTGCAATAACCATGACGCGACGACGCATAAATTCATCATTCACTTGGAGACGGAACACATCAAACGCAACCGCCTTGTGTTCGATTTCCTCCACTGCATGCCATAACATCATACTTCGAAATGTTTCTGGCGCGTTGTCGAGTACTTCTGGGTTTTCTAAAATAAATTCGGCTAGGCTTGCGGTGAAATGCTCCATGGCGACGGTAAGTGCTAGTTGACGTTCAGGTCCAAAACGTGTCTTTAGCATCGTGACGCGAGTGACCATGTTGTCGGTGATCATCGACATAGGAATGCCGAGTTTTGCGATGGCGTTATTCAGATCATCATGGCAGCGCCCATGGTGCGCTTCTTGGCCGATGAATCCACGAATATCGTCGAGCATCTTAGGATCAGTAATGGCACTTTGATAATGGCGTACTGCATGTATAAAAAAGCGTTCACCTTCAGGAAACATAGCCGACAGAGAATAGAAGAAGGTACTGATCAGTGAGTTATCTTCTATCGAAAATCGAGACGCTTTTATATTGTTAGTATCAAACTGCATACGCCGTGGTTTGATTGCACCTTCGCGAGTATTTGTCATCGTGTTATCTCTTTTATTGTTCTGATTTCACTATGACATAGTGCTTTGGCTTAGGGTAGGTGAATTCAAGACATTATTCAGACCCACTATTCAGACCAATACCAGCTGGTTACATTATAGCGATATTGATCGCTACCTTCAGCGTACATCTTTTTTACCCAGTGTTCAGAGCCCTTTGAGGAAGGATCAAAAAACACACAGCGGTTATACAAGGGTGCAATAGTAATCGGGGTATTGTTGTCACTCACAAAAACTAACTCACCCCCTGTATTTTCCTGCCAGCCTTTATTTAAATACAGCAACATGCAGACTTCTCTGCCGGGGGAGTCATCAGCATGTTGTTCAACAAAGTCCGCGGTGCTTAAACGAAAAAAATTGGTATTTATTTCTGGGTCAGCAACGTGTATGTCGGTGAGGGGGACATTAAAGATTTGTGATAAAACGGACATAAATTCATCACTGCGTAAAAATGATAAAAAATCATCTGCGATGCAGGGATCGAAATGAGTAGCGGTCAAGGTGTCAAAATTGCAGTTCTGTGATTGACGCTGCCAAACGTCTCGCTGTACAAAGCGTTGCTCATGACGGGTTGCTTGCCACTGCGCATCATCAACATATAACGCAGAGTAGGTATGGCGTTGAGTTTCCCAGCTTTGTGCGTATTCTAAAACCTTGACGACATTATCAAGTTTGGTGCTATTGAATAAGTTATCAATCACCACGTGATTGGGGCAAGCGCTTAATAAAGAATCTCGATACCTGCGGATTGCTGACCCAGTGATGTGCTCATTATTAAACCACATTCAAACTACTCGCTGTATCTTTAGACGATTGCTCACGCTCTTGATAATACAGGGTTGAGTAATAATTCCTACTGTACTGATTTGAGATACTGTACTGATTTGAGATACTGTACTGATTTGAGATACTGTTACTACTTTGAGATACTAATGCTCAAATAAATTATCACTTAGCGGGCAATCGAATGACCAAGAAAATCGTAAACTTTGAATATGAAAAAGAAACTAAGAACAGCGTGCGTTACAAAGAAGTGCCTGATGAAGGCACGGCGCCTATTGTCGGCACGCTGTATGTTCAAAAATGGTTTGCCGGTAGCAGTAAAAATATTGAGGTCACGATAGATAAAAAAGATTAATTGTTAAAACCCTTCTAATACGATCTTTCCAATGGCTCGGTTGCTTTCTATATGGGCATGGGCGCGTTTTAAATTTTCAGCATTAATAAGACCAAAGTGTTCGCCTAGGGTTGTTTTTATCAAACCCCTGTCGATTAACTCTGATAATTGATTCAGTAGCTCATGCTGTTTGTGCATGTCGTCGGTCTGAAACAGGGAGCGGGTAAACATAAATTCCCAATGTAATGAAATAGATTTTCGTTTCAATTGCATAATATCCAAACCGTTTTGTGGATCGTCTATTAATGCTAATTTACCCTGGGGTGCGAGTACTTCTACTAGTTGTTCAAAGTGATCACCGGTGTGATTTAAGCTGATCACATGGCTTACGTTTGCTATGCCTAGCTCATTCAGTTGTGCTGCTAAGGGCAGGTGGTGATTAATAACATGATCAGCGCCTAGCGCTTTTACCCAGCGCTCGCTTTCTGGGCGCGAGGCGGTTCCGATGACAGTCGCCTTGGTTAATCTAGAGGCCAGTTGAGTCAATATAGACCCGACCCCCCCGGCTGCGCCTATGATTAAAATTTGCCTCGGTGGTTGGTTTTCTGCTGTATTAGCCGTGTCTGGTGGTATTGGTATAAAGTCTAAGCGGCTAAATAAAAGCTCCCATGCGGTAATGGCGGTTAATGGCAGCGCAGCGGCTTCGCTATTACTGAGGGATTTGGGCTTGTGACCGACGATGCGTTCATCCACCAATTGAAATTCAGCATTAGAGCCTGAGCGAGTAAGATCACCGGCATAATATACCTGATCCCCTCGCTTAAAGTTGTGTACCCCATCACCGATAGCCACGACTTCGCCGACGGCATCCCACCCTAAAATCTTATGCTGATTATTGTCGGCAGAAGATGATAAGCGTATTTTAATATCAACAGGGTTTACCGATATCGCGTTTACTTTCACCAATAAATCGCGTCCTGTCACATCAGGTTTTGCTAACGTAACATCAATAAGTGCATCGCTGTGATCAATCGTTTGCGGTGTTAAATACCCTACGGCTTTCATGATGATTCCTCGAGTCGATGGCGTATGGAGCAAGGGCGCTATTAGGGGTGATTATAGATGGCTGACTATCGAGAAAACCAGGGAAAAAACATATTCGTTTTTTCTTGATACTCTTTATATTCTTTTCTTTTTTGCACGGAATAATATTCCGCAGGGATGGCGCCGGTCAGGTGAACCAGGGTGATATACATCATGCATGAGGCGCTCAAACTACCCACACCTAAGCATATCCATACCAATAATGTTTCACTGCCACTCAGCGCTAGCCACGAAGGAATAGCCGCGATCACCAGCCCTGTCCATACTAGCCACTCCGCAAAATAGTTCGGATGGCGGCTGTACTTCCATAAACCGATATTACAGACACCTCTTTTATTTTTTGAAATGAATAGTAATTTTTGACCATCTGCGACGGACTCTAAAAGATAAGCGGACATCCAAAGGCAGATCCCGATGATTTCCAAAGTTGAAATTGAGTCACTGCTGTTGGTTGCGATTAAAAAACCTGGCAGAGCCAATACCGTGATATTGGCAAAGCCCTGAGCCATAATTTCAGCCAATAGGTGAGCATTGATATGTTTGCTACCGGACTGCTCCAATACCATACGACGATATTTGTAGCGGGGAAATTCGGTTTTGAAAATGACGCCGGTCTTTTTTGCCATGAATAGCGCACCTAAACCCATGCGTAAACCAATGAACATATAGATGCCACCAACGATCGTTCTACGAATAAAATCAGCATCGCCCATAAGTAAAATCTGCAAGCCAATTAATGCAACACCAAATGGCCAGGCGATATCGACATAAGATACTCGTTTAGTCCGCAGGAATGGGATGCAGGCAACAACCGCAAAGAGCGTAATTTGTATCACGGCGTTTACCATCAACAGGTTGGCCAAGGCCTCAAGGTTTGCAAAAACGATGACTGAAAAAAAACAGGCAAAAACCAGGTTTAAACCCACACTCATATTCATAAGTTCTACTCCACTTTACATTAAATTTAATCATCTAAGCTGCGACTAGGCTCATAGTATCAGTAAACCTCACGTTATTCGGTAGCCATCAAAGATAAATAGGCGTCAAATAAATTTTCACGTATTGTTCAGTACGACAGAACAATATTTTATTTTCATTCAGAATACCATTCGGTGAAATATGACAGGTTATTTCTTACAAGCTTTTATCTATTTAGCGGCCGCGGTCATTATGGTCCCTTTAGCGAAACGTTTAGGGTTGGGGTCGGTATTAGGTTACCTAATGGCGGGCGTCTTGATCGGTCCTGTGCTTGGATTGGTTGGCAGTGAGACCTCCACGATTCAACACTTTGCTGAGTTTGGTGTGGTGATGATGTTATTTTTGGTTGGAATGGAGCTTGAACCCAAAGCATTTTGGGCTATGCGCCACCGCTTAATGGGTTTGGGTGGTTTACAAGTGGGGCTGACCACTGCCGCCATTACAGCCCTTGCTTTAGCATTCGCTCTGCCATTCGGGGTGTCATTAACCATTGGTTTTATCTTCGCTTTGTCTTCCACTGCGATTGTTTTGCAAACGTTTAATGAAAAATCTTTAAATAAAACGGACGGTGCTCGTAATGCCTTTAGTGTTTTGTTGTTTCAGGACATCGCGGTTATTCCTATGCTGGCTTTTATTCCGATGTTGGCGATTCCTGAGTTGGTTGAGCAAAGCCAAGCTCTAGCAGATTCTGCGGATCAGCATGAAAACTATTCTTTGGTTTCTTATTTACCTCGCTGGGCTTATGGACTTGCGGTTATCGCCGCCATTGCTTTTGTGGTTGTCGGTGGGCACTTTTTATCGCGCCCTTTATTTCGTTATATTGCGGCGTCTGGTTTGCGCGAGATGTTTACCACCACGGCGCTATTATTGGTTATTGGTATTGCGGCATTAATGAGTCTAGTGGACTTAAGCCCTGCGCTCGGTACATTTTTAGCCGGTGTGGTCTTGGCCAATAGTGAATTTCGCCATGAATTAGAAAGTAATATAGAGCCTTTCAAAGGACTCTTATTAGGCCTATTTTTTATCACAGTAGGGGCGGGCATAAATTTTGCTATTTTATCTGATAACGCAGTGATCATTGCTGCAATTACTTTGGGACTCATGTCGATAAAAGCTTTGGTGCTTTTTGGCTTGGCCAGAGTATTTAATATCTTGGGCAGTGATCGTTGGTTGTTTGCTTTGAGTCTGGCACAGGCTGGGGAATTTGGTTTGGTTCTATTAAGCTTTGCTCAGCAGCAACATGTATTATCGACGGAGTTGGTGCAGCTATTATCGCTGCCGGTTGCTTTGTCTATGTTTTTAACACCCGGCTTGTTTATTCTTTTTCAGAAGGTGATTTTGCCACATTTTGCTGAAGCAAAAAATGAGCAAGCAGCGGATGACATCGACGAGCAAGGCAGTGTCATTATTGCGGGGTCAGGGCGTTTTGGTCAAATTATTAATCGCTTATTGGTTGCTAATAATATAACAACAACGGTACTGGATTATAATGCGGCGCGTATTGAATTAATGCGAGGTATTAATGTTAAAAGTTATTTTGGTGATGCGACTCAGCCCGATTTATTACACACAGCAGGTATTGCAGAGGCTAGATTATTAGTGATTGCGATTGATCAGCCTGAAAGTGCCAAGGCGTTAGTTCGTCATGTGAAGATGACTTACCCACAGGTGAAAATTTTGGCGCGAGCGTTTGATCGAGGTCAAAGTTACGAGTTAGAAAAAGCGGGTGCTGATTATGTGATTTCTGAAACTTTTCATTCAGCACTCGAAATGGGTAAGCAAGCGTTAGTGAATATGGGCATGCCAAAATATCAGGCTCATCAGCAGGGTCAGGTCTTTCTTGAAACTGAAGCTAAATATAAAAATACTTTGTATCATGCATGGTTAAAGATGAATGAAGAGGATGGCCATATTAGCCATATTCAAGAATTGTTTATGAATTTGGAGTCTGCTTTAAAAGAAGAGATGGATAAAGAGCGATCTCATACTCAAGTTGAAAATGAGTCTGAAACATCTGCAAAGGCTGAAAAATAAAAGGCTTAAATCTCATTAGGTACATAAAAATATTTGAATGTAATTTAATGGACTGCCCATCAACAGGGCAGCCGCATTCCATCAACGTTAAGCACTGACTCTTTTTAATAACTCAATAGAGGCTTCTACTTCTATCTTGCGAATCGCGACGCTTTCAATATTACAGCCTACGGGAATGCCCTTTTCTTCAGCAAACGCTTTTAACTCACGATAGCTTTGTTCAGAAACATCAACCGATCGCTGCAAAATATCGTTAGAGTGAATTAAGTCATTTTCTAACCATCTTGGGATGCTGATGCCTAGCCACTTCATAAATTGCAGTGTCTTAGCAGAACCACAAGGGGTAAGGGTGAACAGTATGGGTACTAAAGGAATATTGTGCTCTTGGCCGTAATAATAGTAATCGGATAAAAAATTCTTTGATGCATTAACGTCGTAAACGCCCTGTGAGACAAAAAAGCTACAGCCTTGCGCTATCTTCTCGAATACTCGTATATGTTCGTTACCCTTAGATTGGTGGCGTTCTGGGATTACTACACCACCTAATAATACATCGCTCTGGGTCTGTTCTTTAATTTTATACGCAGCGCTCATGGATAGCGTGACTTCTTGGGACTTTGAGGCAGCGCCTACAAAAATGGATAAGTTTTCTTGTGGATTCGCGTGGGTTAAAAAGTCAGACAGCTCGGATTCAGAGTATTTTCCGACCGCGCGGTAAATGATCTTAGGAATCTTTAAGTGTGTTAAATGCTGTTGGCTGTAATCATAGCAATCCAACGTTTCCATGAAAGGAAAAGGACGGTCTTCATCGGTACGAGATTTTTCGTCTTGAATGTCATAGAGCACGAGTCCATCAACGCTTAGGTCTTGGAGGCGTTCTACCTGGCGAGCAGATATTTCAGCCACTTTCTCTTCACTGGTCCCTTTCTTTGGTGGCGTAATGCCATAAAGTACGATTCCGCTTTCACGATTTTTTATTTTGTTTATTAGAGTATCAGTTGCCATGGTTGTAATTCACTTGTCTATTTTGCGAACAATATACCATTGCTATCGGATTAAATCAGCGATGAGTTGCAACGAGAAGCATTAAAACAGTTGGTTAAAGGTCATACCCCAAGCACTGCCATCGGTAATATGGCCGTTTTTTTTGTTTTTATAATCGATGCTGATATATTTGATCCCCAAAGCGCTGCCGGTGCCCGTGAAGTGAAATAAGTATTCGGCGTAGGCACCGTAAGCGGTGTTGTATTGTGCGTTATCAGACGTTTCTCGACTGGTAAACGTGGGATCTAAGTGAGCCGTTAACCCGCCACCAAAGCAGTGGCGCCCCGCCCAGTAATGGCTAAAAATGTCGATGGGTTTGCGGGTAAACGACAGTACGCTTTCACTGCCATCATTAGATTTTGCCGTAATGAGATCAAATAAATAGCCTGCTCTAATGCCGACATCCATTCTTTTTTCAAACATCAAGTGGGCCACCCCTAGCGCTATGTAGACACCTGACCCTGCACGAATACTATCGCTATCACCATTTTCAAATTCTATTTTTTGTAAGGTATCGCCCCCCAATAGTGCTTCTAGGATAAAGAATGGCCGAGTATCGGTATATTTGCGGTTAGAGAAAGCATCTTCATAATAGAGGTCTGGCTCCGTGTCTAAGTCACGTTCATTATCGTCGAGTGAGGTCGTTGCCCCGTGACAATAAATGGTGGGCACTAGGGCCAGGATGAACAATAAGGTTCTAAACACAGGCTTAGCCAATGCTATTTTCATGTTGCTCTTCTTCTGGCTCTATGGGGTTTTTAATTAAGCGAGCGAATAGGATCCCCACTTCAAATAACATCCACATAGGGACGGCTAAAATAGTTTGTGATATTACATCAGGCGGGGTGACAAACATACCAACCACGAAGCAGCCTAAGAACACATAGGGTCGCTTAGCACTGAGGCTTTTCACGGTGGTAAAACCCATGAGTACCATCAAAAAAGTGGCGATGGGTATTTCAAAGGCAATTCCGAAAGCGAAAAACATTTTCAAAATGAAGTTAAGGATGTTGTCGATGTCGGGCATCAAGGTGACGCCCTCTGGCCCTACTGACGTAAAGAAAGAGAAGGCGAGGGGTAAGACAACATAATAAGCAAAGGTAATGCCCGCATAAAATAAGAGGATGCTTGAGAGCAATAGCGGAATGGCAAATTTCTTTTCTTGCTGATACAAACCAGGCGCAATAAATGACCAGATTTGATGCAAAATAAAAGGCACCGATAAAAAGATAGCAAGAACAATGGTCAGTTTAAAAGGCACCAAAAAGGGTGAGGCGATGCCGGTTGCGACCATGGCGCCATTGGCGGGTAATATCGACGACAGCGGTTCTACTAAGATTAAATAAAGATCGTTAGCAAAATAAAATAGGCCTAAGAAAATGAGCAAAATTGAGAGTACTATTTTTAGCAGACGGTTACGCAGCTCAATGAGGTGCGTCATAAGGGGTTGTTCTGCTACTGCCGCGGGTTCGGTTGCTTTGGTCATTTTGCTCGAGTCTTATTTTTTGGCTGTTGAATGGGTGTCTTCAACAGCGTCTTTTGGTGCAGAGTCTTTTGGTAGAGAGTCTGTGTGAGCCGCTTCTTTGCTGACAGTCTCTTTTCCTATAGCATTTTGTAATAGGTTATCTTTTGCCGCGCTGTCTTCTTCATCCTTAAAAGTCGCATAAGGATCCCTGAGCTTTTCTTTTAACTCATCAGTACGCACTTTGCGTTCTAAATCATCTTGAATATTACTCATAGTGCGGCGAATTTTACCGATGAATAACCCAACGGTTCGCGCAGCGACAGGCAGTCGTTCAGGGCCTAACACTAATAAACCCAGAATGGCGACGACCATTAACTCTAGAAAGCCAATATCAAACACGTGAGGTGCTCCAAATTATGTATCTTATTGGTCTTTTTTCTTTTCAGTACTTTGCTTTTCAGCCGTACTGTCAAACGTCGCATCTTTTTCATCGAGAGCAATAGAGGGCTGCTGAGTTTCCTCTTTTTCATCCTCTGCTTTCTTATTAGGGTCTTCGCTAATCGCATTTTTAAAGCCTTTAACGGCGCCGCCTAAATCACCCCCTAGGTTGCGCAGTTTTTTAGTACCAAAGACTAAAATAACGATAACGAATACGATCAACAACTGCCAAATACTAATACCACCTAACATGATACTTACCTCTATTTATAAATGATTTAAAAACCGGGCAGCTTAGGGCCACCCAGAATGTGGAGATGCAGGTGAAAAACTTCTTGTCCGCCTTGTGCGCCGGTATTGGTGATGGTGCGGTAGCCTTCAAGTTCTTCTTGTTTTGCCAACTTGGGTACGGTGAGCATCATTTTGCCCATCAGCACTTCGTCTGCTGGCTGTAAATCGTCTAGATTCACAATATGCTGCTTTGGAACCAGTAGAAGATGGGTATCGGCCTTAGGATTAATATCACGAAAGGCATAAAAATCATCATCCTCAAAAACTTTATCCGAAGGAATGTCCCCTGCGACTATCTTACAAAATAAGCAATCAGTCATATTTTAATTCCTATGTTTATCTCGCAACCTTACTTAGGCTGGCGAGAGGCTTTTTCTTCTAAGCCGGATAAGCCAAAGCGGCGCTTCAGTTCTTTTACAACCGCTTCAGGGCGTTCACCTAGCTGAGCTAAAGCAACTAAACTGTGAAACCACAAATCAGCCGTTTCGTAGATCACGTCTGAGTTATCACCACTGCGTTCAGCATCTTTCGCAGCAATAATAGTTTCAGTGGCTTCTTCACCGACTTTTTCTAATATTTTATTCAAGCCTTTATGATAAAGACTCGCGACGTAAGAGCTGTCTGCGGCAGCTCCCTTTCGTTCTTCTAGGATATTTCCTAGCGTTTCAAAAACCGATGTATTGTCCACTGAATCGCTCATAATAAGCTCTTAATAAAGGAAATTAATAAATATCTTTGGGATCTTTCAATATGGGGTCGACTGATTGCCATTCCCCCTGATCTGCTTCACCATTATGCACCCGATAGAAGCAGCTTTCACGCCCTGTATGGCATGCAATTCCGCCAATCTGTTCGACTTGCAGCACAATAACATCACCGTCACAGTCTAAGCGGGTCTCATGCAGCTGTTGTACATGCCCCGAGGATTCACCTTTACGCCATAATTGCTGACGTGAACGAGAATAATAGATTGCTCGGTTTTCTTTGATCGTGAGGTTTAACGCTTCACGGTTCATCCAGGCCATCATTAAAATGCGACCTGTTTGGTAGTCTTGGGCGATCGCGGGGACTAAGCCAGCGCTGTCCCATTTGATTGCATCCAGCCAGTTGCTCATTGAATGTGTCTTTTCTTGGTAAAAATATATTTCGAAGCTTACCTTAATCTCACGCTTGAGGGTACTATTGAACGCAGCTAATACTCTTGTGATCTTGGGTGATGTGCCTGTGATTATGATGTGTGGCAACGATACTTTATAACGGTAGATTTTATAAGGAGAACGATATGAGCAACGAGCAGGCATTATCATGCCAATGTGAGTGTGGGGAAACACACGTAAAGGTGGCGAAGCCGCCTATGTTACGTTTTCATTGTCATTGCACGATTTGCCAAACACTTTATCAGAAGCCTTTCTCAGATGTGACGGTGATGTGGGCTAAGAATGCTACCTTGATTAAAGGCGAGCATATTGAATACAAGCGACCGGGTTTTTTGTTAAAACGCGGGGTGTGTAATCAATGTAATGAGCCCATTTTGGCTTATATGACCTTATTCCCTGGGGTGACGCTGGCCTTTGTTCCCGGTAATCGCTATCAAGCCCCAGCCGTTCTACCCAAGGCCTCTGCGCATATTTTTTTCCATCGAAGTAAAGCCCCTATAAACGATGGCATTGCAAAATTTAAAGGGTTTATTAGAAGTGAATTGGCGATTACGTGGCTGATTTTGAAATCAGCCGCATTGCAGCTTAGAGGCAAGTAGTGGAGTAGCGAAGGCTAGCCTCTAATGATCAGCCATACAGCACCAAGCGCGGCCAGTGATAGGCCCAAGGTATCAGGTACTGCCAGCGCCGCCGCTTGCCACCAAAGGAAACCACCCGATGCCATGCTAGTAAGGGCTAACTTCTGCTGGCGGTTTTGCTGGCGTTGCTTAATTATTTCTAAATTCAGTTGTGATATCTGATCTGAAATGTGCGCTTGGCTGCTATCGATCTGGCTTAGCTTAGTCAGGCTGCTGTGAATTAACCCTGGAAGCTGTGGGCCTTTTTCGATCCAGTTAGGCAGTTGGCGTTTGAGTTCACGCAGTGCGCCTTCAGGGCCAAAGCGTTCTTTAATCCAACGCTCCATGTAAGGTTTGGCGGTATTCCATAAATCCAATTCTGGATAAAGCTGACGGCCTAGGCCTTCGATGTTCAATAATGTTTTTTGCAGCAAGACTAATTGAGGTTGAACTTCCATCTCAAAACGACGTGCAACACTGAATAGTTGCAGCAATACTTGGCCAAAAGAAATTTCTGCAATGGGCTTTTCAAAGATAGGTTCACAGACACTGCGAATGGCCGATTCTAATTCATGCACTTTGGTATTTGCAGGAACCCAGCCACTGTCGATGTGCAGTTGTGCAACTTGGTAATAGTCTTGGTTAAAAAAGGCTAATAAATTACGCGCTAAATATTGCTGATCCAGTTCACTCAACGTGCCCACAATCGCGCAATCGATGGCGATGTATTTGGGTTTTTCTGGGCTACCATGGGCAACAAAAATATTGCCAGGATGCATGTCTGCATGGAAGAAACTATCGCGGAATACTTGGGTGAAAAATAATTCTACACCGCGCTCCGCCAATGCTTTCATATTAGTGTTTTGAGCTTTTAGTGCGGCGATGTTGGAGACTGGGATGCCATAGATGCGCTCACTGACCATGACACTCGTGCGGGTGAAATCCCAATACACGTTAGGGATGTAAAGAAGGTCAGTGCCTTCAAAATTGCGTTTTAACTGAGTCGCGTTAGAGGCTTCAATCGCTAAATTCAGTTCTGCGTGTATGGTCTTGCTATAATCCTCTACGATTTCAACCGGCTTTAAACGGCGACCTTCGGAGGAATATTTTTCAACCAAGTGAGCCATTTGATCGAGCAATATCATGTCCCGATCGATGGTTTTATCAATGCCAGGGCGAACTACTTTAACGACAACCTCGGTGCCATCGTGCAAGGTTGCGGGGTGTACTTGGGCGATTGACGCTGATGCCATTGGTTTAGGATCGAACCTAGCAAATAATGTATCAACACTTGCGCCCAATTGAGATTCGATCAACTTTATGGCTTCTTTGCTTGAAAAAGGGGGAACGTTATCTTGTAATTTAACCAGCTCATTGACGATATCACTGGGAACAAGATCGGGACGAGTTGATAGAATTTGGCCAAATTTTACGAAGATAGGGCCAAGCGCTTCTAATGCCAATCTTAAGCGATCGCCCCGCGATAGGTTTTTAGGAACGGGGGCTAAGCGCCAAGGCGCCAGCCAAAGCATGATGCGAAACGGTAGTGGAAATTGCTCAGTGGGCAGAAGATCGTCTAAGCGGTAGCGAGTAAATACGTAGAGAATTTTCCATAGACGCCAAAAATTAGCCACAGCTTAAGATCCTTGTGCTTTAGGTTGATTACGTTTGTTGATGAGCTGTTTGATTGCTTCCAGACGCGCTTCTGCTCGGTCGGTTGCTAGACGAAGATCACTGACTTGTTGGCCAAAATGTTCAGCCATGGGTTTTGGAACCAGCAGTTGCACTTCATCTTCTAAGTATTCTTTGCTGTTGGCGGCGAGGGTTTGACCGCTGTCTTTCCCCCACTGGATCAAGCTGCGAAAGCCTTTGCCTATTTGATGTGCCACTAAGCCCCCCGTCATCGGGCTAATAAACGCTTCCCAATCAATATCCAATTGCTGAACAATTTTAGCAAGATCTAATACCAGCGCGCTGCTGCCGCTGATGTCCACATCACCATTCATTAATGCGTCAGCTTTATCACGGGCAAGAGCAACAGCTATTAACTCACTGATGCTGCCAAAGATTGTGGTATTACAGTCGTCATCATCACATAGGCTAAGGTGAACACCGCGTGAATGAACCGTGACGACTAAAATAAGCCAATCATCGCTTTGAATACGAATGCGCTTACCCTCAAATTTAACCAGTGCGTGCAGAAGTGCGGGGTCGTGTTGAAGCAGGGCATTGATACTGGATTCTATACTAGCGCACAGTGCGCTATCGATGCTTGGGCTGATCATAGTCTGTCTAACCTAAACTTTGATTCCACGATGAAGGGCAACCATGCCCCCCGTCATATTATGATAGCTAACGCGGTTAAAGCCCGCTTCTTCCATCATGCCTTTTAACGTTTCTTGATCTGGGTGCATTCGGATCGATTCAGCCAAGTACTTATAAGATTCAGAATCGTTGGTGACTAGCTTGCCCATTAACGGCAAAGCCGTGAACGAATATAAGTCGTAGGCTTTTTTCAATAATGGATTATTGGTGTGAGAGAACTCTAATACTAATAAGCGGCCACCGGGTTTCAGTACGCGAAACATGGAGCGTAATGCTTCATCTTTATCCGTGACGTTACGTAAGCCAAAGGCGATGGTGATAATATCAAAGGTATTGTCTTCAAACGGCAAGTATTGTGCATTCGCTTGCACGTATTCAATGTTGCCCACGTAGCCTTGATTGGTAAGGCGTTCGCGGCCAACTTCTAACATAGAAGAGTTAATGTCCGCTAATACGACTGTGCCTGATGGGCCAACAATTTTGCTGAATTTCTTGGTGAGGTCGCCCGTGCCACCGGCTAAATCGAGTACTTTATTACCCGGGCGAACACCTGACATATCAATGGTGAAGCGCTTCCATAAACGGTGTACACCGAATGACATGAGGTCATTCATCACGTCATATTTGGCTGCTACAGAGTGAAAAACATCAGCCACCATGGCTTGTTTTTCCCCTGTTGGGACATCCTTGTAACCAAAATGGGTGGTATTATCTGTGTTATTCGTCATGCTAAAACCTCAAGCCTAAACTTCAAGCAAATTGTTGCTTCATAATTGTCAGTATTCTACCTCTTAACCATCAAATTGGCTAATTTGCACCTAGGCAATATGTCGTCGTAGGGGAATAATGCGGGACGCTTGAATTTAATCAATAAAATAAGAGAATTTTACTATGTGGATAACGATGAATAAGGCTGCAACCGTTGTTTTTTGGCTGTTGGCGTTAGCGAGTTATATCATGCAATGGCCTGGTCTACTGTCGTATTTACCCCTCGCAGCCGTCATTGTTGCAGGTGCGCATATACTGGAAACCACGTTTTTTTGGTTTGCTTTAAAAGCTAAAAGTGAGCAACCGGTAAAAGATGCGATGTTCATTATGATTTTTGGCATTTTTCACCTGCAGCGCTTTATGCCAAAAGCGTCGCGCTAGAATTTTCAGGGCTTTTAAAAGAGCCCTGATCACATACTCCTATGAACAATTAAGCCAGCTCAATGGTGAGTGAGCTAACCGATTCATCCTCTTCTTCAATAAGAACATTTAAAGCATCAATACGGTAAAGCTGGCGCTCAAATGCACCAATACCAGACTCTCTTAATAGGCCGGTGACTTCAACCCATTCTTGATAAAGCGCGACGCCACCAAAGCATTCAGTGAGCTTGTCGTATTGACCTAAAGCATTAGCAATATTGGCGTTCATCAACAAAACAGAAGGTTGTTTACTATTTCCTTGATCCCAAGATAAATCATCTACTAAATAACTAAATAATTCAGTGACGATAAGAAAGCCTTCGATGGTTGAGGGCAGTTCGTGATCACGGAGTTGTTTTTCACACGCCTCCTCCACGGAATAATATTGAGATTGTGCTGAATTAGTCATTTGACCTCTGATGAGTAGCGCGTTGATATGAATAAATTTAACGATGTTCAGTATAAATTAGCACCGCCGTGAACGATAGCTCAAAGTCGCCCACTATTTCTGTGGATAACTCATGGGGGTTGCCTTGGGGTAATCACCGCAGTCGCCCAATTATCATGCGCTCGTGTTAAAGTTTATAATTAACAAAAAAACCGAAAAATTAATTATATTCAATAACTTAGGTGGCTTAATTAAATTATAAGGTTGTTTTTAAGGGTAATGTGCATGAAATGGAGAGTTTGTTACTTATACCCAATTTCTGTGGGTAAGAATGAGGATAAGGTTTGGGTAAATCCCTCTGGTTGCGCTGTTGTCGAGCGTTTACAACATTGATCGTTTTTCGATCATAAAATTCGAATAAGAGAGAATGTGAAACACCGGTGAAGCAGTCCATTAGAGTCTATAAGTAGGACTAAGAAGCATATAAATTTAAGGCAGAGGACTCTTGGTACAATTTCATCAGTTTATCGGTAATTACCGCTTTAATACCGCTGCGTTCTAATTCAGAAAGTGATGCTAACTTGTTCAAACGTAAACGGTGTAAGTGAAGGCACGGGAGATGATCGTTAAACTCACGCAGGTCACCTTTCATCAAGACCGGTAAGAATGGATCATCAGAATGGCTGCGGCGTAAAATTTGGCGCATACCTTCTTGGAAAGGAATAGGGACTGAGCGCACGTTTTTATCCTTTTGCGATATCACAAGGTATAAGCCTTGCTTGCCAATTAGATTGCCAGGAATAATATGCAAGCCAGTCGCCTGCACTGCATTATCTTTTAGGTGATGAAAAGTATCATGAAATGCATAGGGGTCAGGCAGAATAACCATTTGGCGACCCGTATCTTCTGGAAAGAAAATGCTGTAGTTGGTGTACAGCTGTTCTACAGTATTGGAAAAGACACACAGTTTATTTTCAAACTTCATAACGAAGTCCATCGCTTGTTTGTGTTTGCTGATCTTATTTAAATCCCAAACTAAATCAGTATTTTTTTGTTGATTAGCTGCAAAGCTCATAAACGCACCTCTAAATCGATTTTTGTTACTCAGTATTACAGAAAATCAATTACTAAAGGCTAGCACTCAATATAAACTTCATTTGTCAGTATCATCGCTTTTGAAAGCAAGTAATATCATCTGCATGTTGCTATTGTTATTCATTTTTTTGTAAAATACTGTGATAAAGCTAGCGTTTACACTGTTAACTAGCAAGCATTCTTACACCTGTTAACAGTTCAGTTAAACGACTTAACAAAAGCCACGGATCGTTACCATCGCCCTTAATGGCGCGATCGGTCTGTTCGGCAGTTTGCAGGCATTCAAACAGATCTGCTTGTTTTAAGCGGGATAACGCAGACTTAAAAGGAGGCTGCTGTTTGGGCCAAATGTTTTGTGATTTAAACCCTTCTGTTAAGCGTTTAGGGCCATAAGTTTGTAAGCTTATCAATTGACGAATCTTTCGAACAATTGCCCCTAATATCATGATGGCTTCATGACCTTCAGCTTTTAGATGGCTTAATATTCGCATCGCGTCACCCACATTGCCTAAAAGACAACTGTCTGCGAATGTGAAGGAATCATAGCGTGCGCTATCAGCGGTGGCTTCTTCGATTAGTTCGATACTGATTTGTTGAGTACCCATCATACGCATCTTTTCAATTTCTTGAACGCCCGCCAGTAAGTTGCCTTCTATACGTTGCGCAAAGAGTGCAACAGCATCTTGGCTAGCGCTCATGCCAGCTGCTTGGATGCGTCGCTGCAGCCAGCCAGGCAATTGATTTCTGTCGATGGGCCATATCGCAATAAAGACACCCGCCGCTTCCAGCGCTTTGAACCATTTTGTTTTTTGCGTGGCGGCATCTAAGCGCGGTGTCACAATTAAGACGACATTGTCTGGATTTGGATTGGCGGTGACGTCTAATAAGGCTTTGCCTTTATCACTGGGCTTACCATTGGGAATGCGTACTTCGATTAAGCGGCGACTGGCGAAGAGCGACATCGCATTAACTTGATCCCGCAGGTCTGACCAATCAAATCCGGCTTCTGCATGCAAAAGCTCACGTTCTTCTATGCCGTATTTGTTAGTGGCTATGCGGATTTGATCACACGTTTCTTGAACAAGTAGCGGTTCGTCACCTGAGATGATGTAAAAAGGGGCTAGTTGCTTTTGTAAATGTGCGCCTAGCTGTTCCGTTTTTAATTTCATCTAAGATTCCTATTTGGCTATTGCTGTAATTAACAGGCTATTTTAGCGTTGCTTTTTTAAGGCGATTCATTAACTGACGCATCAAATCATTTTCCAGCTCTTGGCGTTGGGTCTTTTCTTCACTTCGAGTTGCAATAACACTATTAATCTCATTGCTGAAGATGCGACGACCACTGATATTCCATTCAGTGTCGGTGCCTTCTTCAAGCTGAATTAAACGTACTTTAAGTTCGGCATTCAATTCGTATTCAGCAGCCTGCCCTAGACTATTAACCGATAGCGTTAATCGCTTAATAATAATCGGTGCGATCATTAAACGAACATTAGCGCTGGCATCACTGGGGAAAACAACGCCATTAAACGTTAACTGCTGTTTTAGCCGTTGCGTAAAGCGATTACTCGCTTGGCTTTCTAGTGTCATAACTTGAACACTGGAGGGCAATTTAGTGATGCCGCGCAAATGCCAACCGCAGGCGGTGGTGGTTAATATGACTAGGGCGATCAGAAGCTGTTTCATACTATTCAATACTCTTATATTGTCCGTCTTTCGCGAGCAATAATCTCATTATCAACTATCTAGTTCGCAACTATGTTCACAAGCTTGCCCGGTATTACAATCACCTTGCGGATAGTGCTTTCACCGATAAACTTAATAACCGCTTCATTGGCGCGAGCGATGGCTTCTGCTTCTTCTTTACTGACGTTAGCAGGCAGTTCTAGTTTGGCGCGAACCTTACCGTTTACCTGCACCACCATTTCGATGCTGTCTTTGACAAGTGCTGCTTCGTCAACGACGGGCCAATGGACGTCCAGTACGGAATCGGTATGACCAAAAGCGATCCATAATTCGTGGGTGATGTGCGGTGTGATAGGCGCAAGCATTAAAATAATCGCTTCTACCCCTTCACGGCCGACCGCACGGCTTTGTCCGTTGTTTTTGTCGAGCTTGTTCAGCGTATTCAACAACTCCATAATGGCCGCAATCGCCGTGTTATAAGTTTGACGTTGCCCCATATCGATGGTGACTTTGGCGATGGTTTCATGAATTTTACGACGCGCCGCTTTCTGGTCTTTATCTAGCGTGTCTAGATTCAAGGTCTCAGTTTCACCCGAGGTCAGTTCGAAGCTTAAGCGCCATAGACGCTCAAGGAATTTCTTCGCACCCTGTACACCCGCATCTGACCATTCAAGGGTTTGTTCGGGTGGCGCTGCGAACATAGTATATAAACGAACAGTATCAGCGCCATAAAGATCGATAGCGGCTTGAGGGTCAACGCCGTTATTTTTTGACTTCGACATCTTGCTCATGCCAGAGAACTGCAGCTCTCGGCCGGTCGCCGTCTCAGTAATGCGGGTTACTTTGCCTTTCTCATCACGTTCAGTGGTCACGTCAGTTGGGTTAACCCATTCTTTAGCGCCATTTTCAGTGGTATAGAAATACGCATCGGCTAGTACCATGCCTTGGCACAATAGGCTCTTGAACGGCTCATCACTTTCAACTAGGCCCGCATCACGTAATAGCTTGTGGAAGAAACGCGCGTATAAAAGATGCAAAATCGCGTGTTCGATACCCCCAATATATTGATCTACAGGCAGCCAATAATTCGCTTCTTCTGGTTCAAGCATTTTGTCGTGGCTTTGCGGTGAGCAGTAACGGGCGTAATACCAAGACGATTCCATAAAAGTATCGAAGGTATCCGTTTCACGGAACGCCAGTTCGCCATCGATTTCGATGTTGGAGAATTCTGGGTTGTTCTTGATTGGCGAGTTAATGCCATCCATTACCACGTCGGTCGGTAATATAACCGGAAGCATATCGACAGGAGTGGTGACGGAAGTACCGTCTTGCTTTTGAACCATTGGAATTGGGCTGCCCCAATAGCGTTGACGGCTGACGCCCCAGTCACGCAGACGGTAGTTAACCTTGATTTCGCCCTTGCCGTTGGTTGTTAACCAATGAGCGATGGTTTTAAAGGCTTTGTTGGTGGGCAAACCGTTGAATTCACCCGAGTTAACCAAAATACCTTTCTCGGTATACGCGCCTTCTGATAAATCGATAGTCTCGCTTTCAGTTTCGCCCTTCTCTTTACCTTTGGCCTTGGTAGGCTTAGGTGCGATAACTTGCTGGATGGCTAGGTCGTACTTAGTCGCAAATTCCCAGTCACGTTGGTCGTGTGCGGGAACGGCCATAACCGCGCCTGTGCCATAATCCATTAAGACGAAGTTGGCGATCCAAACAGGGACTTCATCACCGGTCACTGGGTGAATGGCCTTAATGCCGGTATCGACACCTTTTTTCTCGATCGTCGCAACATCGGCTTCTGCGGTGCTGGATTTTTTGCACTCTTCGATGAAGGCTTTAATCTCAGTATTGCCGCCATTCGCTAGAGCCGCTTGTGAGGCCAATGGGTGACCTGCGGCAACCGCCACATAAGTAACCCCCATCAAGGTATCGGGGCGAGTCGTATAGATTTCTAGTTCTTCGCGGGAATCTTTCAATGCAAAACGCATTTCTACGCCTTCAGAGCGACCGATCCAGTTTTTTTGCATGGCTTTAACTTGCTCAGGCCATTCATCTAGCTGGTCTAGATCGTTCAATAGTTCTTCTGCATAGGCGGTGATGCGAATGAACCATTGTGGAATTTCTTTCTTTATTACTGGGCTATCACAGCGCCAGCAGCAACCATCGATCACTTGTTCGTTGGCCAATACCGTTTGGTCGTTCGGGCACCAGTTAACCGCAGAGACTTTCTTATACGCCATGTCTTTTTCGACTAACTGGGTAAAGAACCACTGTTCCCAGCGATAGTACTCAGGGTCACAGGTGGCAAATTCACGGTCCCAGTCATAACCAAAGCCCAAGCTCTTAAGCTGGGTCTTCATGTAGGCGACGTTTTCTTTAGTCCATTTTGCAGGAGCCGTTTTGTGCTTAATCGCCGCATTTTCTGCCGGCAGACCAAACGCATCCCAACCCATTGGCTGCATCACATTTTTGCCTTGCATACGCTGGTAACGAGACACTACATCACCAATCGTATAGTTACGTACGTGACCCATGTGCAGTCGTCCACTTGGGTAAGGGAACATGGATAAGCAATAGAATTTCTCTTTGCTGGCATCATGGACCGCTTTGAAAACTGTATTTTGCTCCCAGTGTTGTTGCAGCTTGCCTTCAAATTTCTTTGGCTGATAGCTTTCTAACATGGGGGTAGGGGTATGAGACGACTGAGACATAGTAATAATCTTGTAAATCAAGGTTCGAATAAGAGGGTCAGTTTACCCTAAGCAGAAGGCTGCGGGTAGCGTTGTCATTGGAGAGGATATTGGAATAGGGCTAGTGAGTAGGGATTGATGGGAAAGGTAAATAATATGTGTGAATAACAATTCTAGTTTTTAAGGGAGGAGTGGGAAATGAATAAGGGCTTATTATTAAAACTATTTTTTATAATGGGTCTATGGTTAGCACTAGATACGAATCGATGTTAGTGAACATTTGCTGATTATTGTGTGTTCATAATAAGATGGGATTAAATGTGAAGTCTAGAGTAACGCGCTTTTCTGGGGCCATTTTTGTTTATATTTTGGGTGTGTTTTTAATTGCTTCTATTAGCTATATCGAAGAGCGAGATCGTTTTTTAAACGATATCGATCAACGATTATTGGCCGCTGCCAGCAATATTTCCGCAATATTACCGGCAGACTTTCATGATCTTGCTCACTCAGCCAACGCCATTTCTGATGAGCAAGACCAGCACAATTTAGAATTAATGAGTCTCCACGCTGGTAGTGGTGATTTAACCTATCTTTATAGCTATGTGATGGTCGAAGGTAAGATTTATTTCACTTCTTGTAACTATACCCAAGACGATATTAAAAATAATAAAGTTGTCACCTACTGGACGGATTACCCGGAAGGCGCACCTGAGTATTTTGAGGCAATGACCGCGAAAGAGCCTATCTATGTGACAGCGGGGGATTCTTGGGGATTATTTAGAACAATTCTGATACCAATGCTCTCACCCGAAGGCTTTCCTTATGTTGCTGCTGCAGACATGGACATTACGGTTATTGAAAATTCACTACAGCATGCTGTTTTATACGTTATCGGTATGAGTATTGTATTGCTTGCCATCGCCATTCCTTTAATTCTGGCCTACCGCAGTATGTATGGTGAGATGAACGAAGCATTAGTGAAACTGAACACACAACTTCAGTCGGATGTCGATCAGGCGTTGATCTTGGAGGCAGAGCTTAAGCAAGTGACGCATAATGCGAATGTGGCTAATGAGATAAAGGGGCAGTTTTTATCGAATATGAGTCATGAGTTGAGAACGCCGATCAGTGGTATTTTAGGGATGAACAAATTATTAATGGATACCTGTATCACCGAAAAACAGGAAAAATATGTTGGATTGTGCAACATGAGTGCACAGGTGCTGCTGGATACGGTGAATCAGATTTTAGATGTTGCTGCCATTGAAGCGGGTGGCTTAAAGGTGCAGAGAGAAGCGGTAGAGACCGAAGGATTTTTTCAGGGCATCGTTGCTTTATTTACCACTGACATCGCTGAAAAACGTTTAGATTTAGTGTTAACTTTTAGTCATTCCGTACCTGCGGAGATTGATGTGGATCCTGTAAATTTCAGAAAAGTACTGATCAACCTTATCGGTAACGCGATTAAATTTACTCATGCAGGTGGTATCCGTGTCGTAATTGGTTGGCGCAATGGGTGCCTGCAAGGCGAGGTCAGCGATACTGGAATTGGGATTCCTGATATTGCGAGTAAGCGTATTTTTGAGACCTTTCAGCAAGTTGATAATTCTTATGCCCGTGAACACGGTGGCACAGGCCTTGGCCTGCCTATTTCTCGACAAATTTGTAATATGCTGCAGGGAGAATTGTCGTTACTCCATTCTGATGAAAAAGGTTCTACCTTTGATTTTTTTGTGAAAACGAGAGCGTTGAGTCATTCCTTTATTCAACCCATGCCGATTCCATTAGGTGGCAGGTTCTGTGTTTATACGGATTCTGTTTTATTTAAGCAGTGGTTCATTAACGAGCTGGGGGCGGAAAATGTTGATATTATTGCGAGTATTGACCAAACTTTATCGTCCGTTGAGGGCTATTCATTTATTTTAGTTGATGGTGCATTAAATCGTGACGCGCGTAATTACATTTTCATGTTAACCAATCCAGATAATGCTCGTTTTATTTTAGTGAACTGGGTTGGGCAACAAATTGAGCCAGATATGTGTGCGAGTGTTCGTATATTAGATAAGCCGTTAACGCGCACATCTTTAGTTTCTGCCTGTTTATTTAATGAGAAATAAGTACTAAAATCTAATATATTCAAGGGTTTACCTTGCTTTATTGGCGGATCGAATTGCCATTAGATAGGGGCTAATAATCAGTATTAATAAACAATTTTTAATTCTGTGGTTAGATGCGCTGGCTACTCGCGTTACGCTGCCATAGAATATAAAGATGAAACAGTTAATAGACCCTTTTGGGCGCACCATCGAGTATGTCCGTATATCCGTCACTGATCGCTGCGATTTACGTTGCAGTTACTGCATGAGTGAAGATGTTGAATTTTTACCTCGCCAAGATATTTTATCGTTTGAGGAAATCACTCGCGTGGCCACCAGTTTTGCTCAGTTGGGTGTGACAAAAATTCGTTTAACCGGTGGTGAGCCGTTAATGCGTAAAAAGTTGCCTGAGCTGGTTGCGAGTATTAAAGCGATTGAAGGTATCGAAGAGGTCGTTATGACGACTAACGGTACTTTGTTAGCTCAGTATGCCCAACCTTTATTCGAAGCGGGCTTATCGCGCTTGAATATTAGTTTGGATACTCTAAAAGCTGAACGATTTCATAAGCTTACTCGTCGTGATCGATTACACGCGGTGCTTGATGGCATCACTGAAGCAAAAAAATACCCCTTCGATAGTATCAAACTAAATGCAGTGATTATGCGTGGCATGAATGAAGATGAAATTGTGCCACTCACTGATTTCGCCTTAGAACATGATTTAGATATTTCTTTTATCGAAGAGATGCCATTAGGTGAAGTGGGATATGATCGCAGCGTCACTTTTTTATCCAGTGCTGATATAAAAAGTAAAATAGAAGAAAAATATTCTTTAAAATCATCAAGTTATAAAACAGGTGGCCCTGCGGTTTATTCAGCAATTGAGGGTTATACCAGTAGAATTGGTTTTATTTCTCCTCATACTAATAATTTTTGCAGTGACTGTAATCGAGTAAGAATTACGGCGGTTGGATGTTTATTATTATGTTTAGGAAATGAGAATAGTCAGGACTTACGTACCATTATTCGCAATGGCTGTTCTGATGACGAGATAAAAAAGGCATTAATTTCTGCATTACACTTAAAACCTGAAAAACACAATTTTGACCTTGCTGAAGAAGTTCAAATCCTAAGGTTCATGTCACATACAGGCGGTTAAATTGCCTGTCTTTCATTGCTTATTTTTACATTAATCTATTTTTGAAAAATGTGAACACATAATTATTGTCGAATATTAAATAAGATTGGTTAATCCGAATCATTTGTAGAATTCTTACTACAGCGAGTGCTATAGTAGTTGCATTTACAGAATACTTACTTTGATGGTTGTGATAATAAACAAATGTCAGTAAAAATACTGCCCGACCAAATTACAGATTTATTAATAGCATTAGTTTATACCGGTAAGCTTGTGCCCGGCGATAAATTACCACCAGAGCGACATCTTGCAAAATACCTAGGGGTGGATAGGACCTCTTTACGTATGGCGTTAAGGACTCTAACGAGAATGAGAGTTGTGCATACTCTGCAGGGCTCTGGTATAAAAATCCTTGATTACAAGCGTGATGGTAATTTGGGATTCTTGAGTGATTTGTACCAAATTAATGAGCTTGAATTAGGGGGTGATTTCTTATTATCCGGTTTAGAGTTTTTCAGCCATGCTATGCCGGCAGTGATGAAAATGTCTGCAGAAAAAAGTGCGAAAAATTCACAAGGGAAAATTTTCAGTGTCGTACATAAAATGTATCAGAGTATGCAAAATGGCGACAGTCAGCGTGCACTTGCAAAGTTAGATGTAGAGTTAATGGATGCATTATTAGAATCCACTGATAATGTTTTTATGCAGGTGGCAGGCAGTAGTTCTCGGCAGATACGTCAAGCGTTAACTGAAAAAAGTTATGAGTTAATTGATGTCAAAGTTCATCTTGATTGGTTAGTGGGCATGATGATACGTATTGTAAGTGGTGTTTTAGATATTGATGAGATGGTGCGACAGTATGTTGAATACATTGAAAAAATAACTGAGCCCTTGAAAAGTTATTTATTAACGTTACCCAAAGAGCCATATTTAACGGCTTCGCCTTTACACAATGGAGAAAATATTATGAACTTAGATGATATAATGCATAAGAGTCCAAAAATTATTGATTCAGAATCCTTAAGTGTTGAATTATTAGATACTGAATGATCGAATTATATTGGTTAATTATATTGGTTAATTATATTGGTTAATTATATGGTCGGTTATTATTTACTATTAAAAAAGCCCATGATACTGGGCTTTTTTTGTGTGCGACGTTCATTACATTATGTTTTTCTACGGTAGAGTCCTAATAAAAGAATGAATATTGATGTTAAAAACAACGGCCATAAACCAAACAGCATAAAAGGCGTAGAGCCTTGTCTGGTTTGTGCTAGAGCAGTAAGCGTGGCTCTTTGATTCGTAGGTAGCTGTTTAAGAATTTCACCTTTATGATTGACCAGTGCCGTGATACCGGTATTCGTTGAACGTAATAAATAACGCTGGGTCTCTAATGCACGCATCTGTGCAATGGCCATGTGTTGTTTTGGGCCCAGAGAGTCACCAAACCAAGCATCGTTACTAATGGTTATGAGCAAGTCTGAGTCTTCTGCCATATCGGCAACAAATTCCGGATAAACAATTTCGTAGCAAATAAAAGGCGCAATTAAAAAGAGCTGTTCATCTTTTTCTATCTTTAATAAATTCTGCTTTTTATCTCCTTGTTTAAAACTAGACATCGGTAGGTCGAAAAATGGCAGCAGTCCACGTATTATTTTTTCTAGTGGGATATATTCACCAAAAGGGACAAGTTTCTGCTTATGATACAAGCCTTCACCCATCCCAATGGCTAGAATGCTATTGTGAAACTCTCCTCTGAAAGGACCTTGAGTATAACGAAACGGAATGCCGGTAATTAACGCAGTCTTGTTGTTAGTTGCTTCTTGGTTAATTGTATTGAGATAATATTGAAATTGATCTTTTAGTGCGGTAACGGCCGTTTCTGGCCATAGCACTAAATCACTGTCCCAGTGTTGTCTTGTTTGTTCTAAATAAGCGTTAAGGGTTGGCATCTGTTGTTCGGGTAACCATTTTAGTTCTAAAGCAATATTTCCTTGAACCGCACTAACTTTTAGTTCGTTGGTCGCCTCTGTCCAGCTTATTCCTTGCAGTAAATATCCGATTGGCCATACGATTAAAAAAAATAAGTAGTGAATTTTTTTATTGCGTAGGCTGAAATAAATCGCCGCAGCACTAAGGGCTGTAAAAAATGAAAGACCATACACACTTAGAATAGGTGCCCAGCCATTAAGCCAAGTATACAGTTGTGCATCCCCAGCAAATAGCCAAGGGAATCCGGTTAGGAACCAGCTACGAAACCATTCATAAGTAAACCATAACGCAGCGAAGGCGAGTATGGAAATAATCGGTTTATTATATGCTTGATTATAAAAACGCTGAAAGAAAACCATGAAAAGAGCAGGAAAGGTTGCTAGAAAAGCGGCAAATAATCCGACCATCAATATGGCCAATACCGCAGGGGTGCCACCATGATCGTGCATGCTGACATAAATCCAAGAGACACCAATAGAAAATTTTCCGAAACCAAAAAGCCACGTGCGAATAGCCGCTTCTTTTACTGAGCAGTTGTACAGGCAAAAGAGTAAGCCTACTAAAGAGAGGATTGCGATGGGCCAAATAAAAAAAGGCGCGATGGCAAAAGGAAAGACTAATCCCGACAGCAAGGCGATTAAACGCGGCTGTGCAATGAGTCTTTGAACGAGAATCATATAAACCCTTGATATAGAAAACAAAAAAGAAAGCACTAGGCTTTCTTTTTAAATTATTCAGCTTTTACCAAAAAATTAATCGACGGGAGTAACTTCCATTAAATTAATTCGTCGTCCCGTGCCATTAACTACTTTAAAACGCCAGTTATTGATCGTAATGGCCTCATCGCATTCAGGAACGCGGCCAAAGTGTTGAATAATAATACCACCGATGGTATCAAACTCTTTCTCGTCAAACTTAGTCTCAAAATGCTGATTAAAATCCTCAATAGTCGTGAGTGCTTTAACCATGCGAACATTGTTGTCAAGCTGAGTGATGAAGCTATCATGATCATCCTGATCATGCTCATCTTCGATTTCACCAACGATTTGCTCTAGTACATCTTCAATGGTGACTATGCCGGCAATGCCACCAAATTCATCCGCGACAATGGCCATATGGTTACGGGTTGCGCGAAACTCTTTCAATAGAATGTTAAGACGCTTGCTTTCAGGGACAAATGCCGCTGCTCGTAAAAGATCTTTAACATTAAAATCTTCAAGGCTTTCATTCAGAATAAGAGGCAATAGATCTTTGGCCAATAATACACCGAGCACTTCGTCTTGATCTTCACCTAAAACAGGGAAGCGAGAGTGAGCTGATTTGATAATAGAAGGAAGAAATTCTTTGAGAGATTCTTCGGCCTTGATACAGACCATTTGCGAGCGTGGCACCATGATGTCACGTACTTGCATGTCGGAAACTTGCAATGCACCTTCTAAAATAGAAAGCGTTTCAGTATCTACTACGTTTCGCTCAGCGGCTTCTCGTAATATATCTTTTAGATCTTGACGGTCATTCGGATCGTCGGAAAACAAGGTGGATAGCTTGTCTAGCCACGTTTTAGATTGGCTACTCAGTCGCTCTTCGCTCATGGAGTGTTATTGATCTCTCAAATTACAATGATTCATTGTTTACTTTATAAGGCCTAAACCTTAAAAAGCAAGCGTTTGGCGGTTTATTATACTCTTTCAACCATTAAGCTACCAATAGAATAGCCCGCGCCAAATGAACAAATTAGGCCTTTTTCCCCAGACTTGAAGTCATCTTTGTATTTATGGAAAGCAATAACAGAACCGGAAGAGGCTGTATTGGCGAATTCATCCAATACAACGGGCGCCTCTTCTAATGTAGGTAGGCGTCCTAAAAGTTTCTTTGCGGCAAAATTATTCATGTTGATATTGGCTTGATGCAGCCACATGCGTTTTAGATCTTCCGCCTTCATATTGTTCTCTTTTAATTGCTCAGAGATAAAGGTAACGATTAATGGCAGTAGCTCTTTAAAGACTTTACGTCCCTGTTGCTGAAAGAAGGGGCGACTCTCTGGTAAGTCATCAAAACAATAATCTGCATAAGACGCGTCACTGCGTATGTTGTCAGAGTACTGAGTCATCTGCTTAGTACCGATGATGCGAAAGGCGTTATTGTTAGTACAGGTGGCCTCGGGCTCAATAATCGCGGCCGTTGCAACATCGCCAAAGATAAAGTGACTGTCCCGACTTTTGAAGTTTAAGCCAGGAGTGGTGAATTCTGGATTGACGAATAAAACGCATTTAGCAATACCGGCCGCTAATGCGGCATACGCGTTAATCATACCGAAGGTAGCGGATGAGCAAGCAATGCCCATATCATATGCGCTGCCTTTAATCCCTAAGTCACGTTGAATTTCTACTGAAATACCGGGGTAGTCACGCTGACGGAACGTACTTGATACCACGACGAGGTCGATGTCATCTGCCGTTTTACCTGCTTCTGCCATTGCCTGTTTAGCGGCAGCAATGCCCATTGTTACCATTTCAGGTGTCTTGCCTCCCTCTGTCATTGGAAAGACGGGATGCATAATATTAGGATCGATAATGCCGTCTTTATACATAGCATAGCGAGATTTAATGCCTGAGGCTTTTTCAATAAATTCAGGTGTTGACCCCGTCATAGCTTCGACATTGCCTGCTTCGATTTCAACAGCATGCTGCTCGTTGAATTTTTCTACATATTGATTAAAGGCATTGACTAGCTCTTCGTTACTAATTGCATAAGGAGGAATAAATAAGCCTGTACCGGAAATAACGAACTGAGACATGTGCTGTAACCTAGATAGTTGGATCAGTAAATATGACCTCTATGCTATCAAAACTATTTAGATGGGTCTTGTGCCTCTGGCGTGATATGAGCACTAATATTCATCTTTACAAGAATATTGTTTTTCCAAAGAGGCAATATTTTTAAATAATGCTCATTACTCCGTCAAAGAGTAGCGCCAGTTTGAGTACCTGGCGCTTATTGGTCACTAAAAAACTAAGATAAATTAGAAAGCTTAGGGTGAGCTTTCGGATTACGACGCACGATTAAGGCAACCTTGCCTATTTTTTGAATCAATTCAGAACCGGTTTCTTTCACTATGTCTTTAATTGCTTGAGCGCGCATGTCGCGTTCGCCAATTGAAACTTTTACCTTAATTAACTCGTGGTCATCAAGAGCACGGTTTAATTCTTCCAGTACCGCTTCCGATAAACCGTTACCGGCTATGGTTACAACTGGGTTTAGATTATGGCCAATAGAGCGCATTGCTTTCTTTTGTTCAGCAGAAATTGCCATCAGATTTGGTTGCCTAACTTAATTAAGTGGTAAGCTGTGATTATATAGCAATAAATTCGAATTTGCCGCTTAAAGCGGTAATCTGTAGAAAACCAATTGAGAAAATAAGATATGGCGCGTTCAAAATCGAGTAATGATTGGATGGATGAGCATTTTAATGATCATTACGTGATGAAGGCCAAAGAGGAGGGCTATCGTTCTCGCGCGTGTTATAAGCTGATGGAAATCGATGATAAAGATAGGTTGATTAAGCCAGGAATGACTATTGTTGATTTGGGTTCGGCTCCGGGTAGTTGGTCGCAAGTTGCAGTCAAGCGAGCAGGGGATCATGGTCTAGTCGTCGCCTCTGATATTTTGCCGATGGATGGCATCGCTGGTGTTACTTTCTTGCAGGGTGATTTTACCGAAGAAACGGTATTTGATGAATTAATGACTATTATTGGTAATAGGCAGGTTGACCTTGTAATTTCCGATATGGCCCCCAATATGAGTGGGATGAGTGCAGTGGATCAGCCGAGTGCAATGTATTTGGTTGAACTGGCCTTGGATATGGCTCGTCAGGTTTTAAAACCCGGCGGAAGCTATGTGGCTAAGGTTTTTCATGGAGAGGGCTTTGATGAGTATCTTAAAGATATGCGTTCATCGTTTCTAAAAGTTGTTACCCGTAAGCCAGAATCTTCTCGAGCACGTTCTCGTGAGGTGTACTTAGTGGCAAAGGGTTATAAGGGTTAGTCAATCTTTTGTTAAGGTAGTGAGTAGAGTAAAGAAAGGTATAAATGACCTCTGATTCTCTATTAACGCCGTATAGATAGTAGAGATCAGGTTAAAAGCTGCGTAAGCTATAATACTTACGCTACATATAAAATTAGAGGTATGCCTGTCATGGCAAAGAATTTAGTACTTTGGGCCATCATCGCTGCGGTATTGATGACGGTTTTTAATAATTTACAAAATGTCAGCCAAGCCAAAGAACTCAAGTATTCTGAATTCATTAGTAGTGTACGTACAGGCCAAGTAGAGCGTGTCAGCATTGCCGGTCAGAATATTGAAGGCGTGTTGAGTAATGGTGAGAGTTTCTCTTCTATATTGCCTGCTTACGACGATAAGTTGATTGACGACTTATTGAATAACAACGTTCAAGTTGAAGGTAAAAAGCCTGAGCAGCAGAGCATTTGGACGCAACTGTTGGTCGCATCTTTCCCTATTTTGGTAATTATTGCGGTCTTCATGTTCTTTATGCGCCAAATGCAAGGCGGTGGTGCTGGTGGTAAAGGCGGCCCTATGTCGTTCGGCAAGAGCAAGGCAAAGTTATTAAGTGATGATCAAATTAAGACAACATTTGAAGATGTTGCCGGTTGTGACGAAGCGAAAGAAGATGTTAAAGAACTCGTTGATTTTTTAGTCGACCCAGGTAAGTACCAGCGCCTTGGTGGTCGAATTCCACGTGGTGTTTTATTAGAAGGTCCTCCTGGGACAGGTAAAACATTGCTAGCGAAAGCCATTGCGGGTGAAGCGAAAGTACCTTTCTTCTCTATTTCAGGTTCTGATTTCGTTGAAATGTTTGTCGGTGTGGGTGCATCTCGTGTGCGCGACATGTTTGAGCAAGCTAAGAAACAAGCCCCTTGTATTATCTTTATTGATGAAATCGATGCGGTTGGTCGTAGTCGTGGGGGCGGCCATGGCGGTGGTAACGATGAACGCGAGCAAACACTTAACCAGTTGTTGGTTGAGATGGATGGTTTTGAAGCAAATGACGGCGTTATAGTTATTGCTGCGACAAACCGTGCAGACGTATTGGATAAAGCGCTATTGCGTCCAGGTCGTTTTGATCGCCAAGTAGTTGTTGGTTTGCCCGATGTTCGTGGTCGTGAGCAAATTCTAAAAGTACATATGCGTAAAGTGCCAATCGCAGATGATGTTAAGGCGTCTGTTATTGCACGGGGTACGCCGGGTTTCTCGGGTGCTGATTTAGCGAACTTGGTCAACGAGTCTGCACTTTTCTCTGCACGTGCTGCGAAAAGCCTTGTGACAATGGAAGAGTTTGAAAAAGCTAAAGACAAAATCATGATGGGCGCAGAGCGTAAGACCATGGTTATGTCTGAGAAAGAAAAAGAGAGTACGGCTTACCATGAAGCGGGCCACGCGATAGTGGGTTGTTTGTCGGAAGAGCATGATCCTGTTCACAAGGTAACGATCATTCCTCGTGGTAGAGCACTCGGTGTTACTTTCTTCTTGCCTGAAGCGGATCGAATTAGCGAAAGCCGTAGAAAAATCATGGGTGATATTGCGACGGCTTACGGTGGTCGAATTGCCGAAGAAATGCTTTATGGCAAAGAAGGCGTAAGTACTGGGGCTTCTCAAGACATCAAAATGGCAACACACTTTGCTCGTGCAATGGTTGTTAATTATGGTTTATCAGATACGTTGGGGCCATTAGATTATGATTCTCGTGATTCCGACGGTATTGGCTCTCGCCATGTATCAAACGAGACCTCGCGTTTAATCGATCAGGAAATAAAGAGTATTACATCAGAGTGTTATGCTCGAGCTGAAAAGATATTAGACGATAATCGCGACATATTAGAATCAATGAAAGAAGCATTGATGGAGTATGAAACGATTGATTCTAATCAGGTTGCAGACTTAATGAGTCGCCAAAAAGTGCGTGCGCCGGCTTCTTGGGATGATAAAAACGGGGGCTCATCGGCACCTTCTGTTGAAGAGACTGATCTCGGCGAGCAAGGCGATAGTGATGATGCGCCAGGCGATCAAGTCGATGTGTAATATCAGTGATTAATCGATTAAAATAACGGGCTACGGCCCGTTTTTTTATGGGACTCTTTTATGCCGCTGCTTTAAATTAATATCGCACTTTTAAAGTGTTCTTTTAAATGCTTAGCAATGAATGTATTCAGTATGAAAAAAAAATTATTAGCCTGCGGATCTCGTAACGGCAAAATACAGCGATTGGATTTAAACCGTTGTAATATTATGGGGATCTTGAATGTTACCCCTGACTCCTTTTCTGATGGAGGCTCTTACAATAAACTTGATAAAGCGTTGTTCCATGCTGAGGAGATGATTAAGCAAGGGGCTGTTTTAATTGATGTGGGGGGTGAGTCTACTCGTCCCGGTGCTGTTTCTGTTTCACTGCAGGAAGAGTTAGATCGGGTCGTGCCTGTTGTTGAGGCAATTCATAAAAATTTAGATGCCATTATTTCGATTGATACCAGTACCTCTGAAGTAATTTTGCAGTCTGCAGCGGTCGGCGCAGGACTCATTAATGACGTACGCGCTTTGCAGCGTGAAGGCGCCTTGAGTGCTGCTGCTGCGACAGGATTGCCAGTTTGTCTAATGCATATGCAAGGTCAGCCTGATAGTATGCAGCAGGCGCCCTGCTATGAGGATATCGTTAGGGATATTCATGCTTTTTTGGCTGAGCGAATTCATGCTTGTGCTGACGCGGGTATTGAAAAGTCACGTCTATTATTAGACCCCGGCTTCGGTTTTGGTAAAACACTGGAGCATAACTATCGGCTCCTGAATGAGTTAGAAAGTTTCCATCAATTTGACTTGCCGCTCTTGGTCGGAATTTCTAGAAAGACTATGATAGGCAAAGTTTTACAAGATAAAGCTTTTCAGGATAGACCCGCTGATCAGCGGCTTTATGGCAGTTTGGCCGCGGCCGTTATTGCGGCAATGAAAGGCAGTGCAATTATTCGTGTACATGATGTAGCAGCCACCTTCGATGCACTTCAGGTCGTCGCAGCGACAAAAGAATTTAGCAAGGATATAACAAAAGCATGAACACTAATGTTAGCAAAAAATATTTTGGTACCGATGGCATACGCGGCGAAGTAGGTATTTATCCGATCACTCCTGAATTTGTTATGAAGCTGGGTTGGGCGGCCGGTAAAGTATTTGCCAGTCAGGGTAAAAGTAAAATTATAATTGGTAAAGATACGCGTATTTCTGGCTATATGTTTGAATCAGCTTTGGAGGCTGGTCTAGCGGCGGCGGGGGTTGATAGTGTCATGTTAGGTCCAATGTCTACGCCGGGTATTGCCTATTTGACGCGAACTTTTCATGCAGAGGCTGGCATCGTTATCAGTGCCTCTCACAATCCTTTTCAAGATAACGGCATCAAGTTTTTTTCCGCAGACGGTACCAAGCTTGATGATGCGATTGAGTTTGAAATTGAGAAGTATTTAGACTTGCCAATGACGACGGTTTCTTCTGATCAGTTGGGTAAGGCATTTCGAGTGAATGATGCTGCAGGGCGTTATATTGAGTTTTGTAAAAGTACCGTGCGTCGTTTAAAGCTCAAAGGAAAGCGTATCGTATTGGATTGTGCTCATGGTGCTACCTATCAAATAGCGCCAGCTGTATTCGAAGAGTTGGGGGCTGAAGTGATTGCGATTGGTGTGGCACCTAATGGTCTGAATATTAATAAAGACGTAGGTTCAACCTCACCAAAACAACTGCAGCAAAAAGTGATCGAAACTCGAGCTGACTTGGGTATCGGTTTTGATGGTGATGGCGATCGCGTAATTATGGTTGATGACAAAGGTGAGATCGTTGATGGTGACGAATTGCTTTACATTATGGCCATGCATGCCCGCAGTCGTAAACGCTTGGGGGGAGGCATTGTCGGTACTTTGATGAGCAATCTTGGTTTAGAGCTGGCTTTGAAAAGAGAAAAAATCGACTTTGTTCGTGCCAATGTGGGTGATCGCTACGTAATGCAGCAGTTGAAAGATCATAATTGGCGTTTCGGAGGGGAGTCTTCTGGTCATCTGTTGTGTTTAGATTCAACCTCTACGGGAGACGGTGTGGTTTCAGCATTGCAAATTATGATGGCGGTGCAGGACTCAGGCAAAAGTTTGCATCAGCTCAAGTCGGGTATGATTAAATGCCCGCAAACAATGATTAATGTTCGTCGAAATAAAGATATTGACGTTGCGAAAAATAAAACCATACAAGATGCCGCGGCAGAGGTTGAGGCTGAATTGGCAGGCAGAGGCCGAGTTTTGCTTCGCCCATCAGGCACAGAACCGGTTGTTCGAGTGATGGTAGAGGGTGAGGATGGTGCTTTAGTGGCTAAAAAAGCACAGCAATTAGCTGAAATCGTTAGAAATATCATATCTTAATTTCGATTATAGCCATCTACTGCTTGAGTCAGATGGCTATCTTCGCTACTATCTCGCCCTGTTTTATATCCTGAGGTGATTATGCGTCGTCTATTGGTGGCGGGTAACTGGAAAATGAATGCCAGTAAGGCCATGTTGAATGAATTGCTAGCCAGTATTTCACAAAATACTCCGCAGCAAACAGACGTCGTGGTATTTCCTCCGGCTCCGTATTTGATAGCTGCCGTTGATAAGTTACAGAGCAGTTCAGTCAAGGTGGGTTGTCAGAATGTAAGTCCATTTTATAGTGGTGCTTATACGGGTGAAGTATCCGCTAATATGTTGGTTGATTGCGGTTGTGAGGCAGTATTAGTTGGGCATTCTGAGCGTCGTACGCTTTATGCTGAAACTGACGCTGATGTGTTGGTAAAAACAGAAGCAGCGTTGGCCGCAGGTTTAGTGCCTTTTGTTTGTATTGGAGAAACACTCGCAGAGCGTGAATCGAATCAAACCGAAGCGGTTATTGAAAAACAAATTAATGCGGTGTTGAATGGTTTAAGCATTCAGCAGTTAGCAAAATGTGTATTTGCTTATGAGCCTGTATGGGCAATTGGTACTGGGAAGACAGCTTCTCCGGAGCAAGCGCAGCAAGTACATGCATTTATTCGTGGCCTTTTAGCGATGAAAGATGCAGATTTAGCACTCAATAGTCATATTCTTTATGGTGGCAGTGTTAAAGCGGACAATGCGAAAGAATTGTTTGCGCAGCAAGATATCGATGGTGGCTTAGTGGGCGGTGCCTCACTAAAAGCTGAAGAATTTTTAGGAATTTGTAATCCAACTTAATGTTGGTAAGCGTAATAGGTAGAGTATAATGGAAAAGATTACCCTAGTAGTTCATATCTTATTAGCCTTTGGTGTTATTGGTTTGGTAATGATCCAGCAAGGTAAGGGTGCTGATGCAGGCGCTTCGTTTGGTGGTGGTTCGTCACAAACAGTATTTGGTGGCCAAGGCTCAGGTAATTTCTTAAGCCGTATGACGGCAATCTTTGCTGCAGTTTTCTTTGCTACCTCTATGGCTCTTGCAGTTGTTGCGAGCAATAAAGCAAAAGGCATTAACGATGTGGGCGTTCCTACGCAAGAAATGAGAGAAGTTCTTGAGCAAGACGCCCCTATTGTGGAAGAATACGCACCTGCGACTGATGCTCCTGATGTGGATGTGTCGATTGATGATGTGCCGGTACTAGAAGTACCTGCAGAATAGGCATCAAAAAGTAGTTTCGCGGATGTGGTGAAATTGGTAGACACGCCACCTTGAGGGGGTGGTGGGCTCACGCCCGTGGGAGTTCGAGTCTCCCCATCCGCACCAAT